>JACRKA010000170.1 GCA_016219905.1 Verrucomicrobiota bacterium
CCCGGTGCTCACGCCCGGCAAGGTCTTCGACTGGTCGCTGGTCTATGATCCCGCCGCGAACGGCGGCAACGGCGGGATGCGCGTGACGCTCGGCCAGGAATCCGTGACGCTCGCCTTGAAGCCGGGCCAGAAGGCCCAAGGCGCGAGCCTGGACCGGTTCGGCTTGTTCACCTCGACCGCCGGCGGACAGATGGTGAAGATTTTCTGCGACGACCTGGAATACACCGTCGGCCGAAGAGACTGAATGTCATCGTTGAATTGCCACCCCTTTGCGGCTAGCATCCGGCCTTATGAGTCTGGTTGAAAAAGTGAAGCAGGCCGGCGTGGTCGGCGCGGGCGGCGGCGGATTCCCGACCCACGTCAAGCTCGCCGCCAAGGCCGACACCGTCATCGCCAACGGCGCGGAGTGCGAGCCGTTGCTCCATAAGGACGCCGCCGTCATGCACCACATGGCCGCGGAGGTCGTGGAGGGCGTGCAACTCGTCATGCAGGCCGTTGGCGCCAAGGACGGCGTCGTCGGCATCAAGGCGAAGAAGAAGGAAGCCGTCGCGGCCATCCAAGCCGCCTGCAAAGGCACGCCCGTCCGCGTGCAGTTGCTCGGCGACTACTATCCGGCGGGCGACGAATACGAGCTGGTTTACACCGTCACCGGCCGGTTGATCCCGCCGCAGGGCATCCCGCTCCAGGTCGGCGTCGTGGTCGCCAACGTCGAGACACTCGCCAACATCACCGCCGCGGCCAAGGGCGTGCCGGTCACGCAGAAAACCATCACGCTCGCCGGCGCGGTGAAGAATCCCGTGTCACTCACCGTGCCCGTGGGCACGACGTTCCGCGAGGCGATTGAGGCCAGCGGCGGCCTCGCCACCGACAACCCCGTGCTCTTCGTCGGCGGGTTGATGATGGGCCAGCTCACCGACGACCTCGACACGCCCATCGTCAAGACCAGCACCGGCGCGGTCATCCTGCCGCGCGACCATCACGTGGCCGAGCGCAAGCTCAAGCCCGCGCCGATCCAGGCCCGCATCGGCAAGTCGGCCTGCGACCAGTGCCGCTACTGCACCGAGTTCTGTCCGCGCTACCTGCTCGGCTACGCGGTCGAGCCGCACCAAGTCATGCGCAGCCTCGCGTTCACCGCGACCGACAAGAAGTATTGGAACCAGATGGCCGCCAACTGCTGCGCGTGCGGCCTCTGCACGCTCTACGCCTGCCCGGAGGAACTTTATCCGAAGGAAGCCTGCGACGCCTCGAAGGCCGAGATGCGCGCCGCGAGCATCAAGTGGACCGGCCCCGCGCCCACCAAGGCGCACGCGATTCACGACGGCCGGAAGGTGCCGATCAAGATGTTGATGCAGCGCATGCACATCGAGCAATACGACTCGCCCGCGCCGCTCAGCGACATCGCGGTCAAGCCCCGTCAGCTCATCCTGCCGCTCAAACAGTCCGCCGGCGCGCCCAACAAGCCGATCGTGAAAAAAGGCGACAAGGTCAAGGTCGGCCAGCCGCTCGGCGCGCTCGGCGAGAAGGACCTCGGCGCGATCCTCCACGCGCCGATGGCCGGCACCGTCGCCGACGTGACCGGCGACCGCATCATTTTGACGAGGCAATCATGAACGACAAATCCATCGGCATCATCGAACTCTCCAGCGTCGCCGCCGGCTTTGCGGTGGCCGACGCGATGCTCAAGGCCGCCAAGGTCCAGATCGTGCTCTCGCGCAGCATCTGCTCCGGCAAATACATGGTGGTGATCTGCGGCGCGGTCGCCGCGGTGGAGAGCGCCGTCGAGGTGGGCGCCGCCGCCGCCAATGGCTGCCTCATTGACCAATACGTTTTCCCCAACCCGCATCCCGACGTCATCACCGCCTTGGGCCGTTCGCAGGTGCCGGAACCGGGTGGCGCGCTGGGCATCCTGGAATCGTTCAACGTCAGCACGCTGCTCGAAGGCGCCGACGCGGCCGCGAAGGCCGCGGACGTGCAGTTGCTGGAGATCCGCCTGGCGATGGCGCTCGGCGGCAAGGCGTTCTGCACCATGACCGGCGACGTCGCCGCGGTGCAGGCCGCCGTGCAGGCCGGCAAGCAGGTCATCGCCGACCGCGGCGTGCTGGTCAACGCGGTGGTCATCTCCCGCCCGCACCCCGACGCGTATCGCGAAGTAGTGTGACCGCCGGCACGTGGCGGGCCGCGCCCGCGCTCTCGCGACAATTGGCGGCGACCGGTGTTTATCACCGCCATGAAACACCGCCTTGCCCTCCTCTGCGCTCTTGGCGCTCTCTGTGTTGACTCGCCCGCCGTTGAGCGACCGAACATCATCTTCATCCTCTCCGACGACTATGGCATTCCGGGTGTCGGCTGCTACGGTGGGGCATACAAGACGCCGAACCTCGACTCGCTCGCCGCGGGCGGTGTCCGGTTCGAGCGATGTTTCGCCGCGCCGCTCTGCGCGCCGTCGCGGGCGCTGTGCATGTTCGGCCGCTACGCATTCCGCACCGGCGTGCTCGACAACGGCTGCGGGGCCGCCGCCACGCCGCAGAAGGAAGTCTGCATCGCCAAAACGCTGAAGCAGGCGGGCTACGCGACCGCGTTCGCGGGCAAGTGGAGCCAGCTCGCCTACCTCGACACGGCCGAGGAGGGGCGCGCGTGGGGCTGGGATGAGTTCCTGCGCTGGGACAAGTCCAAAGGCGAACGCTACTGGAAGCCCGCGCTCAACAAGAACGGCCAGCCCGTGCCGGTGACCGACACGAATTACGCGCCCGATATGTTCCACGAGTTCGTCGTGGACTTCATCAAGCGCCACCGCGACGGGCCGTTCTTCGTCTATTACCCGACCACGCTGATTCATGGGCCGATCCTGCGCACGCCCGACAGCAAAGAGGGCGCCGAGCGGAAGGCCAAGGGCAAAGGCAAAGGCGACAGCGCGCTCTACACCGACAACATCTCCTACCTCGACAAGGTCGTCGGCAAGCTCGTCGCCGCGCTTGATGAGATGAACCTGCGCGAGAAGACGCTCATTGTCTTCACCGGCGACAACGGCAGCGTGCCCGTCGGCACCATCAACGGCCGGCCTGTGGACGGCCGCAAAAGCCAGGTGAACGAAGGCGGCAGCCGCGTGCCGCTCATCGCGAACTGGAAAGGCGTGACGCCCGCCGGCCGCGTGCTGAAGGACCTTGTCGGCTTCAGCGACTTCTACGCGACGTTCTCCGAACTGGCCGGTGCGAAGCTGCCGGAAGGTGTGACGCTCGACAGCCAGAGCTTCGCGCCACAACTGCGCGGCAACAAAGGCAGCCCGCGCGAGTGGATTTACGTGCAGCTTGGCGCGAAGTGGTATGCGCGCAACGACGGCTGGAAGCTGACCGAGAGCGGCCAGTTCTTCGACATGAGCGACGCGCCGTTCGCGCAAAAGCCGGTTCCCGCCGATTCGCAAAGCACCGAAGCCAAAGCCGCGCGCGAAAGTCTGCAAGCCGTGCTCGACAAACTCAACCCGGCCGCCGGCGCAACCAAAACCCGCAAGAAGGCGGACGGCGAAACGAAGCAAAAAAAAAAGGAACGAAAACGCGGCAAAAAAGCCTGAACTCCAAACCCGTCACAAGGAACCATCCATGAAACGAATCCTCCCGCTCTTCCTTCCATGTCTTCTGTGTGTTCCGTGGTCAGCCAATGCCGCTGATCCGCAGAAGCCCAACATCCTCTTCATCCTCAGCGACGACCAGGGCCTCGACGGCGCCGGGTGCTACGGCTCGGACCGGTTCAAAGGCAAGACGCCGAACCTCGACAAGCTCGCCGAGACGGGCGCGCGCTTCACGCAGTGCTACGCGATGCCGCTCTGCGGGCCGTCGCGCTGCACGATCAACACCGGCCGCTACGGTTTCCGCACCGGCGGCTCGACGAACGGTTCGGCGCATCGGCCGTCGTTCAAGGACGAACCGTCGCTCGCGCGCACGATGAAGCAGGCCGGCTACGTCACCGGCATGGCAGGCAAGTGGCGGCAGATGGGCGACACGCCGGGCGATTGGGGCTTCGACGAATGGCTCACCGACCCGACCGCGGGCGGGTGGTTTTGGAAGACGAGCTACACCAAGAACGGACAGCTCATCGAGACGAAGCAGGACGTCTATTGCCCCGATGTCTGCATGGACTTCACGCTGGACTTCCTCCGGCGGCACCGCGAGCAGCCCTTCTACTTCTATTTCCCGACGCATCTCATCCACGGCCCGATTTTGCGCACGCCGGACAGCAAACCCGGCACGAAGGACTATTACGACGACAACGTCGCCTATCTCGACAAGCAGGTCGGCCAGCTTGTCGCGGAACTCGACAAGCTCGGCCTGCGCGAGAAGACGCTCATCGTGTTCACCGGCGACAACGGCACGGCGCGGTTCGGAGCCGACCGGTCAACGCTCGGCGGTCGCAAGATCAACGGCATGAAAGGCAGCGTGCTCGAAGGCGGCAGCCGCGTGCCGCTCATCGCGAACTGGAAGGGCACGATGCCCGCGGGCCGCGTGCTGAAAGACCTCGTGGACTTCAGCGATTTCTTCACGACGTTCGCTGACCTTGGCGGCGCAAAACTGCCCGAGGGCGTGACACTCGACGGCCACAGCTTCGCGCCGCAACTGCGCGGTGAGAAAGGCACACCGCGCGATTGGATCTACGTCCAGCTCGGCGGGAAGTGGTATGTCCGCGAGCAAGGCTTCAAGCTCACCCAGAGCGGCGAGTTGTTCGACATGAGCGACGCGCCGTTCGTGGAAAAAGCAGTCGCCGCCGACACGAAGGACGAAGCCGCCACCGCCGCCCGCGCGCGCCTGCAAGCCGTCCTCGACAAGCTCAGCCCCGCCACCGGCAAGACCGCCTCCGACGAGCCGAAGAAAGGCAAGGCAGGAAAGAAGCGAAAGAGGAAGCAAGCGTGAAGCAGTCGGACCACGAACCACCCAGACCCACCATGAACCATCAAACCCGTCGTGCAATCACTGCCTTCCTTATCGCGTTCTGTTTCGGGACGTTCGCCAAGGGCGACACGTCCAGGGAAATCCTGGACGCTACCGGCATCCAAGGCGGCCTCATCGTCCACGTCGGTTGTGGCGACGGGAAACTGACGGCGGCGTTGCGCGCCAACGACAGCTTCATCGTCCACGGTCTCGACGCGGACGCGAAGAACGTCGAGGCGGCGCGCAAGCACATCCAGTCGCTCGGTCTCTACGGCAAAGTTTCGGCCGGGCAGTGGGACGGCAAGCGGCTGCCTTACGCGGACAACCTCGTCAACCTCATCGTGACGAGTGGCGAGTGCCGCGTGACGCCTGAGGAGATGTTGCGCGTCCTCGCCCCGAACGGCGTCGTTCTCGACGCCCGTCACCCGTCACCCGTCACCCTCCGCAAGCCGTGGCCGAAGGAGATTGACGAGTGGCCGCAGCATTTCCACGGCGCGGACAACAACGCCGTCGCCCGCGACAGCGTCGTCGGGCCGCCGCGGCGATTCCAGTGGATCGCCGAGCCGCAATGGAGCCGGTCGCACCTGGGCCTGCCGTCGGTGACGAGCATGGTGTCCTCGAAAGGCCGGCTGTTTGACATCGAGGACCAGGCGTCGGCGGAACATCCCTCCCTGCCG
>JACRKA010000174.1 GCA_016219905.1 Verrucomicrobiota bacterium
AGCCACCTGGCAGCAGGTGAAGTTCAGCCCAACCGGCGAATTCCTCACCGGGAAAGTGCAGGCGGCGGCCGGGCCGCTCGAAGCGACCGTCTCGCCGTTCGAGTTTCACATCCTGAGCCGCATCGGCAACGAGCCGGCTTTTGGCTGGCTGGAGCGTGCCGCCGTCAAGTAACCACGAGCGATGAAACTCGGAACCGCCTCCATCCGGCTGCCTGCAGCAGATCCGGCGTCTTCTTCCATAAGACTATTGCTCCTCGTCGCGGCGCTGGACTTTGCGCTCTGCTTCTCCTCCGCAGTGCGTGCCGGCGAACTCGTCCTGATTTCCGACGGGCGAGCGGATTTGCCAATCGTCATCCCGAGGGAGCCGGCCAAGGGCAGCGCGGAGGCTGACTTTCGCGAGGCAGCGGACGACTTGCGGAGCGTTCTCCGCAAGATATCCGGTGCCACGCCAGAGATGTTGACGCTGGAGCAGTGGAAGCGCCGTTCGCCGGATGCGCCCGCGATTTTCATGGGCTGCGCGCCGGTGGAGGGGCCACCGATCACCAACGGGGAAGGAAGCCGCGTGCAGGCGCGCCCGGACGGTTTGTTCTTCAGCGTCAATCCCAAGGCGCCGGTGTCAACGCAGGAGATGGCCATGCAGCAGGCCGTGAATTGTTTCGCGCAACGGGCGCTCGGCTGTCGTTGGCTGATGCCAGGCGAACTGGGCGAGGTGATGCCAAAGCGGAACACGATCACGTTGCCAGAGATGACAATCGAGCAGAACCCGGTGTTCTGGTCACGTCGCTTGCGCGACCAGCAAACGCAATACGGAGGCAAGGAGTCCCGGCACGAGCGCGCGTTGCAGGCGCTCCAAGTGGACGGCAAGGCCGACTCATTGAAAGAGGCGGAGAACAACATGGGCGCTGCCGACTGGTTGATGCGCATGAACACCGGCGCGCGTTTCAACTTCGTCTTCGGCCACAATTTCGGCGGCTGGTGGGACAAGTACGGCAAAACGCATCCCGAATATTTCGCGCTCCAACCCGATGGCACTCGCACGCAGCATCCGCCGCGCGAACGGTTGTGCGAGTCCGAGCCGGGACTGTGGAACCAGGTGGCCGCCAACGCCATCGCCGCCTTCGACGCCGACCCCGCCCTCCGCATGTTCTCGATCTGCGAGAACGACGGAAGCCAGCGGAACAAGTTCTGCATGTGCCCGCGCTGCATGGCGCTCGATCCGCCACACGCACTGAAGTTCAAGGACGCGAAACTTTACGACCGGAAAACCGGCGGGCCGTTTGCCGACGGCTATCCCGCGCTCAGCGACCGCGTCTTCAACTTCTTCAACGAAGTCGCGCGACGCGTGAAAGCGAAACACCCCGACCGCCACCTCGGCGCTAATGCCTACAGCATCTACCACACGACACCCGTGAACCTCAAGAAGGTCGAGGACAACCTTATTGTGTCGCTGGTGTCGGATGACCCCGCGTTGCTTGAGGCGTGGAGCAAAGTCGCGGCGAAGCTGTTCATCCGCCCCAACACGCTACAGGACGTGAAGACCTTCGGCATGGTGTGCAACGACGCCCGGCGCTTCGGCCGGTTCATCCAGCAATCCGCCCGTTACAACGTGATGGGCCATGACTGGCCCGGGTTGTACGGCAACTGGGCGACGCGGGGGCTGAACTACTACGTCGTCGCCATGATGCTTTGGGATCCACGGCAAGACGTCGAGGCATTGATTGAAGATTACCTCGTCTCCGCCTACGGCCGGCCGGCGCTGCCCGCCATGCGGCGTTACTTCGACAAACTGGAAAACCTCACGGAGGAGGTTCGCAACAGCGATTATTACCGGGGCCGCAAGGAAAGTCCGGAACCGTTGCTGGCGCATTACACCGCCGCGCGGCTCGACGAACTGGAACGTTGTCTGTTGGAAGCCCGTGACGCCACCGCACCCGACTCTCTCCAACGCCGCCGCGTCGAACTGAACCTGCTCGGCCTTGATTACACCCGCCGCGTGTGCCGGCTCATCGCCGACATCCGCGACTCGAGCGACCGCAAACGCCATGACACCGAATGGCGCAAGCAAGCGCCGTATTTCGCCGAGTTGGCCAAGAACCCTTATCTAGGTGTCACACGCAACGTGGCGCAACTGACGCCGGCACTGCGAAAAATCGGCGACAAGAAATAGGCACGGCCATACGATGTGGCTCGGAAACGAAATTCCTTTCTCGTCCTTTGGCATGGCTGGCAGGTGACACCATGACAGCGACTACTCCCCGCGATCGGGTCTGGCAGGCGATCCGGCACGTCCAGCCGGACCGCGTCCCTTATCACTTCACCTTCACGGTCCCGGCCCGGCAGAAGATCGAGGCCCACTTCGGCACAACGGACCTCGACCGCGCGCTCGGCAACCACGCCGTCAAATACCGGTCGCGGGGGCCGTATTCGTTCGAGGAGGTGCGGCCCGGCTACCTGCGCGACGAGTTCGGCGTGGTCTGGAACCGCACGGTGGACAAGGACATCGGCGTGGTTGACGAGTATCAGTTGAAGGATCGCACCCTGGCCGGCTACCGCTTCCCCGACCCGCGCGACCCGCGCCGCTACGCGGCCCTGCCGGCGTTCATCGAGGCCAACGCCGGCCGCTTCCGCTACTACAGCCTGGGCTTCTCGCTCTTCGAGCGGGCGTGGAGCCTGCGGAGCATGACTGAGCTGCTGGTGGACATGCTCGAAGCCCCGCGGTTCGTTGACGAACTCTTCGACGCGATCGTCGAGTTCGACCTGGCCGTGCTGGACGAAGTGCTCAAGCACGACGTGGACGGCGTGCTGTTCGGCGACGACTGGGGGCAGCAGCAGGGCCTGATCTTCGGCGCCCGGCTCTGGCGGCGGTTCATCAAGCCGCGTCTGGCGGTGCTCTACGGCCGGGTGAAACGCGCTGACAAGGCCGTGCTGATCCACTGCTGCGGCAAGGTGCAGGAGCTGTTCCCGGAACTGATCGAGCTCGGCCTGAACGTGTTCAATCCCTTCCAGCCCGAGGTGATGGACCCCTACGAGATGAAGCGGCAGTTCGGCCGCGAGCTTGCGTTCTATGGCGGGATGAGCGTGCAACGGCTCCTGCCGTATGGCACGCCGCAACAAGTCCGCGACGAGGCCCGACGCCTCATGGACGAGGTCGGCCGCGACGGCGGCCTGATCCTCGCCCCCTCCCATGACATGCCGGGCGACATCCCACTGGAGAACATGCTCGCCTTCATTGATGCGGTGCGGGAGGGATAGGGGCGTTGGGCGTTGAGGGCTTTTCCGATTGCATCATGAAGGCCGCCGCTTAGGATGCCGGCAAATGTTTCCCCTGCGTTCTCGTTCCTGCGCGCCGTTGTCGCTTATGTGGTTGTGGACGCTGACAGGCTTGTCGGCGGCGGACCCGACGACGCTGCAACGGGAGGAAACGACGGTCACTTCCGCCAAACCGGTTGAGGTGACGTTCCCGGTTCCCGAAGGCTGGCGGCGGGTCTATGTCAGCCTCGAAGGACGGTTGCGCAATCCGGCGATTGCGTCGCGCGGCGGCTCGATGCCGTGCGTCCACTACTTCGTGAACGGCCAGCGGCTCATGCCGCGCCACCTCGTGAACGCGCAGGATGCCGCCGACGTGCCCACCTGGGGCGGGCACTTCTTCTCGTGGTTCGGCGAGAGCGAGAATTGGCGGCTGACCTACAGCCCCGACTTCCGGCCGTTCATCAATGACACCAACCCCGTCGAGTTTGGCGACAACCCGTATCGGCACGTGTTCGAGATCACGGAGTTGGTGAAGCGCGACGGGCCGAACCGATTGACGATCCGCCACGCGATGCGGCACTTCGACAAGTTTTTCATGGTCTTTCGGAACATCGAGTTGCTGGGCGAATACACACGCCCGGAGAGTCCCGCGGTCGCCCGCGATCTCCCCGACACCGCCGGGCGCGTGATCGAGCCGCAGCAACGGCACGAGGTGGACTACAAGGCGCAGCTTCTGCCCGGCGGCGCGCTGGAGATCAAGGTGGGGGCGGACCGTTATGTCGTGGCCTCGCGATTCTCCAAGCCGGGCGGCGGATTCAACCGCCTGCAAGAGAAGCCGGAGGGATGGAACGTCAGCGCGGACAAGCGCGGCGCGACAGCCGCGAGCGGCGATTACCGGCTTCAGCGGACCATCGAGCGCCGCGCCGAGTGCGTGGTGGTGCGCGACCGGCTGACGAATCTGACGGGCGAGTTGCTCGGCATCCGGCTGGCCCACGAGATCGCCATCGCGAAGAGCGAGTTGCGGAAGACCTACATGAACGGGCTGCGCGTGCCCCGGATGGAGGGACTTTCACCCTTGGGAGTTCCCGCGGCATGGAATCCCACCGTCTATGTGTGCCGCGAGCGGACCGGGCTGGGCCTGCTGCCGCGCGACACGGTGTTCCGGTCGCACATCGGGCTTCAGTTGCGCGACGGCGCGTATGGTTTGCACGACCTCTACTTCGCGCTGGCGCCCGGCGCGTCGCATGAACTGTGGTGGGAGGTGTATCCCACAACGCGCGCCGACTACTACGACTTCATCAACGCCGCGCGCCGCAGCCTGCGCGCGAACTACCGGATTGACGGCAGCGTGGTCATCGCCCACGGCTACGAGGGAAACGCGAAGAAGCTCAGCGATGACGATCTGCGCCGGCTGGTGCATTGCAACAACGCGCGCTACGTGGTGCTGTCGGACATCTCGCGTCTGGATGAAAAGGGCGAGCGATTGCCGGAGCGCGGCATCTGGGGCATGGCGCACGGCACCGGGTTTCTTGGCGAACACGGCCGGTGGACGCGGCATTGGCTGGAGAAAACCATCGAGCGATTCCGCCGCGTCGCGCCGCACGTGAAGCTGCTGCCTTACATTGACCCGTTCGTATGCTCCGAGCCGGACGCGCACGGCAAATACGCCGACAGCGTCGCCACGCAGGCCGATGGTTTGCCGCAACTTTACACCGACCACAAGCTGTCCGTTTTCTATCCGACACGGGACAACTCCTACGGCCGCGCGCTGGAACAGTTCTTCGACTACCTGCTGGAGCACGCGGACGGTTTCTACATGGACGAGTCGTCCATGTATATCAACCCGGTCGGCGGCGTCTTCAGCGCCCGGCCCGACACGTGGGACGGGCATTCGTGCCAGATGGACCGCGGCCAGGGGCCGGACGAGAAGGGCGCGACCTACCGCGTCGTGCGGCGGCTGACGTCGTCGGCGCTCTACACGCTGCCGTTCCGGCTGCGGCAGTTGGAGAAGGCGCGCAAAATGGGCAAGTCGGTTTGGATGAACTTCGAGCCGGTTGCGGAGGAAGAAGCGGCGCTGCAGTCCTATCGTTTTGTCGAGACGCGGTCGAACAACTCACCCATCTACGGCCATCTGGGTTGTCCCGTGGCGCTGGGGAATGATTACACGGAACGCCGCGAGCAGGACATCGGCAGGACCCTTTGGACGCGGCTTCTGTCGGCGGGCCTCCTCGTGCCTTATGGCAAGAAGTATCAGACCGACCACAACATCCTGCAGGACATCTACCCGTTTGAACCTGTGGAGTTGCACTGCGGCTACATCATCGGCAAAGAGAAGATCATCACCCGCGCGTCGGGCGCCTACAGTTTCGGCGATGACTCGCCGCTATCGGTCCGCATCTACGACGCCGGCGGGTTTCATCTGCCGCAACGCAATTTTCGCGTCGAGCCAGCCGGGGCAAAGACGCAGGCCAAAGTCAAACTGGCCGAAGGCGAACTGGCGATCATCTTCAGATGATGGCGGCATCATGGAGCACTCTCTTCGAACACGCCGACCCGCGGCGTTGTCCGCTGCCGCCGATGTGCTGAAGAATCTCGTCCATCACGGCGCTGCGGACGTTGCCCATGAGCGGCCCCACCATCGCCTGCACTGCCATGCCGCCATGCCGCCCGTAACGTTCCACGAGCAGCGTTTTCCGGCCCGCCGCCGCAGACCAGCACGTCCACCGCCAGCCATTCCTCCGGCTTCTTCGTCCGCTTCAGCTCGTTCCCGGCAGCGAAACCAAGCGGCGCGCCCAGTCCCGCGACCACGCCCAAAGCGAGTCCCTTGATCGTGTCTCTCCGGCTCAATCGGTTCATGTCTGGCAGTGTAGCGGTTGCCGGGCCGCAGACAACCTCTGATCACCGGTGGCGTCCTATGTTGGAGTTCAGCCTTTAGGCTGTTCTATGAAACCACGCATGCTGAAGCGCGCTCCCAAGGGTGCGGCAGAATCTCGGAATCGCGCCGCGGTGGGCAAGCGGCGGGGTTGGCGCTGTAATCAGGCCAGCAGCGCCTTGAAACCGGCTTGCTCGAAATGCCGGTCGGCGGTGAGGGCGTTGGTCAAACCGTGGTCTTGCATGACGACAAAGGAGACGCAATCGGTCAGCGACCAGTCCTTGTCGTTGCGGCTGGCAAACAGATCGAGACCGCGTTGCAAGAGGTGCGGGTCAAGCGCAACAATCGTGGTGCGTGGGCTGGCGCGCAGTCCGGCCACCACGGCCAGGAAATCGGCATGATCCTCCGCACGGGCGCACGCGTTACCCAACTCCAGGATGACAAACTCGGTGGTAACGATGGGGCGGTTCAACTTGGATTCGGCCAAGGCGCGTCCGTGCAGGGGATCACGCTCGTCGAGAAGCGCCAGATAGAACGACGTGTCGGCGAAGGCGGCGTTCACGGCTGTTTGGGAACACCGTAGAGGTAATGATCCAGGTTGCGGGCGTAGTCCTTGGGCCAGTGGGGGCGCGGCTTGGCGGCTTTGAGGACGGCGGCAATGAACGGATCATTCTCCGGCTGCAATTCCTCCGGGATGACCTCCACCGCAGCGCCCTCCGGCAGCTTTGCCTCGGGCGGCAGAACCACCACGCCGTTCTTGACTGTGCCTTTGAAGCTCACGGTTATCTTCTACTGCTAAACGCTTGCCGAAGCAAGCCGGCGTAACGAGATCGGCAAGGGTGAGTGCGGCTCGTAGGCCAGACAAGAGGGTCTGCCTACCGGGATTCGCTCAGCTTGCTCAACGCCACGCGCAGCACCTCCACCGCTTCCTTCTGGCGCGAGACGATGACGCAGAGATGGCCGGCGTGGATGAGGCTGTGGGGGTAGCCGTATTCGCCGCCTTTCGCGGCGCCGGGCTTGCGTCGCTCGTAGTGCATGTCGCCGAGGATGAAGTGCTGGTTGAAACGCACGCCATCGCGCGAGAGTGAGAGCGCCAGCGGCGTGCGACCGCCACCGACGGGATTGCCGATGTAGTAGAAGCGGCCGTCGGGCAGGCGGCCGAAGTGGAACTTGGCGTTGGTGTCGCTGAAGTCCGTTTCCATCGGCGTGGACCACGTCGCGCCGTTGTCGCGGCTCTCGGTGAGCCAGAGACGGCGCGCGTTCAGTTTCGCGGCGTTGCGCAGCGGCATGTGCAACACGCTGTCGTCGGTCTGGTAGAACGAGCCTTCGCAAAGCCCCGTCTGCCAGCCTTGATGCTTCGCCACTTCCCAGAACGACGACGGGTCGTCCTTGATCGTCGCAGCCATGTCCTTCGGATAGATGCCGGTCATCTTCCATCCGGCAAGGCAGGTCGGGTCGTCGGTGTAGGGGAACGAGATATTACCCGCGATGATGAGCCGGCCCGACGCGGTGCGCTGCGGGCCGTGGTTGGGATTGACCGGCACGCCCATCTCGCGCACGGCGCTCCAATGCTCGCCATCGGTCGTCGTGACGGCTTGCAGCCGCGTCGTCTCCTTGTTCGGCCCGTAGTTGCCGAAGTAAGCGACGAGCGTGCCGTCGTGCTGATGGAAACCCGCTGCCGTCAGCACGCGCTCGACGCCCTTTTCCGTCACCGAATCCACCAGCGGTCGAGGCGCGGTCCAGTTTCTGAAATCCGCCGACGAGGCCATGAGCACGCGCTGGCCGGGCGCATCCTCGTCCTGACGGCCATTCGACCAGATTGCGTAGAAGCGGCCTTTGAAGAACGTCAGACTCTGGTGGTGCGAGTAGGTCCATTCCGTCGTCGGCTGGTAGATGAGCACGCTTTCCACCTTCGGCCGCGTTGCGCCCGGCAGCGACATGGGCCGATCGTTCTTCCACTCGGCGCAGTTGATGATCGGATTTCGCTTCGATTCTGTTACCACCAACTTCGCCGGGTCCACAACGACATGCTTCACCGTCTGGCGCTTCCATGTGTAGGTGATGTGGACGAGGCCGTCGCTTGTCTGGATGCACGCGGGATAGCTGAACTCGGCCTTCGGTTCGTCTTCCAGCACGAGGACGTTCCGCCACGATTTCCCGTCGCGCGAGATGGCGACGGCGAGCGGCGAGCGGCCGCGCTCGGTCGGGTTATAGACCAGCAAATGCCGGCCGTCGCGCAACGTCACCGCATCGGTGCCGGAGTTCGGATTGGGCAGGTCAGTCGGCGTCAACGCGCTCCACGTTTTCCCACCGTCGTTTGACCATGTCTGGAAAAGCCGCTTGTCGCGCGAACGGCCGATGGCTTGGAGTTTGCCGCCGGGATGAAACAGGATGCTCGGCTGGATGGCGTTCATCTCCGGACCGGTCGTGGCGGCGGCTGGCTCGATCTTCGTCCACGTCTTGCCGAGGTCGCTCGTGCGCTCGAAGTGAACGCGCCATTTGCTCGGTTTCTCTGACGTCTCGGTGCTGGTCGGGCAGAGGATGTCGCCGTTGGAGAGTTGGACGGGCTTGTTCTTGATCGGGCCAAGAATGCCGTCGGGCAGGCGGCGCGCGTCGCCCCACGTTTTGCCGCCGTCGTTGCTCGTGCGCAACATGCCCCACCATCTGCTCGGTGATGGCCCGACTTTGTAAAAGAGCAGCAGCGATTCCTCCTTTGGCTGAAAGAGCACCGGATTCCAACACGGGTGCCGCGTCCCATCGGATTGAACGCCGTTGGCGACTTCGACGGGCGGGGTCCATTTGCCGCCGGCGTAGCGCGAGAGCCAAATGCCGACATCACTGTTGCCTTCACGCGTGCCGCCGAACCACGCGGCGACCCGACCGCCGCCTTGCGGCTCGACGATGGTCGTCGCGTGGCAGCTTGGAAACGGCGCGGTTTCGTAGATGAACTCGCTGCGGACAATGCCTGGTTCGACCGCCACAACGACGCTCGTGAGCAAGAGCGCGCCGAGCGCCGCCGGCGTCATCCGGCTTCTGGTGGTGACACAGCGTTCAACAACAATAGATAAAGGATGGGAGAGCTTCTTCATAAGTTCAATTCTTTGGCGGCGTCGGCAGCGCTTTGAGCCACGCGAGATTGAAGACGTAGTGGTTCTTGCTCGTGATGAGTTGCACGCGTCCGTCGCGTGTCTGGATGGCGGCGAGGTAGCCGTTGTGCTCGGCGGAGGTGGGGCTGAGGGTGAACTGGCCGCGGTCTATGCCGTTCACCGTCCGAGGCGTGCCACCGGGGGTGATGAGGCGACGATGCGGCCACGTCTTGCCTTCATCGAACGACAGCGCCGCAAACAGGCCCGCGCCGTGGAGCGTGCCGTCTTCGCAGGGGAAATCCATGCCCTTCGGCTTCTTTGCGTTCGCGGAGAGATCGGTGAAGGAGCAGAGCAACAGCGGACCTTCGCGCAGCCGCATCAGGACGGCGCGCTGCACGCTGCTGATGGCAGGGAAGGGCGTCGGCTCGTGCGTCCACGTCACGCCGCCGTCGCTGGAGCAACTGGCCGGGGTCTTGAAGTTGAACTTCGCCTGCTCGGCGTCCGTGTTGAGCCGCCCGATGGTCATCAGGCGGCCATCGGCAAGCTGCACGATGGGCGCGTGGATGCCGGCATGGCGCGCGGGGCTGCCGTGGCGATGCGCCAGCTTCTTGTCGGTGATCGCGGTGAAGGCCCAAGTCCGGCCGCCATCGCGGCTGACAGTGAGGCTCGTGGAGGTTGTGTCTTGCGTCATCATGATGACGCCTTCGCGGGTGCGGATGATGCCGTTGCCGATTTCGCTCACCGGCTGAATGGGCTGCGCCTTGGTCCAAGTGACGCCGTTGTCCGTGGAGGCGCGCACGATGTTCTCGAACTGACCGCGCGCGAAATGAAACAGCGTCTTGTCGCCATCCCACCACAGCTTCGGCGCGTGGTCGTTGATGTCCGGGCCGTCCCAGAAGAGCGACGCCGGCTCCCACTCCGTCGCGCCGCGCCGCAACCGGCTCGCGAGGTTGTTCAACTCCGTGCCCGCCTCATCCACGCACGAATACCACACGGCAAGCAGGTCGCCGTTGGGGCACTCGGCGATGGCGGGACTGTGATTGTGCCACGAGAACAGCGGGCCGAACGAGTTGGGCGGGATGATCACGAACGGTTTCGGCCCGGCGAAGAACGGCTCTCCCAAGGAGCGGCGGTTTCCAACCGCCGCCGTGGTATCAGGTCGGCGGTTGAAAACCGCCGGTCCTTGTTTCACGTTCTGCGCATTGAGCGGAGGCACTGGCGGCGGCAGCAACGTTCCCTTCGGCAATTCGCCGAGCACCACGCGAAAGCCGGTCTTCTCGCTGCTCGTGTCCGGCAGCCACGCGGTGCGGTTCGCCGAGCGCAGCAGGCGTGTCTGCATCGAATGACTGCCGCCGCGGATGACGCGGAAGTCGCCATCACTGCGGCCTAGCGGGTCGGTCTGCGCCGCCGCTTCATACGGCCCATACCAGTCCGCGCACCACTCGGAGACGTTCCCGTGCATGTCGAAGATTCCACAGGCATTCGCAGGCGTCTGCCCCACGCGGACCGTGTCGGCCTTGGCAGTCTCAGCGCGAAACTCGGCAGGCAGTTTGCCATCGGGGAAGAACCGGTTGCGCAGCCCCATGTCGGTGGGCCAGTTATGGAAGCCCGCAGGCAACGCGTCACCGGTGTGAAAGAGCGTCGTCGTGCCCGCGCGGCAGGCGTATTCCCATTCCGCCTCCGTCGGCAAGCGGTAGGGCTTGCCTTCTTTCTGCGACAGCCACTCACAGAACTTCACTGCCTCATTCCAACTCACGCCCGTCACCGCGTCGTCCACGGCACCTCGACCGCCGGCATGCTTCGGCTTGAACTGCCGGAATTGCCCGAGCGTCACCTCCGTCACGCCGATGTGAAACGCGGTGCGGATGGTGACCTTGTGCGCCGGCTTCTCGTCCCAATCCGCATCGTCACACTTCGTGGCGTGCGCCTTCACATTGTAATCGGCCGCCGGCCCGTCCTGGCCCATGAGGAACGTGCCCGGCCCGATGCGCACGAGTTTCATGCCGATGGAGTTGATCAGTTCCTTCGGATCGGCAGCATGAGCGTGCGCAATGAAGAAGAAGACGAGAATGATGGCGGCTAGCTCTAGTGCCTCTCGATATTTTGCAGACGCGCCGAAGGCGCGGAAGTAATCCAGCCCAGGGCAAGCGAGTCTGCGAGCGCCGCCCTGGGTCAGGTCAAACAATGTATTCCGCCCTGAAGGGGCGGACGTTGGTTGGATCGCGGCGTTTCTACTGCGCCCCTTCAGGGCGCTGGATTGTTGCTTTGATGATCCCAGGGCGGCGCTCGCGGACTCGCTTGCCCTGGGCTGATTTACTGTTGCCCCTTCGGGGCAATTCCGCGAGCAACAGTTCCGGGCTTCGTTGGCTGACTTCGGAACCTCGAAAGGCATTTCAGTTAACAGCAGTTGGCGGAGAGTTGCTATTGCTTTCATCAGCGGTTACTTGGCGGTGATGCTTTGCAGGTATTCGGAAGGCGTCATGAAGACGCAACCCTTGGCTCGGAGGAACTCGACAATCTTGAAGAAGCCATCCCACCGTTCCTCTTTCCACCAATTCGGCGGGTGGCCTTGCAGGACCAGAAACTTCTCGCGCGCGCCGATGCGTTCGTAGATGGCCTTGAACTTCTCGAAGTCCGGCAGGAACGTCGGGTTCTCCAGCGCCATGACGCGCGGGAATGAAGTCTTCTTGTAGAACTTCGGCGTCTTCGGCCCATAGAGCCAGATTTGGATCTCCGGCACGGCATCCAGCGCTTTCTCGGTCGCGTCGGTCGTGCCGCTCCAATGCGGCCCGAACGCTGGCAGCGTGAAGCCCAACTTTTCCTTGGCGAGCCGCTCGCATTTTTCAAAGACCGCTTTTTGTTCCTCGAACGTTCCTTGCTCGAACTCGCCCGTCTTGTCGGCCGCCGCGCGGTCGCGATAGCCGTGCAGCCAGAACTCGATGAATCCCTTCTTGTTCATCGTCTTGATCCAATCGAAATACGCCGCATTATCCTTTTCGAGCGAGGAGCAGATGATGCCGAACGACGCCTTCAGGTGGTTCGCCTCGATGTAGTCCGCGACGCGCTGCCAGCTTCGGTGGACGGGCGCGTTCTTGACCTGTTTCACGTCGTCCAGCTTGAGGATGATCACTTGGGGATGCCGCGTGGCGGGCGTGTCATCGGCGGCAAACAAGTTTGCGCTCACAAGAGCGACACCTGAGATGGCGAGCGTGGTGACGGTCAGAAGTTCCCGGTTCATGGGTTCTTCAGAGGAAGTTTGAGTTCACTGAGGGTTTCTCGCACCCGTGACCGCTCCGGCTCACGGAAGCGGTGGAACGGCTCGGCCATGAAATCGTCGCACACGCCCAGTAGCGAGAGGGCGCACTTGATGCCCTTGATGATGGCCGACGGGTGGCGGCCGATGCGGTAGAGGTTGTCGCTGATGCGCATGACCTGCGCGTGCAGTTCGCGGACACGCGCCGTGTCGCCGGCCTGCGCGGCGCGAAACAATTCGACGTAGAGCCGCGGATGAACGTTCGCGCCGCCGTTGACGCCGCCGTGGCCGCCGGCGATGACCGCGTCGGCGAGCAACTCCTCCGGGCCGACAAGAAGCGTCCAGTCGGGGCGGTGTTTCAGCAGGCCGACGGCGCGGTGGAAGTAGATCATGTTCCCCGAGCTGTCCTTGAGGCCGATGATGCGCGGGTTGTCCATCGCGCGGCGGACGGTCTCCAACTCGAACTGCACCTTCGTCAGCGCCGGCATGTTGTAGAGGAACAACGGCAGCGGCAGTTCTGGCACAAGGTGGTCGAGGTATTCCTGCAACTCCGGCTGGCCCTCCGGGAGATAGTAGGGCGGCGCGAGCACGACCGCGTCCGCGCCCGCCTCGGCGCTCCAGCGCGCGACGTTCACTGACTCGACAAACGCTGTGTCGGTGATGCCAACAAGCACCGGCACGCGGCCCTTCGCCAACCGGCACGTGCGCTCGACGAACTCCTTGCGCAGCCGGTAACTGAGACTCGGCCCTTCGCCGGTGGTGCCGAGGATGAACAGCCCACTCACGCCGCCGGCGAGGATGTGCTCAATGAGCCGTTCGAGGCCGGCCACATCGAGTTCGTCGCGCCCGTGCAGGGGCGTAAT
>JACRKA010000175.1 GCA_016219905.1 Verrucomicrobiota bacterium
CATTCACTGGCCGCGCGAGCAGATGCAGCAGATTTGGAAAGTGCCGGTGATCGCCGCGATCGGCCGCGAAGTGGCGTGGCATCCGACATTCATCCCGGACGACGGCAGCGACACGCGCGGCTGGTTCTACTACGGCTACAGCGAAAACTGGGGCCACAAGCCACCGCACAAACCGCATTACATGATGCGCCGCCGACTCGCGTTTCCAAAATGATCAAGGCTCGACGAACTGCACGATGCGCAGCGAGTGCGGCGGCAGCGCCAACGGTTCAGCGAGGTTCAGTTTCTCGCGGCTCTCCACAAGTTCGCGCAGCGACGCGCTCGCGGGGATGTTGAGCACATCGCGGTTGATCGTGAGCCGCGCCTGTGCGTTCGTTGAGGTCGGGTTGTAGAGCGTGAAGTAAAGTTCCGGCGGGCGCGTGCCAAAGCGCTCGACCCAAATCCCGCCCGGAGCCACGGTCGCGTGCGTGACCGGCTGCCACCCGGCGCGGTCGAGGCGGCGATAGACCGGCATGAACCGCGCGTAGAGATCGGCGTCGCGCTGTTTGTAGAGGGGCCACGGAACACGCCGCATCTCCGGCGCCAAGCCCAGCGCGATGAACCGCTGGACATACTCCTCCGCGACCGCCCGCGTGACCTGGTCGCCTTGGTGGTTGAGCAGACAAAGCGCGGGATTGGGGCCGGCCATGACGCGCAGGAAATCCATCTGCGTGCGGCTCTCCAGTTCGCGCAACGAATTCTCCACGCCAAGGATGTCGCACTCGAACGCGCAGAACGCCCGGCCCGGCCGCACGCCGTTGGCGAAGACCAGCCGCGGGCCGATGCGGCGGTGCAGTTCCTTCAGGTAATCCACGTGCGGCATCCAGTTCGGAAGGCACACGCGGCCCGCGGCATCGTGCGTCAGCGGCGCTCGCACGGCGGCGTAGTGATCGCGCCGGTAGTTTTCGTAGCTGCCCCACATCGCCAGCGAGTCCACGAAGAAGCCGGCGATTTCAGGATGCTCGCGCAGGACCCGCTCCACCTCCGCGAACGTGTGGCTCGCCACGGTCGGGTGCCCGGCGCTGACGGGCAGATGCGGGCTGGGGTTGACGGGGAAACTGATGCTGTCGCCGCCCCACTCCGTCTGCCGCAGGCGATAGACGCGCCGCCCGTTTGGGTCGAGCAAGCCGCTGCTCTCGACGACCGGTTTGACTTCCTCCCACGGGTAGCGGCCTTTGCGCGTCGTTTCAGGCTTCGTCGTCAGCGCCGCCAGCACGCCTTCGTATCCGGCCGGCTTCTGCTTCAAGTAACAAATCTCCCGCTGGCCGACGATGGTGTAGGGATAAACTTCCAGCCCCACAGCCTGCGCCATCTTCGTCTCGCTGAGCCGCGTCGCCTGCCAGAACGCGTAGTTCTCCGGGTCGTTCACGTCCTTCAGCGACGGCATGCTCACCAGCCACAACCCGCTGGTCTTCGTGCGCCGCTCGAATGCCGCTGGAAACATCGCGTAGTAGCGTCGCAGCGCGTCCCGCAAACCCCAATGGCCGTCCACGGGATAGATGATGAACCGAAACGGCGCACGGCCGTTGAACTCCGACGGAGCCGCCTGGCTCAGCCCGAACAAAAATTGCAGTTCCACACAACCTGGCTGCGGCAGATAGGCAAACCGAAACCGGCAAGGCGCGTCGGGCGGAATGGCCACCGCGATGCCGGCGCGATCCTTCGGATCAGTCACGCACGCCACTGGCATGAAATTCTGCGCCCGGTCGCCATCCTCGATCTTCTCCAGCACAGCCGCGCCTTCGGGAAGTTCGCGGGCGGCCGCGCGCCGTTCTGCCGGCTGTTCCGTTCCCGGCGGAACCTGTTTTGATACGCTGGCCCACCATGTCGCCGGCGCGAACGGCAGTCGGAACACGACATCCACCGCGCGATCCGCCGCGCGTCGCGTGTCCTCCACGACGCCGCAGACAAGCAGGTGATCGGCGTGCGCTTCGACACGCCCGGACACTTTCAACCCCGCTTCCGAAAGCTCTGTTGTGCGGTCTTTACTGTTGCCGAGGCCAGCCCTCAGCAATGGCCCGTCCGGCGCTTCGCGGACCCACAAGCCCGCCGACTCTTTGCCGGCCACAAACGCACACGGGCCAACGCCCAGTTTCGTTATCGCACCGCGCTCATCCAACTCGACGCGGAGTGAGTCCGCTTGCAGGCTGGCAGCATCGCTGTGCGAGATGGCGGAGGCGGCGAGCAGGACGCCCATGATCCAGCGGAGGCAACGGTCGCGCCACTGTTTGGAGACTTCTTTCGCCATGAGTGGGACGCAGTGTAGGGAATCGGCCGCCGAAACGCAAATGGGCGCAAGAAAGCTGCAACATGGACAACGCGCGGCTGGCTCTACGACCCCGACGATGCAGCCCGGCCCTGTCGTCGGCAGCGATCCCTTGCCAACCGGGCGATTGCGGCTGAGATTAGCCCGGCGGGCTGAGAGACACCGCTGAGCAAGAGGTTGGATGGGCAGCAATGCCTTATTCCCGCGCGAGCGGGAAATTAGAGTTGGCGGCGTGAGATCCTCAGCCCGCCGTTGTCTCTTGTTCATTGGTTTTTGCCTCGCCTTTGGTTTGCGCCGGCCCTAGCGTGGCGCTGACCTGCTCATGAAGAAGGATTGGATCCTGCACCGTATCGCTCCCTTTGTCCGCTGGACCGGCGAGGTTCGCGTGCCGGTGGGTTATTTTCGAAAGCGGCGCTACATCTTCGACCAGATTCTCGTCTATGTGCTCAACGGCTGGGGCGAGTTCCAGATTCGCGGGAAATGGGTCCGCATCGCCGCGGGCGACCTGCTGCTCGTGCCCGCCGGCACACCCACGATGCTGCGCACCGGCGAGCGGGAGCCGATGTGGTTCCGCTTCATCCGCTTCGACTACGATTTCGCGGGCGACTACGAAGCGCGGCCGATGGACTCGTTGACGCCGGCCGCGCGCCGCTATCGGTCCCGCACGCCGCCTGCGCCGCCGGGGTTGAAGCTGCCGCGCAAGATCAACGTCCGCGCCGACCCGCGCGTGCCGCTGCTCTTCGACCGCGTCATCCGCGAGACGGAGGAGAAAGCGCCCGGCTACGAGTTGATGGTGCGCGCCTGCCTCATGGAGCTTCTCGCAATCGTTCACCGGCAAAGTGTCGGCTGGAAGGAACGGGCCTCCGCGCAGCAGGTCCATCCGGAACCGGTGCGGCACGCGCTGGCGTTCATGGAGGCGAACGTCGCCAGGCCGTTGGCGCTCGCCGAGATCGCGCGCGCGGCGCACCTGAGCAAACAACATTTCTGCCGCGTCTTTCATCGCGCGGTGGGCGTCTCGCCGCTGCGGTTCCTGATGCGGCTGCGGCTGCGCGTCGCCAAGGGCGTGCTCTGGCATGAAGCCGCCACCGTCAAGGAAGCCGCGCTCGCCGCCGGCTTCGAAGACCCGCACCACTTCACGCGCGTCTTCCGCCGGCTGGAGGGCATCACGCCGACCGACTACCGCCGCGCCGTGCTCAGCATGGACGGCGCGGCCCAGATCCGGCTCGCCCAGGCCGACTCGCTTCAGGTGCGCGGCCCGTTCTTCACCATCGCACCGCGCCCCGCGCGCCAAGCCAGTGCGACCAAGAGAAGAGGATGAAAGATGAGAATGCGCCTCGCTCTCCTGCTATCCGCCTTGCTTGGATGGTTGTTCGGCCACGCTCAGGACGCGAATGCGGCTGCCGGGAAGCCCAACATCGTCCTCATTCTCGCTGACGACCTCGGTTGGTCGGATGTGGGCTGCTACGGCGGCGAGATTCCCACGCCGAACATTGACCGGCTCGCGAAGGGCGGGCTGCGGTTCACGCAGTTCTACAACAACGCCGTGTGCGGGCCGTCGCGCGCGTCGCTGCTCACCGGGCTTTACGCGCAGCGCATCGGCCACTCCGGCGCGCATTGGAACCAGCCGACGGATTTCAAGCGCAGCATCACGCTGGGCGAGGCGCTGCAGCGCGCCGGCTATCACACGATGATGGTTGGCAAATGGCAGGACCCCGACCTGCCGGCCAGGCGCGGTTTCCATCGCTTCTTCGGCACGATGTGCGCGGGCAAGATCAGTTACTTCAACGAGGTGCAATTCAACCCGTATTTCCTCGATGAAAAGCGTGTGAAGTTGCCGGAAGACTTTTATCTCACTGACGCGTTGACGGACCACGCGCTGAAGTTCCTCGACGACCGCGCGGCGAAGCCGGCGACAAAAAAGAAACCGTTCTTCCTCTACGTCGCGCACATCGCGCCGCACTGGCCGTTGCACGCGCGCGAGGCGGACATCGCGCCGCATCGCGCCCGTTACCGCGAGCGCGGCTGGGACGAGTGGCGCGCGGAGCGGTTGAAGTTCCAATGGGCGAATGGACTCGTGCCCGCGGCGTGGCCGCCCGCGCCGCGCCCGGATACTGTCCACGCATGGGCCGAGGACCAGTTCAAAGACTGGCAGGCCGAGCGCATGGCGGTCTATGCCGCGCAGGTGGCTTCGATTGACCGTAGCACGGGCCGGATTCTCGATGCGTTGCGCAAGCGCGGCGAATTGGAGAACACGCTCGTGCTCTTCATGTCCGACAACGGTGCCGCGCCGGACGGTGGCGTGAAGCCAACCGTGGGCGGTTTCGGCTTCAAGCCGGACAGTCCGTGGCGGTTGGACGGGAAGCCCATCCGTGTCGCCAGCGGGCCGGAAAACATGCCCGGATCGCCGGACACCTTCGCCGCTTACGGTCTTGCGTGGGCGCTCACGAGCAACACACCGTTCCGCAGCACCAAGCTCACCGGTTACGAGGGCGGCATCCGCACGCCGCTCATCGCGCACTGGCCCGCGGGCATCGCCGCGCGCGGCCGGATCGTGAATGACGCCGGGCATTTCATTGACCTGATGCCGACCTTCCTCGAACTGGCCGGCGCGAAATATCCCACGGCGCTCGACGGCCGCAAACCGCTCCCGCTCGATGGCCGCAGCCTTGCGCCCGTCTTTCGCGGCGAATCGCTTGGCGCGCGCGATTTCTTCGCGTGGCGCGTCCCGCAGCACCGCGTCTTCCGCGCGGCCGATTGGAAGATCATCTCCAAAGACGAGAAGTCGCCGTGGGAACTCTACGACCTGGCCCGAGATGGCACGGAAACAACCGACCTTGCCTCACAGCATCCTGAAGTCGTCAAGGACCTTGCCGCCAAATGGCAGCAATGGGCCGACCGCTGCGGATCGAAGCCTTGATCTGTAAGCTGGTGTAAATCTAATTCGTTTTCAAACTGGGGCGATTGCCCCTCACCCATCGCTTCGCGCCACCCTTTCCATGAACCTGGTAGCAGCGGACGTGAGTCCGCTCATTCTTTCCGCCAGAGAAATCAGAGCCGACTCACCTCGGCTGCTACTGTTCAGGGTTCAAGGTGCGAGAAATCGTCTCGGAGAATTCTCTCCCCATTCGATGGAGAGAGGGCGAGTGAAGGGCAAACGATACCGGGCCTTCTCACGATTCGCACCACTTCGTTCGTACTTCGGTATCACTCGTAAACGAGCGTCGCCGTCGCGCGGCAGTCGCGGCTGGCAACCACGCGCAACCAATAGGCCTGATAGCCTTCCGGGAACTCGTGCCGCAGCGGCTCGCCGGGCTTCACGTCGAACGCGCGGTAAGTCACCCAGTCGCCGCTGCCGGTGATATCTACCTGCACGCGCACTTGGACCGGTTCGGCTGCATCGTGCGACAGCGTGAGGTTCTTCCGATCATAACCCATCAAGAGGTAAGGATCCGAGGGGTTGTCCTTCTGAACCGCCGTGTTATGCCAGGGGCCGCCGTGGCCAACCGCCTTGCCGAGGCTCCACAGATCATCCACCGCGCCGACCCAGAGCGCGCACTGGCCGTCATCGGAGCGGATCAGGTGGCGGTTATTGGCAGGCGCGCCGGCCGCGATGCCGGAGATCACCAGCAGTCCGCGATAGGAGCAGTAGTCCGTGATCCGGCGATTGTGTGTGGTGATAGGGCGAATCTTGGCGAAGCCGCCGGCGTTGTCCGCCGGCAGTTCATAAAAGGTGCCGTGCGCGTGAAACAGATCGCGCTCGGTGCAAACTTCGCGATCCACCCGCAACGGCAGCGCGCCCTGCGTGTCAAACGCAGTTGCGCCGCGGGGCAGGCGCCAGCGGCGTTTGGCGTCGTCCACGATGAGCACGCTGGCTTCGTCCGCCGTGATGACGCCCACCGGCACGGCGGTGTTCTTCTTCGTCCACTCATGCGCCGCCGCATCGTTGACGCGCCGCAGGTTCATTGCTCCGTCGAGTTCGTAGTAACCTTCGGCTGTGACCTTCCCGTTCCGAACGACGCTGGCGGCAAAGGCGAGGGTGCGCTGGTTGTCTCCGCGGGCGCGGATCAAGCCGCCGGAATAATCTTTCGCGTCCACTGCTGCCAGTCCCGCGAACATCGGCGCGGCCTCGGCCGACCGCCGGTCGCTCGCTGAATAGTGAAACGTGGCAGTCGCCTTGGCCACCTCGCGGTCGGCGCGCACACGCACCCACGCGCCCGCGTCCTCTGGTTTGAATTCCACCCACGCCGCCGCCTGCGCCGCCACGGTCACGTCGCGGAGCTTGTGCCAGGCGCCGTCGCCGGAGTCGGTCTCCAGGGTAAATGTCACCGTATCCGCGCGGTCATGCGCCAGATGCAGCCCGCGCCGCGCAAAGCCGGCGAAGAGGAACGGCTCGCTCGGCTCGTTCGCCTTGACCGGATCATTCAACCAGACCGCGCCGCGTCCCAGCGGCGGACCGAGTTGGTCAAGTTGTGCCGGTGCCAGGAAACGCAGGTTCGATTGGGACTGGCCCGGCCCGGCCAGATTGCCTTTGACCTTCCGCTTGTTGAGGAATTCGCTCTTGGCTGTGTCGTCGCAGCCCAGCACGATGCGGTTGTTCCACCGGCAGAAGTCGCCCACCACTTTGAGATAGGTGGAACGCGGCGCGATGCCCGCCGTGTGGGCGGCGGAGAAGTGCTTCGGGAATCGCCAGAACATGCCGTGCATCGTCATCAGCAGATCCGGTTCGCCGATGTCGCGGATGCGCGGCCACTCGGTGTTCCAGCCATGCGCGCCGTCGTAGCAATGGCTGGCCTTGGGGAGACGGAAGGCGTGCCAACGGCCGCCGTCGAGCAGCATGAGGATGAGCGAGCGATGGTCCCAGCCAATGCTCCACAACGGGTCCTTGGCCGGATTGTCGTTGCCGTAAATGCCGCCGGGGCCGGTGACCTCGGTGAACTGGTTGCGCCGCACCACGTGCCAGGCATCGGCCTTGCCGTCCCATTCGGCGAGGACGCCGGCCGGTATCTCCGGCATCGTCAACGCGTCCCGGCCGTGCTCGCCATTGTTCGCATAAACGATCCGCCCCTGGCCGGAATAAAAGCCCTTGCCGTGGTAGCCGGGCAGGTCCGCGTGCCGCCCGGTCTTGACCTGTTCGTCGGCCCACAGTTCTTTCACGGCCAGCGTCTTCACGTCCACTTCGTAACAGCCCTCCTCCATCGTCGCGTAATAAATCTTGTTGGCCGGGTCGGTGAGATGCCGGGCGTTGCCGGTGGGGCGGCCAAACATCGTTGTGTAGGGGATGACCCGCACGTTGCGCTGCGCGTCGATGGCGTAGGGGCCGATGAAAAGCTGGTTTGATTCGCGATGAATCATCCGGTTGGCCGGCGTGCCGCCAATGCTTTCCGGCCGGATCGTGACATTCAGTTGGTCTTCGATCTCATACAGCTTGTCCGTGGAACCCTTGGGCTTGTGCGGCGCGTAGGTGATGACCCACAGCCGCCCCGCCCAAGGCACGACGGCTCCGGTGCCGCACTCGCTTTCGTCGTTGAAACAGGCAAGGTGGGGGTAAATGCCGCTGAATTCCTGCCGGTTGGCGGGCGCGGCTTGTCCCGGCGCTGACGGGCTGCCAGTGAGCGCGAGCGTCAGCGCGATGACTGCGAGTCGTTGGGCGAACATGCCGCCACCCTAACTAGCCGCGCGTTGAACCGCCAGCTTTCAACGGGTCGAGTCTATTCCAACGGCTCCTTCTCGTAGTCGGTTTCGTTGACCCAGCCGGCCTTGACCTTTTCGCCTTTCATGAATCGCTCGTAATAATTCTTCGTGGGGCTGGCGACCGGATAATCGTCGAACACGTTTCCCCTGCCGAACATGCGCGGGTCGTCCTGCGTCTTGAGTTCGCTGAACAATTGCTTCCGCAACTCCTCCTTGAGTTCGCGATACTCGGGCCGGCTGGCGAGGTTCTCCAGGCACTCAGGATCGCTCTTGACCCGATACATCTCCTCGGCCGGCCGCTTGCCGAACGACCATTGCCAGAATTGCCTGTTGGCGCCGGCGCGGCGCAGGTCGAGGATTTGCGTCTTGGTCGGGCTGCCGTCGCAGTTCAGGTAACCGGTGATC
>JACRKA010000176.1 GCA_016219905.1 Verrucomicrobiota bacterium
AATTGAAACCGCTGGGCCGGTTGCGCGCGGCTGCGGCGGCGCTGGCGCGGCTGCGGCCGTTGATCGAAGGCGCCCAGGGCGGGCCGGTGGCGCCGGAGAAGGCCGGCACGACGCCGGTGGCGCCGCGGGCGTCCGCAGCGGCGGCGCTCCGGCCGGCGACGGAGTCGCGCTCGCGGGCCTACGGGGGCGGGGCGCACGCGGTGTTGTTCGCGCTGGTGTTGCTGGGATCGTTGGGGAGCTTTGTGCAGATCTACCGGCCGCACATCGGCATTTATCTGGCCGACAGCATCATCACGACGGGCACGCTGGCGGCCGTCGTGGTGGCGCTGGTCAAACAGCGCGGCAGCCGGATGGGCGGCGGGCTGCAAGGGTTGACGTGGGCGGTCATGGCGTTTCTGACGCTCTTGATGATTGTTGGCTCGGTCGAAGGCTTCGTTCTCGGCGTGAGGAACCCCGAGCTTGCCAACAACCCGTGGGAGACGATGAAGCTCGTCGCGGTCGAGAAGGCCACGTGGCGGCAGGCCGTCCTGCTGGTCTCCGGCTTGTGGAGCGCCGCGCTCGGCCTGGCCGGCACGATGCTCTTGCTGGGCTTCTGGAAATCGCGCAAGCTACAGGCGGCCGCCCCGACCCATGCCGGCGGGACGGCCGGCCCATCGTGACGCATGCCTGCGCTTGTTGACCAACGTTGCTTCACCCACGCGCAACGGGAAGCGGTTGCCCGCTGCCCCGCCTGCCAGCGGTATTTCTGCCGCGAGTGCATCACCGAACACGCCGACCGCGTGCTGTGCGCCTCCTGCCTGAAGAAATCCGCGGCGGCGCCCGCAGCCGCGCGGTGGCGGCTGCCGCTGGCCGTTCACCTGGCGCAATGTGTCGCCGGTCTCTTCATCGCGTGGATGTTCTTTTACTTCGCGGGCCGGATGCTGCTGTTGATGCCCAGCGCGTTCCATGAAGGCACGGTTTGGGAGAAGTCGTGGTGGGAGAAAGAATGAGCCGCGCACGGCATCGCCAGCAAGGACTCGGCGCGCTCGACCTGGTCGAGGAGGCGTTCTGCCTGCTGCGCCTGGCGCCGGCGGGCGTGCTGGCGGCCTACTACGCCGGCGCGGTGCCGTTCGCGCTCGGCCTGCTCTACTTCTGGGCGGACATGAGCGGCGGCGCGTTCGCGCGCCGACACAGCGCCGACGCGGCGCTCGGCGTCGCGGCGCTGTTCCTGTGGATGAAATACTGGCAAGCCGTGTTTGCCGGCCACCTCATGGCCCGGCTGCGGGGCGCGCCCGCGCCGCGCTGGACGTGGCGCCGCATCGCGCGGATGGTCGTCGTCCAGACCGCCTTGCAGCCGACGGGACTGTTCGCGCTGCCGGGCGCGGCGTTGATGACGCTGCCGTTCGGGTGGGCGTGCGCGTTCTACCACAACCTCTCGGTCGTCGGCGACGGCGGGAGTGCCAGCGTGCGCGCGGCGTGGCGCGGCGCGCTGCGCCAGGCGCGTCTCTGGCCCGGCCAGAACCACATGGCGCTCGCCATCTGCTACCTGTTCGGTTTCTTCGTGCTGCTCAACCTCGCCGTCGCGATGGCGGTCCTGCCGGCCCTGCTCAAGACGCTGCTCGGCGTCGAGACGGTGTTCTCGCTCAGCGGCGCGCACCTGTTCAACACCACCTTCATCGCCGCGCTTGGCGGGCTGACCTTCCTCGCCGTCAACCCGTTGATGAAAGCCGTCTATGTCGTCCGCTGCTTCTACGGCGAATCGCTCACCTCCGGCGCCGACCTTCAGGCGCAACTGCGCCTCCTGCGTCCCGCCGCCGGCGCCGCGTTGCTCGGCTGCCTGCTCGCCCTCATGCCAGCTTCGCTTCACGCGCAAACGCCGCCCGCCCGCAGCGTCGCGGCCCGGCCCGCCATCGCCGGTGCGGTCCGCCCCGACGCGCTCGACCGCGCCATCGGCGAGACCATCAGCCGGCCCGAATACGCCTGGCGTCTGCCACGCCAGGAGGCCGACGAGGACAAGGGGCCGGTCGCGGCGTTCCTCGACAGCGTCGTGCGCTCGATCGGCAAGGGCCTGAAGTGGATCGCGCATTGGACAAAGACAATCGTGGATTGGATCCTCGACAACCAACCCGACTCGAGGCGGGACAGGCGCAGGAATATTTCCGGGTTCGATTGGGTCGGCGCCGCGCAGAACCTGACCGTCGTCCTCACGTTGGTCGTGGCGTGCGCGCTCGGGCTGCTTTTCCTGCGCGTCTGGCAGCAACGCCGGCGGCGGGCCGAAGTGGCGGCCACCGCGATCGCGCCGCCTCTGCCCGACTTGAACGACGAGAACGTCACGGCCGACCAGTTGCCGGCCGACGAATGGCTGGAGCAGGCGCGCGCATTGATGGCGCGCGGCGAACTGCGGCTGGCGCTGCGCGCGTTGTTCCTCGCCGGGCTGGCGTCGCTCGCGCAGCAGGAGCTGGTGGCCATCGCGCGGTTCAAGTCCAACCGCGACTACCAGCGCGAGCTGGACCGGCGCGCGCACGCGCGGCCGGAAACGGTCGCGGTGTTTGCCGAGAACGTGGCGGCGTTTGACCGTGTCTGGTATGGCGCGCACGACGCGACGCCCGACATGGTGGACCGGTTTGCCGCAAACCTCGCAAGGATCAAGGCCCATGCGTAAACTGCTCCTGCCGGTCCTCTTCCTCGCGCTGGCCTGGGGCCTTGCGCAACTGTTCCTGCTTCGCTTTGAGGCTGGCGACGTGTATCCGCCGTATTCCTCGCTGCGGACCGACCCGCTCGGCGTGAAGGTGCTTCACGACAGCCTCGCTGGTCTCGGCGGCCTCGCCGTGGGCCGCAACCACCAGCCTCCCGACAGGCTTGCCGACCGCGGGCCGCTGACGCTGTTCTGGCTCGGCTGCGACGAGGACGATCTCGGTTTGGTCACGGAGAATTTCGCCCGCGGATTGGAAGCCGTCGCCGCGCGCGGCGGCCGGCTGGTGATGACGTTCGAACCCGTGAACCGCAGCGCGCCGGAGCCAAAGAAAGTGTCGAAGAAGAAAGATTCGACCAAGGACGGGAAGAAGAAGGACGAATCGAAACGGAAGAAGCGTTCGCGCATTGAAGAGGAACTCAAGCTCGTGTCGTTGCGCGAACGATGGGGCCTGCGCACGACCCACGCGCGGCTGCCGAGGAACCGCGACGATGTGACCAAGCCGGCGGAAGCGACATTGCAGACGAAGGACGAGTTGCCGCCGGAGGTCTCATGGCACACGTCACTCTACTTCACCGACCTCGGCAAACCGTGGCGCGTCGTTTACAGCCGCGACGGCCGGGCCGTGGTCATCGAGCGGCCGTTCGGCCGCGGCACCCTCGTGCTGGCGTCCGACTCGTATCTGCTGAGCAACGAAGCGATGGCCGAGGAGCGGCAGCCCGCGCTGCTCGCGTGGCTGGCCGGCGCGAACCGCGAAGTCCTCTTCGACGAGTCACACTTCGGCGTGCGCGAGGACCGCGGCGTGATGACGCTGGCGAGGCAATACCGGCTCCACGGGCTGCTGGCCGGCCTGCTGGCGCTCGCCGCGCTGTTCGTCTGGCAGAGCATGGCGCGCTTCGTGCCGCCCCGCGAATGCGAGGACGAGGCCGGCGTTGGCGCGGGCATGGCCGGGCGCGACTCGACGGCGGGCCTTGTGAACCTCGTCCGCCGCTCGATCCCGCCGGGCGAGCTGGTCGCGGCGTGTTTCGAGGAGTGGAAGAAATCGTTCGCGCACCGCAAAGACCTCGCGCCGAAAGTGGCGCGGGCGCAGACGGTGGTGGCCGCCGAGCGCGCGTTGCCCGCCGTGCGACGCCAACCGGTGCGGGCTTATCGCGAGATCTGCGGGATTTTTGCGGAAAGGAAATGACATGCTTTGGATTCACAACAGCTTTGACCTGTCATTATGGCCTGGGAGCATGGCCTCGTTTGGCCGCAGACTGCGGCAACCATCAAGCTCCGGAGGAGCGTCATGTCTATAGCCGGCGGTCGTCTCAGTCAGTCCAGCTCCGTAGGAGCGGCATGTTTTGCGCCTCGCGCCACCGCGCCGCACGTGTCGCTCCTACGGAGCTTGGCTGTTTCCTGCGCTGTGAACTATAGACATGACGCTCCTACGGAGCTTTAGCTGCTGACCCATTGGAAGGGAACCGACAATATGAACAACGACCCCAAACTGCAGGACGTCCTGGCGCGCGCCAGGCAGGAGATCGGCAAGGTCATCATCGGCCAGGCCGACGTGGTGGACAAGGCGCTCATCGTCATCATCACGCGCCACCATGCGCTGGTCGAGGGCGTGCCGGGCATCGCCAAGACGCTGCTGGTGCGCACGCTGGCCCACGTGCTCGGCTGCGAGTTCGCGCGCATCCAGTTCACACCCGACCTGATGCCGGCCGACCTGACCGGCACCAGCGTCTTCAACCTCCAGCGCAACGAGTTCACGCTCGTCCGCGGGCCGGTGTTCACGAGCTTCCTGCTCGCCGACGAGATCAACCGCGCGCCGGCCAAGACGCAGGCCGCGTTGTTGCAGGCGATGCAGGAGCGGGCGGTGACGATTGACCGCGACACGCACGCGCTGTCCGAGAACTTCACCGTCTTCGCGACGCAGAACCCGATCGAATACGAAGGCACCTATCCGCTGCCGGAGGCGCAGAAGGACCGGTTCATGCTGAAGATCACGATGGACTACCCGGCGCGCGAGGAGGAACTGAGCCTCGCCGAGCGGATGCTGGGCCGCGAATCGCCCGAGGCCGTGCTCGCCAAGGGCGCCGTGCAGCCGGTCATCAGCGCCGCCGACCTTGCCGCGTTGCGGCAGCAACTCGAAACGGTCCTGGTCCGGCCTGAACTGATGAACTACGCGGTGGACATCGTCCGCGCCACGCGCAAACACGACAGCGTGCTGGTCGGCGCCGGGCCACGCGCCACGCAGGCGCTGGTCCTGGCCAGCCGCGCCGCGGCGGCGATCACCGGCCGCGACTTCGTCACGCCCGACGACATCAAGGCGATGGCCGTGCCGGTGCTGGAACACCGGTTGATTCTGCGGCCGGAGTTCGAGATCGAGGGATTGAGCGTGGCGGAGGTGATCGGGCGCATACTTCAAGAGATTGCGGTGCCGAGATGAGATGAAATCCGAAACTCGAAACTCGAAATCCGAAATAAATCCGAAGCTCGAAGCCCGAAAGGGGCTTGAGCGCGGAGCAGGCATCCGCCTGCGTTTCGGATTTCGGACTTCGGGCTTCCTTCGGATTTCGAGTTTCGACTTTCGGATTTCCGCCACCGCCACATGATCGTTCCACGTTCCAGACTCTTATTGTGGGTGGCGGTCATCGTCGTGCCGTTCGCGGCGATGGCCGGCGCGATGCCGGAGACTTGGACGCTCGCGGTCGTATTCATCGCCGCGCTGGCCGCGCTGGCGCTGCTCGACGCGGCGCTGGCGGCCGGGCGGCTCAACGGCATCGCGGTCGAGTTGCCGGCGCTCACGCGGCTGACGAAGGACCGCGAGGGCGAGGTGGAGTTGCGCGTCCGCAACGATTCACAGAACGCGCGCGAGGTGCGGCTGGGCCTGGCGTGGCCGGAAGAGATCGCCTCGCCGGATGATGACCGCGTGGCGTTGCTGCCGGCGGGCGCGCAATGGTCGCGGCTGCCGTGGCCGTGCACACCGCTGAAGCGCGGGAGCTACCGGCTTGGCCGCTGTCATCTGGAGGCGTCGTCGCCGCTCGGCTTCTGGTCGTTCCGCGCGACGCGGCCTCTGGACGGCGAGCTGCGCGCCTATCCAAACCTGTTGAGCGAGCGGCGCAACCTGGCGGCGATCTTCCTGCATCGCGGCGGGCTGGGCATCCACGCGCAGCGGCAGGTGGGCAAGGGGCGCGAGTTCGAGAAGCTGCGCGAATACATCGCCGGCGACAGCTTCGAGGACATCCACTGGAAAGCGACCGCCAAGCGCGGCCGGCCGGTGACGAAGGTCTATCAGGTCGAGCGCACGCAGGAGGTCTATGTCGTCATTGATGCGTCGCGGCTTTCGGCTCGTGATTCGGCGGCCCACCAACAAATCACGAATCACGAATCACGGGGCACGTATCTCGAACGCTACGTCACCGCCGCGCTCGTGCTCGGCCTCGCGGCGGAACGCCAGGGCGACCTGTTCGGGCTGGCGACGTTCAGCGACCGGCTGACGGGTTTCGTCCGCGCCAAGAGCGGCCGGGCGCACTTCAACGCCTGCCGCGACGCGCTCTACGCGCTCCAGCCGCAGGTGGTGACGCCGGACTTCGATGAACTGTGCGCGTTCCTGCGGACGCGGCTGCGGCGGCGGGCGCTGCTGGTGTTCCTGACCAACCTCGACGACCCGGCGCTGGCGGAAAGTTTCGCGCGCAACGTGGGGATGATCAGCCGCCAGCATCTGGTGCTGGTGAACATGCTGCGGCCGGCGGCGGCGCGGCCGTTGTTCAGCGACGCGGCCGTGGCCTCGACGGACGACATGGCGGCGCGGCTCGGCGGCCACATCCAATGGCAGCGGCTGCGCGAACTGGAGAAGACGCTCCAGCGGCACGGCGTGCAGTTCGCGCAGCTCGACGACGAGAAGCTCTGCGCGGAGCTGGTCACGCAATACCTCAACGTCAAACAGCGGCAACTGCTGTGATCATCAACCTTGCCAGGTTCATCACCGAGGAACGCCCGCACTGGACGGAGCTGGAGGCCATGCTGTCCCGGCTGGAGAACGATGCGGGTTGCCGGCTGTCGGTGGATGAGGTGAAGAGGTTTCATCTGCTCCACGAGCGCGCGTCGGCGGACCTGGCGAAGATCGCGACGTTCGCCGCGGAGCCGGAGGTGCGGCGTTACCTGGAGTCGCTGGTGGCGCGCGCTTACGGCGAGATCCACGAGACGCGGCGGCGGCCGCACCGGCTGGCGCCGCTGCGTTGGTTCTTCCGGACGTTCCCGCGGACGTTCCGGCGGCACGCGGGGGCGTTCGGGATGGCGATGGCGGTGACGCTCGGCGGCGCCGCGTTCGGCGGGCTGGCGCTGGTGGCGGACCCGGAGGCGAAGGCGGCACTGCTGCCGTTCGAACACCTCTCGGGCGACCCGGCCGACCGCGTCGCGCAGGAGGAGGCGGTGCAGAAGGACGAGCTGTCCGGCAAGAAGACGATGTTCTCGGCGTTCCTGATGACGCACAACACGCGGGTCTCGATCGCGGCGCTGGCGCTGGGGATGTCGTGGGGCATCGGGACGCTGATCCTGCTTTTCTACAACGGCGTGATCCTCGGCGCGGTGGCGGTGGATTATGTGATGGCGGGACAGGCGAAGTTCCTCGCAGGCTGGCTGCTGCCGCACGGCGCGGTGGAAATCCCGGCGGTGTTGCTGGCGGGGCAGGCGGGCTTCGTGCTGGCGCGGGCGATGATCGGGTGGGGCACGCGCGATTCGCTGGCAGCGCGCCTGCGGCAGGTGGCGCCGGACCTGGTGACGCTGATCGGCGGCGTGGCGGTGCTGCTGGTGTGGGCGGGGTTTGTCGAGGCGTTCCTGTCGCAGTATCACGAACCGGTGCTGCCCTACGAGGTGAAGATCACGTTCGGCGTGGTCGAGTTGATGCTGCTGGCGTTGTTTCTGGCAAAGTCAGGGTCGCGGCCGGACGCGGCGGAAACGGAGGGCGCGCCGCGGTGAAGACCGCCACGCTGATCATCCGCACGCCCGAAGGCATCGCGTTTCCGTTGCTGCTGGCCAGCCCGGTGACGCGTTGTTTGGCGTGGTCGGTGGACTTCGCGTGCATGCTGGCGATGCTCCTCCTGATCGGCACCACCGCATCGTGGCTCGGTTACGCGAGCGAGGGGTTCGCGATGGCGGTGATGTTCGTCGCCTATTTCGCGGTGTCGGTCGGCTACGGCATCGCCTTGGAATGGCTCTGGCGCGGGCAGACGCTCGGCAAGCGGCTGTTCCGGCTGCGGGTGATGGACGCGCAGGGGCTGCGGCTGCAGTTCAGCCAGATCGTGATCCGCAACCTGCTGCGCACCGTGGACAATCTGCCGCTGGCCTATCTGGTGGGCGGCGTGGCGTGCTTGCTGAGCCGCCGCGCGCAACGGCTCGGCGACGTGGCCGCAAACACCATCGTCGTGCGGCAGCCGGCGCTGGCCGAGCCGGACCTCGACCAGTTGATGGCCGGCAAGTTCAACTCGCTGCGCGAACATCCGCACCTGTGCGCGCGGCTGCGCCAGCGCGTGTCGCCGGGCGAGGCGGCGGTGGCGTTGCAGGCGCTGCTGCGGCGCGAGGAGT
>JACRKA010000177.1 GCA_016219905.1 Verrucomicrobiota bacterium
AGCTACCGGCGCGAGGTGATTGTGTTGTAGAAGGAGGGCAAAAAGATTCCGACGGGCGAAGAAAGATGAGAAAAGCCCTAGCTATCGGCGGAGTCATTTGCCTCTTCGCAACGTGTGCCTTGCTCTGGCTCACTCTGCCTTGGGCCTCCCACATCGAGAAGCGCGTCTCGACTATCGGTCCGGCAAAGATCACCGAAGGGTTCGATGCGTGGTTAAGAACACGGAAGAAGAATGAAGCGGAGATTCCTGTTGATTCATTGCCTTCAGCACTGCGCGATCTTCGTCCCGTGCGTGTTCATCTAGACCAAGACGGTTTGTATCTCGTGCTGAAGATCAGATTCGTCGAGGAAGATGGTGTGTTCATTGCGTTGCCAGTAACTGGACGGAAGTTCGATAGCGGCTCCGACCCTAGCTATTACCCATTAGGTGGTCGTGTCTATCGCTACCATATCAGCGGATGAAGGAACAAATGAATCGCATCACACCAACCGCCATCCGTGCTGCCGTCAATCGCCGCGCGGACGACATCGTCGCGTGGACGAAGAAATTCGTCAGCTTTCCCAGCGAGAACCGTCCTCCCGACGGCAACGAGGCCGCAGCGCAGAAGTGGATCGCGGCCGAGTGCCGCAAGCGCAAGTGGGAGGTGGATGTCTTCTCGCCGCTCGCCGTGCGCGGCATTCGCAAACATCCGTCGTGGCTCGAAGGTCGCAACTACCCCAAGGGCCGCGACAACGTCGTCGCGCGCTGGCGTGGCACAGACGGCGGCAAGTCGCTCCTCCTCAGCGGCCACGCCGACGTCGCGCCGTTCGAGCCGGACAACTGGAAAGTCTGCCGTCCCTACAAGCCCGCCGTGAAAAACGGTAGGCTCTATGGCCGCGGCTCCGCCGACATGAAAGGCGGCCTCGCCGCGATGTTCTGGGCGATGCGCATCCTGCACGACATCGGTTTCCGGCCCGCCGGCGACATCCTGTTTGAGAGCGTCGTGGACGAGGAATTCGCCAGCGGCAACGGCACGCTCGCCGCGCGCCTGCGCGGCCACAACGCCGACCTCGCCATCGTCAGCGAGCCGACGCGCATGGAAGTCTGCCCCGCCTGCCTCGGCGCGTTCCTCGGCGACCTGACGCTCACCGGCAAGGGCGGCATGGCGTTCATGGGCAAGGCCATCGCCAACCCGATGAACGGCGCCGCGCGCGCCATCGAGATGTTCCACGAATGGCAGACGACATGGCGCGCGCAGAACAAGCACGCGCTCTTCACCGCTCCCGGCAAGCAACTCAACGTCCTGCCGTGGCACGTCACGACGGAGAAGCCGGGCGAGTTCACGCAGATGGGCACGCCGCTGCTCGCGAAAATTGCGTGGATCGTCTGGTGCCATCCCGGCATGACCGAGGCTGAGTTCTACCGCCGCTTCCGCGCGTTTTGGAAGGAGCACAGCGCGAAGGATGCAGCATTGCAGCCGTTCGAGCTGACGTTGGAGCGCGCCTACCACTACGTGAAGCCGTGGGAGACGCCGACGAGCAGCGCAGCCGTGAAAGCCGTCGTCTCAGCCTTTGAGCGCTATCGCGGCGACAAACCCGGCATCGGCGGCGCGGCGTTCTCGTGTGACCTCGCGATCTACGGCGAAATCGGCAAGATGCCCGCCATCCTCCTCGGCCCCCGCGGCGATCACCTCCACGCGCCTGACGAGTGGGTTGAAATCCAAGACCTCCTCGACCTCACCGGCATCTACGCCACGCTGGCTGTGGAGTGGTGCGGCAGCGCGGCGGAGTAAGGCTTCATCCTCGTGCTGCCAAAAAAGAAAGCCGGAGGCGGCACCTGCCGCCCCCGGCTTAAACTGAACTGCCCGCGGACTATTTCTTCTCACTGAAGGACTTCACTGCGAACCGATCACCTTTGGCAACCAAGGCTTTGTTGGCCTGTTGCTTGGTGAGTGCGGACTTGTCGTCCTTCATGGTGACGGTGGCCGTCAGTGTATCACGATCGAATGTGACCTCGGCCACGCCGGGCAGGGATGAGACCGCCTCACGGACGGTCGCAGGACAACTGCCTCACGTGGCTCCGGGGATACCGATCAGATACACACGACCTTTTGCAGCGTCGGCTGCGGAGGTGTCGGGCACCAACTCTGTGGCGACCAAGGACCCCACAATCAGCGCGACGGCTGCCAACGGACCCAGCAGTCGTGTCATGTGTTTCATGGTGGTGGATGCTTGTTATGGTTGACTCAATGGGCTCCCAACCGAGGGAACCGGCGAGACTCTACCACACCGTTCCAGCTTGGCAATACCAAGATGGCCGGGCGCTTTCGCGCTTTGACTGCGCGACGGATGGAGTAAACTCCCGCCATGGCCAAGACATCAGCTTCCCGCGTTTCGCCCGACCCCAACAAGTTCGAGAACATCCACCAACTCGGCGGCATCCGCACCGGCACGCTCGACAGCCATCCGCTGGGCGGGCCGGGCGGGCGCGTCGCGCTGGTGGACACCGGCGCGGGGCTGCGGTTCACCGTCGCGCTCGACCGCGGCGGCGACATCGTGGACGCGCGCTTCAACCAGCACGCGCTGGCCTTCCTCACGCCCAACGGCCTCCTGCCGCCGAACCACGCGTATCACAGCGGCATCGAATGGCTTCACGGTTGGGCCGGCGGCCTCGTCACCACCTGCGGCCCGCAATACATGGGCGGCCCGCGCGAGGAAGACGGCGTGCAGACGAGTTTGCACGGCCATTACTCGAATCTGCCCGCAGCCGTCGAACAGCTCATCAATCCCGACCCGCAGCACGACCGGCTCGACATGCTCCTGGCGATGCGCGTCCGCGACAGCCGGATGTTTGGCCCTGTGGTCGAAGTCCGCCGCAGGATCCGCTGCACGCTCGGCCGGCCGGAGATCATCATTGAGGACGAAGTGACCAACCGCGCCGATACGCGTTGCGCACACAGTTGGCTCTACCACTGCAACCTCGGCTATCCGTTGCTCGACCGCGGCGCGCGGTTCATCTATCGCGGCAGGGCGCAGTATTGGGTGTTGCCGGCGCCGCCGGGACAAACGCTGCTGCAGCCGCTGAGCAGCGAAGGCATGAACAAACTCAAGTGCGTGCCCGATCCGCTGCCGGAGCACGCCGGCTTCGGCGAGCGCGGGTTGATGGTCGAGGTGACGCCCGACCGCCGCGGTATGTGTCGCGCCGGTTTGATCAACGACCGGCTCAAGCTCGGCGTGGAACTCGCCTGGCCCGCGAAGGCGATGCCGCGGCTGGCCAACTGGCAGCACTACGGCCCGCGCGGTTGCTACGTCACGGGGCTGGAACCGTTCTCCGGATCGTTGATCGGCAAGGCGATAGACAAGCATCCGAAGGCGGAGCAGTATTTGCAGCCGGGCGAGAGCCGGCGGTATTCGCTGACTCTCCGCGTGCTGTCAGGCGCGGCGGAACTGCGCGGGCTTGCGGCCTGCGACGGGCCGGTTGCTCCGTAGTCGGTCGCGCTCACATCGCGGGAATTCGACAGCAAGGTCTGCATCGCGCAGATTGCCAGCACGCAACCATGAAAATCCTCATCACAGGCTCGAGCGGGCTGGTTGGCTCGGTGCTGGTGACCGCGCTGACAGCAGCCGGCCACAGCATCACGCGGCTGGTCCACTCCAAACCGTGGCCGGACCTGGCGGGCCACGACGCGGTGGTGAACCTCGCGGGCGACAACATCGCCGCGGGCCGCTGGACGCCGGCGAAGAAGGCGCGCATCCGCGACAGCCGCGTCCAGTTGACCCGGCAGCTTGCCGGATCGCTCGCGAAACTCACCCCGCCGCCGAAGGTGCTCGTCAGCGCGTCGGCCATCGGCTACTACGGCAATCGCGGCGATGAAGTGATGCGCGACGAAAGCCTGCCGGGCCTGGACTTTCTCGCCGGCGTCTGCTGTGACTGGGAAGCGGCGGCAAAGCCCGCGGCCGAGGCGGGCATCCGCGTGGTCCGCCTGCGTTTCGGCGTCATCCTCAGCGCGGCGGGCGGCGCGCTGGCGAAGATGCTGACGCCGTTCAGGCTTGGCGCGGGCGGCGTCATCGGCAACGGCCGGCAATGGATGAGTTGGATTGCGCTCGATGACGTGGTCGGCGCGATCCAGCATGCGCTGGCGACGGACTCGCTGCGCGGGCCGGTGAACACGGTCGCGCCGAACGCGGTGACGAACCGCGAGTTCACCAAGACGCTGGGCCGCGTGCTGCGCCGGCCAACAGTCTTTCCGATGCCCGCGTTCGCCGCGCGGCTGGCGTTCGGCAAGATGGCCAATGCGCTGTTGCTGTCGAGCCAGCGAGTCGAGCCGGCGAAGCTGGTGGCGAGCGGCTACAAGTTTCGGTTCCCGGAACTGGAGGGCGCGCTGCGGCATTCGATGATGGAGTAATGGAGTTTTGGAGTAATGGGAAACAAGCCGCCAACCCAACACTCCAACACTCCATTACTCCATCACTCCCTTCCTGGCATCAACGCCGACATCGTCGCGTGCGAACGCTGCCCGCGGCTCCGCCGATGGCGCCTGCGCGTGGCGCGGGAGAAGAAGCGCGAGTTCCGCGAGTGGACCTACTGGGGCAAGCCGGTGCCGGGCTTCGGTGATCGGCAGGCGCGGGTGTGGATCATCGGGCTGGCTCCAGCGGCGCACGGGGCGAACCGCACAGGACGCATGTTCACGGGCGACAGTTCAGGCGACTGGCTTTACCGCGCGCTGCACCGGGCGGGTTTCGCAAGCCAGCCGACGTCGCGTTCGCGCGACGACGGGATGAAGCTGCGTGGAGTCTATATCAGCGCCGTGTGCCGCTGCGCGCCGCCGGACAACAAGCCGACGCCTCGCGAGATGGAGAATTGCAGCGGGTATTTGTGGCGGGAATTCGAAACGCTCCGCAGTGATTTGCGCGTGGTGGTGTGTCTCGGCCAGATCGCGTTCTTGAACTATCTGAAGCTGTTGGCATCGGCGGGAGCGGGGCTGCCGAAGCCCCGGCCGCGCTTCGCGCATGGGGCCGGGTTTGATTTCGGACCGGCGTGGCCGCGGCTGGTCGCGAGCTATCATCCGAGCCGGCAGAACACGAACACACGCAAGCTGACCGAAGCGATGCTGGACGCGGTTTGTTTGCGGGTGCGCGCTATCGCCACGGCTGATGAAGTCAGGTAAGCTGTTCGCGATTTGACGGGTGACTAAACAGACAATGAAACAACCAAGCCGGGTATGGGTCCTTCTGGCAGCAGTCGTCGTGGTGGCGGGCGGCGCGCTGATGACGCAATGGTTTCTCGGGCGCCGCGCGGTGAAGGTCAAGGATGAGAAGCCCGCCATCGCCGCGCCCCAGGGCGCGCTCCGCGACTTGAGCGTCACCGTGCTGCGCGGCGAGGTGAGCGCGGCGGGGTTGTCGGTGCTGGTGAAAGTCACGATCCAGGCCCGCAACAACGGGACGACGCCGGTGCGGCTGGGGCCGGGATCGTTCTGGCTGATGGACGGCGAAGGTTTCCCACACCTGGACCGCATCGCGGCCGAGAAACCGGACGCGCCGCCGTTGACGCTGGAGCCGGACCGGCAGAGCCAGGAGATCACGATGCGTTTCGAGATGCCGGCGCTGCTGCTGAGCCAGCCACTTGCGTTGCTCGTCGGACCTGCGCCGGCGGGTCAGGTTCGCGGCAGCAAACCCTCGCCGGAGTCGTTGAACATTCCGGTGAAGGAGGCGGGCGCGCCGCGCGGGCCGTTCATTGACGGTGAGTGGAAAACCTACAAAGGCACTCAATGGAAATGACTCTCCGGCTGCGTGGGTTCTTCCTGCTGGCGGTCATCGCGACAGCGACGCTGGCGGGCTGCACCGGAGCGGATCGCACCGACCCGACCTACAACACGAAGCAGATCCTCATCAACGATTCGCGGCAGTGAGATGGCGGACACAGCCTCGCGTCGCGTTCACAACGCGACCCCGCACTCCTTCGCCACGCCGCGGATGTGCTCGGCCG
>JACRKA010000180.1 GCA_016219905.1 Verrucomicrobiota bacterium
AAGCTGGAAGTCATCGCGAAGCGCACGCCCGGTTTCAGCGGCGCGGATCTGGCCAACGTCGCCAACGAAGCCGCGCTGCTGGCTGCGCGCCGGAACAAGATCAAGCTGGAGATGCCGGATTTCGAGGAGGCGATTGACCGCGTCATCGCAGGGCCGGAGCGGAAGTCGCGCGCGATCACCGACCACGAGAAGAAGATCATCGCCTACCACGAGGCTGGCCACGCGCTGGTGGCGAAGAACTGCGAGCACGCCGACCCGCTCCACAAGGTGTCCATCATCCCGCGCGGCCATGCGGCGCTCGGCTACACGCTCCAGTTGCCGACCAACGACCGCTACATGGCGTCGCGCAGTGAGCTGAACGACCGGTTGACGGTGATGTTTGGCGGGCGAGCGGCGGAAGAGGTCGTGTTGAACGAGATCTCCACCGGCGCGGCGAACGACCTCGACCGCGCGACCGAACTGGCGCGCGCGATGGTCTGCCAATATGGGATGAGCGAGGAGCTTGGGCCTCGCCGGCTCGGCCGGAACCACCAGCAGGTTTTCCTGGGCCGCAGCCTCGGTGAGGAGCGCGATTACAGCGAGCAGACCGCTCTGGAGATTGACCGCGAGGTCCAAGCCATCATCGAGAAGGCGCACGTCCGGGCGAAGACCATCCTGGGCGAGCGCCGGTCTCAGCTCGACCGTCTCGCGAAGGCATTGATGGAGAAAGAAATTCTCGATGCGGAGGACGTGGATCGGATTCTGAAGGAGGCGTCGGTGGCGGCCTGATTTGGCGCGTGACGGCGGGCAGGGGATGGGCTAGAGTTCGCGCCGCCAAATGAAACTTTGTTTCGCCATTGTGCTGCTGGTCGTGATGGGAGGGGTGGGGTGTGCCTCCTATAACTCCTCGCCGGGGCCGCACACGAGCGAGAACCAGCCGCAAACGCCTATCCTCACGGCCGCACGGTAAAAAGCGTTGACGCGATTTTTTTGCGTCCGCTATGGTGAACCATGCAACCCACCTTGGAAAACACTGCCGTCCAGCCGCTGACGCGGCCGCGCATCCCGGAATGGATCCGCATCGGGTTGCCGACCAACCGGCGGTTTGGACGGACAAGCAATCTGGTCGCGGACCTGAAGTTGCACACGGTGTGCGAGAGCGCCCGTTGCCCGAACCAGTCGGAGTGCTGGTCGCGCGGCACGGCGACGTTCATGATCGCCGGCGACCGGTGCACGCGGGCCTGCGGGTTCTGCGCGGTGGGCACGGCGAAGCCGTTGCCGCTGGACATCGGCGAGCCGGCGCGCGTGGCCGAAGCGGTGCGGCGGATGGGCCTGAAGCACGTGGTGATCACGGCGGTGGCCCGCGACGATGTGGCCGACGGTGGCGCGGAGCATTTCGCGCAGACGATCCGCGCAGCCCGTGCTGCGTGCGGCGCGGAGTTGGTTGTCGAGGTGCTGACGCCGGATTTCGGCGGGCGGCGCGAGTCAGTTGAGACGGTGCTGGCGGCGCAGCCCGACGTGTTCAACCACAACGTCGAGACGGTGCGGCGGTTGACGCCGTCGGTGCGGCACCGGGCGACCTACGAACGGTCGCTGGAGGTGCTGCGGATGGCGGCGGAGATGGCACCGCGGTTTGCCGGCGAGGGCCGGCGGATTTATACGAAGTCGGGCCTGATGGCCGGCTTCGGCGAGACCGAGGCGGAAGTTTTGGAAACGATGCGCGAGTTGCGCGCCGCCGGCTGCGAGGTGCTGACGATCGGGCAGTATCTGCAGCCGACGATGAAGAACCTGCCGGTCGTGGAGTTTGTGCGGCCGGAGACGTTTGTGCGCTACGGGCGCGCGGGATTGGAAATGGGTTTCGTCCACGTGGCGAGCGGGCCGCTGGTGCGGTCGAGCTATCACGCGGACGATTTTGAGCCGGGAAAGTGAGCGAACGATGACAAAAGCCGTGCAGTTCAACCAGGATTTCATGCAAGAGGCCAACCGTTTGAAGCGGTTGCCGCCGTATCTGTTTGCGGTCATTGACCAGTTGATCAAACAGGAGAAGGCCGCCGGCAAGGATGTCATTGACCTGAGCATGGGCAGTCCCGACCTGCCGCCGCCGCCCAACGTCGTGCAGGCGCTGGCCGATGGCGTGAAGCGCGCCGACACGCACGGCTATTCCCGCTACGACGGTGAGATCGAGCGCAACCTGCGTAAGGCCATCGCGGACTGGTATCACCGGAAGTTCAACGTCGAACTCGACCCGAACACCGAGGTGCTGCCGCTGATCGGTTCGAAGGAGGGTCTTGCGCATCTCTCGCTGGGGTTCCTCAACAACGACGACATCGCGCTGGTGCCCAGCCCGACCTATCCGATCCACTTCAACGGCGTGATCATGTCCGGCGGCATCCTCTACCAGTTGCCGCTGCTGGCGGAGAACAACTTCCTGCCGCAGGTGAACAAGCTCGACCCGCACGTCGTGCGGCAGTCGAAGCTGATGATCCTGTCTTACCCGCACAACCCGACCGCGGCGACGTGCGACATCGGGTTCATGCAGGAGATGGTGGACTGGTGCCGTCGGCATCACATCATCCTCGCGCACGACTTCGCCTACAGCGACTTCGTCTATGACGGCCACAAGGCGCCGAGCGTGTTCAATGCGAAGGGCGCGAAGGACGTGGCGATCGAGTTTCACAGCTTCTCGAAGAGTTACTCGATGGCGGGCTGGCGGCTGGCGTTCGCGGTCGGCAACGCGAGCATTCTCAAGACGCTGAGCAAGACCAAGAGCTATATTGATTTCGGCATCTTCCGCGCGGTGCAGTATGCCGGCATCGAGGCGCTGAACGGCCCGCAGGAATACGTCAAGCACGCCGCCGACACCTATCATCGGCGGATGAAGTTTTTCGTCGAGGGCCTCCACGGCATCGGCTGGCAGACGCCGATGCCCAAGGCGACGTTCTACATCTGGGCGCACATCCCGCTGAAATACAGCGCGCTGACCTCGATGGAGTTCGCGCAGTTCCTGATCCAGGAAAGCGGCGTGGCGTGCGCGCCGGGCACGGGCTTCGGCGAATACGGCGAAGGCTACGTGCGCTTCGCGATGGTCCAGAACGAAGATCGGCTCAAGCAGGCGGTCGAGCGCATCGGAAAAGTGCTCGCAGTGGGTTGAGCGTCGCGTGAAGCGGCCAGGATGGTGTGACAGAAACGGCGGATCGCATGCCGAAACGCATACTGATTTTTTATCTCACGAAAGGCACGGGCCACCACGCCGCCGCGCTGGCGGTGCGCCACGGCCTGCACCAGATAGATCCGTCGCTGGAGATTGCCGAGTATGACTCGTTCAGCTATGGCAACCCGTTGCTGGCGAAGATCGTCCTGAAAACCTACTTCGGCGTGCTCAAGACCACGCCCGGCCTCTGGGAGTGGATGTATGACAACGCGAAGTTCAAGGAGCGCACCCGCGGCATCCGCGACCGCCTCAACCGACGCAACGCCGCGCGGCTGGAGACGCTCCTGCAGGAATTCCGGCCGGACGTCATCGTCTGCACGCAGGGTTTCTCGTGCGGTGTGATGGGCGACTACAAGCTGCGCACCGGCGCGAAATTCCCGTTGGTGGGCGTCATCACCGACTTCATTGCGCACCGTTACTGGGCGCACGGCCAGGTCAACCTCTACTGCGTGCCGACGGCACAGACTGGCAATGCGCTCATCGCCGGCGGTGTCTCGCCGGAAAAGGTGCAGGTCACCGGGATTCCCATCGAAGCGATCTACAAGGAGCAACCCGACCGCGCGGCGCTTTGCGCGCGGCTTGGATTGCGGCCTGACACGACGAAGGTGCTCATCATGGGCGGCAGCCACGGCTTGGGGCCGATGGGCACGATCCTGAAGCGGATGAACAAGATCCGCCGCCCGCTGGAGTTGATGATTGTCACTGGCATCAACGAAAAGCTTCACCAACGGATGCTCCACCTCCAGCCGCGCTTGGAACACCCGACGCACGTTTACGGTTTCATCAAGAACATCCACGAGTTGATGAGCGTTGCAGACCTCCTCGTGACGAAACCGGGTGGCCTCACGACCAGCGAGGCGCTCTGCAAACGGCTGCCGATGATCATCTGCAACCCGATTCCCGGCCAGGAAGTGCGCAACACGGAATTCCTCGTCGAGAGCCGCGTCGCCGTGAAGGCCGAGACCGTCTATGACCTGCCGCCCATCATCGAACACCTGCTGTCCCGGCCGGAGAAGATCGCCGCCATGCGCGCCCGCTGCGAGCCGCTGCGGCGGCCAAACTCCGCGCAGGACATCGCCGCGGCCGTGCTCCGCCTGGTGCGATGAGCTACTGGTTTTTCCGCCTGATCGCCGCGGCCACCCGCGTCGTGCCGCGGCGGGTCCTCTATGCCGCCTGCCGGCTGCTGGCGATGGTCTGCCCGTTGGTGCGCCGCCGCGAGGCGGGTATCATGGCGGCCAATCTCCAGCGCGTCGCTGCCTTCAGCGGCCGGCCGTTGTCCGCGGCCGGGGCGCGCCGCCGCGTCTCCAACGTCTATTTCAGCTTCGCCAAGACCGTCACGGATTATTTCTACTTCGGCGCGCACCCGGACGAACTGCCGCCGCTGATCGAGGTGGAGAACATCGGGCTGCTCGATGAAACCCGCGCGCGGTGCCGGGGCACGATCATCATCAGCGCCCACGTCGGCAGCGTGGACAATGGCGCGGCGCTCGTCGCGCGGCACGGTCACGTGTGCCACATCGTGGTGATCACCCAGCGCGACCCGCGTCAGGATGAGTTGTTCCAGTTCCAACGCCGCGCGCGCCACATGCGGCTCATCCCGATCG
>JACRKA010000178.1 GCA_016219905.1 Verrucomicrobiota bacterium
GAGGCGGACGGCATCGTGAGCCGCATCTCCGGCCGCGGCGAGCCGGCGCGCCGCGAGGTGCGCGACAACCTGCTTGGCAACGACTGGCCGAAGTTCCTGCATCCGTGGCCGGTGACCGACAAACATTTCCTTGTGGCCTGCTGGCCTTCGGCGAAATCGCACTGGGGCATCTATCTCGCGGATGTGTTCGACAACCTCGTGTTGCTGCGCGAGGAGCCGGGCTACGCGCTGCTGGAGCCGGTGCCGCTCGCGCCGCAGCCGGTTCCGCCGGTCTTGCCCGACCGCATCGAGCCGGGCCGCAAGGACGCGCTTGTCTATATCCACAATCTCCACTCCGGTCGCGGCCTCGAAGGCGTGCCGCCGGGAACGGTGAAGAGTCTGCGCGTGTTCGCCCATGACTTCGGCTATCCCGGCCTCGCGGGGCCGGACAAGATCGGCTTTCACGGCCCGTGGGAGGTCATGCGCATTCTCGGCACCGTGCCGGTCGAGCCGGACGGCTCGGCGTTCTTCCGCGTGCCAGCCAACACGCCGCTCGCGGTGCAGGCGCTCGATGCCGGCGGACAGGCCGTGCAACTGATGCGGAACTGGTTCACCGCCATGCCCGGCGAAAAAGTCTCGTGCGTCGGCTGTCACGAGACGCCGCGCGACACCGTGAAGCCGCGGGCCGCGCTGGCGGCGAAAGGCACGCCGCGAGACCTCACACCGTGGCGCGGGCCGGCGCGCGGCTTCGATTTCGCGCGCGAGGTGCAACCGGTGCTTGACCGGCACTGCGTGAGCTGCCACGACGGCGGCGCGACGGCGGCGAAACCCGATTTGCGCCCCGAAGAACAACGCCCCGACTATGCCGGCTCGTTGATCAGCCCGATGTCCGTCCAGCGCCTCCACCCGAAGATGAAAGCCGCGACCGGCGGCCGGCTGAAATACACGCCGGCTTACGAGGCGTTGCGGGCCTATGTCCGTGTTCCGGCGGTCGAGGACGACGTCAGCGTGCTCATGCCGGGTGAGTTCCATGCCGGCACCAGCCCGCTCATCCAGTTGCTCCGCAAAGGCCATCACGGCGTGCGACCCGACAACGAAGCGATGGACCGGCTCGTGACATGGATTGACCTCAACGCGCCCTGCCACGGCACGTGGGGCGAAGTGTTTCCCATTCCCGACGGCGTCCACGAACGGCGCTTGGAACTGAGGAAACTCTACGGCGGGCCGACTGAAGACACGGAAGTGATTCCAGAGGTTCGGAATCCCGGCTTCAGCCGGCAGCCGGCCACAGCCGTAGCACGCGCGCCCAAACCGGCTAAAGCCGGGACTCCGAACCTAGTCGGTTGGCCGTTCAGCGATGACGAAGCCAAGCGCCGGCAGGCTGCCGGAGGTGCGACCGAGAGAATTGTTGTGCTCGGCGACGGCATCACGATGAAACTCGTTTGGATTCCAGCCGGCGAGTTTCTGATGGGCGATGCCGAAGGCGAGAGCGACGAGCAACCGCCGGCGCGCGTCTCCATCCGGCGCGGTTCCTGGATGGGCGCGTGTGAGGTCACCAACGAGCAATTCCGCCGGTTCGATGCCGCCCACGACTCGCGTTACTACGCCAAGCGCCACGCTCGCAACGACGACGAGGGGCTGACGCTCAACGAGCCGCGCCAGCCGGCCGTGCGCGTTGCCTGGACGCGCGCGATGGATTTCTGCCGCTGGCTGTCGGCGCGGACGGGACTGAAGGTGACGCTGCCGACCGAGGCGCAGTGGGAATATGCCTGCCGCGCGGGCACGGCCACACCGCTGCATTACGGCGCGCTCGACACGGATTTCTCGGCGTGGGCCAACGTGGGCGACATGGCCTTTGCCGGGAAGACGCCGTTGATCGGCATGTTCCAGATGACCGGTGGCATAGACCATCTTGTCGTCGAAGGATCCTCGCTGGCCGATGCGCGTTTCAACGACCGCGCCATCGTGACGGCACCCGTGGGCAGCTACCAGCCCAACGCCTGGGGCCTGCACGATATGCACGGCAACGCCGCCGAGTGGACGCTCTCTGACGAGTGGCCTTCCGGGAGCAAAGTCGTGCGCGGCGGCTCGTTCTTCGATGCGCCGAGACGTTGCCGCAGCGCGAGCCGCCTCTCGTATCCGTCGTGGCAGCGTGTCTTCAACGTCGGCTTCCGCGTGGTCTGCGAGACGCCGGACGCACTCGCCAAGATGCTGGCCGACTTGCCTTGAGAGGTTGGCGATCGTTTAGATTACAGCGGTGACAGGGCTGAGCCGATTTTGCATGGTGAGATGGGGTTGAGTGAGGATTCGGCATGGTTGAGAGGCAATTTGTGCGGGAGCGCTGCTGGCACGAGAATTTCTAGTTCGCGTTACAGTTCTTTGCAGAACAATTTTTCTTTTGCTGGTCGGCCAGTGCTGATGTCTCGTAACTCCTCCATCAGCCACCTGACTGGACCAGATGAGGGTCACCGGAAGGCTCGCCGGTGGCCCTCGTTGTTTTTACAGCCGACGTTTTCATCCTCGAAGCGGTGAGCCAAGTCTTGGGCCAGCGTGACACAAACGCCCGCTGCGACCCAAGCATTGCGAGCCAGAATGCCCCGACGCGATCGAGTGCCGGATTTCCATTTTCTTTTCAACTCGCTGTCCGAGCGAAGGTTGCGTTGGACGCCTCCCCCGTGGCACTGGCACTGCTTTTCCCTTCTCCCAGAGCGCATTGTCTCTACAGATTTCTAAGCTTGAAAGGATGACCTATGGCCAAAGTTCTCGGCATTGATCTTGGCACCACCAACTCCTGCATGGCAATCATGGATGGTGGTGAGCCACAGGTATTGGAGAACTCCGAAGGCAAACGCACCACCCCGTCGGTAGTGGCCTTCACCAAGTCCGGCGAGCGGCTCGTCGGCGAAGCTGCCAAACGCCAGGCCATCACCAACTCCCGCAACACGGTCTATTCCATCAAGCGGTTCATGGGCCGCAAGTTTGACGAGATTCCAGAAGAAGCCAAGCGGGTGCCTTTCAAAGTTGTGCGCGGCTCCAACGGTGACGCCTGCGTGGAGGTCGAGGTCAGCGGCGAGAAGAAAACCTTCAGCCCGCCCGAAATCAGCGCGATGATTTTGCAGAAGCTGAAGGCGGATGCTGAGACGCGCCTCGGTGAGAAAATCACGCAGGCGGTCATCACGGTGCCGGCCTATTTCAACAACGCCCAGCGCGAGGCCACCAAGGACGCCGGCCGCATTGCGGGCCTCGAAGTGCTCCGCATCATCAACGAGCCAACGGCCGCGTCGCTCGCTTACGGCCTCGACAAGAAGAAAGACGAGAAAATCGCGGTCTATGACCTCGGCGGTGGCACGTTCGACATCAGCGTGCTGGAGATCGGCGAGGGCGTGTTCGAGGTCAAGGCCACGAACGGCGACACCCATCTCGGCGGCGACGACTGGGATGGCCGCCTCATGGAGTGGATCCTCGAAGATTTCCGCAAGGAGCACGGCATTGACCTGCACAAGCAGCCTGACGCGCTCCAGCGCATCAAGGAAGAGTCCGAGAAGGCCAAGATCGCGTTGTCTTCCGCACAGGAATACGAGATCAGCCTGCCGTTCATCACCGCCGACGCCAGCGGCCCGAAGCACATCACAAAGAAGCTCACGCGCGCCAAGATGGAGGAACTGTGCGACGCGTTGTTCGAGCGCACGGTGGGGCCGGTCCACGCCTGCTTGCGTGACGCGAAGCTCGATACCAAGAGCATTGACGAACTGGTGCTCGTTGGCGGCATGACCCGCATGCCGCGTGTGGTCGAGACCGCGCACAAGCTCATCAACAAGGCGCCCCATCAGGGTGTCAATCCCGACGAGGTCGTCGCGGTCGGCGCGGCCATCCAGGGCGGCGTGCTCAAGGGCGAGGTCACTGACGTGCTGCTGCTCGACGTGACGCCGTTGACGCTCGGCGTGGAGACCCGCGGCGGCATCATGGCCAAGATGATCCCGCGCAACACCACGATCCCGACGCGGAAGAACGAGATTTTCACCACCGCCGCCGACAACCAGACCAGCGTCGAGGTCAAGGTCCATCAGGGCGAGAACGACATGTGCCGGTTCAACCGGATGCTCGGCAATTTCCACCTCGACGGCATCCCGCCCGCGCCGGCGATGGTGCCGCAGATCGAGGTGACGTTCGACATTGACGCCAACGGCATCCTGCACGTCACCGCGAAGGATCTCGGCACCAGCAAGGAGCAGAAGATCACCATCACGGCCTCCAGCGGCCTCTCGAAGGACGACGTCGAGAAGCTCCGCAAGGAAGCCGAAAGCCACGCGGACGAGGACAAGAAGCTGCGCGAGAAGGCCGAGGCGCTCAACGAAGCGGAACGCTCGACTTATCAGGCGAGGAAGCTTTTGAAGGAATTCAAGGACAAGGTCACGGACGACCAGCGCAAGAAGATCGAAGCTGGCGTCGAGCGCGTCGAGGCGGCGGTCAAGAAGGAAGACGTGGACGAGATCAAGGCCGCCCTGGAGTCGCTCAACGAAGCGTGGCACGAGATATCTACCGCGTTGTATGCGCAGGCCAAGACCGCGGCCGGCCCGAAACCGGGCGCGGCAGGCGAGGCGGGCGCCGATGCCGGCGGGGCGCAGGCGAAGGCCAAGACCGGCGGCAAGGAAGACGGCGTGATTGACGCGGATTTTGAGGTCGTGGACGACGACAAGAAGAAGAAATGAGCTTCTTGCCGGCGCCCCGGCCGGTGCAGGCCGGATGCGCTTTCGTCCGCGAGAAGCGTTGAAACCAAAACCAAAACCAGAAGGAGAGTAGTTCGTATGGCACACATCAAACCGCTCGGAGATCGGGTGCTGGTGCAGCCGATCGAAGAGAAGGAAACCAAGAAGGGCGGGATCATCATCCCCGATACCGCCAAGGAAAAGCCCCAGGAGGGCAAAATCATCGCGCTCGGTTCCGGCAAAGTGGACGAGCACGGCAAGAAGGTCGCCTTCGAAGTCAAGAAGGGTGACCGCGTGCTGATCCCCAAATACGGCGGCACCGAGGTCAAGATCGAGGACGAGACCTACCTCCTGATCAAGGAAGAGGACATCCTCGGCATCATCGAGTGATTTCAGAAACCCAACCTAAGGAGTGATTCAGAATGCCAGCTAAACAACTGCTGTTTGAAGAGGCCGCCCGCCAGAGTCTCCTGCGCGGCGTCCAGAAACTCTCGCGCGCCGTGGCCGTCACGCTCGGCCCGCGCGGGCGCAACGTCGTGCTCGACAAGAAATACGGCTCCCCGCTCATCACCAAGGACGGCGTCACCGTCGCCAAGGAGATCGAGTTGGAGGATCCTTACGAGAACATGGGCGCCCAGATGGTGCGCGAAGTCGCCAGCAAGACATCCGATGTCGCCGGCGACGGCACCACCACCGCCACCGTTCTGGCCGAAGCGATCTATCGCGAAGGCTTGAAGAACGTCACGGCCGGTTCCAACCCCATGGCGCTCAAGCGCGGCATTGACACGGCCGTCGAGGCCGCCGTCAACGCGCTGAAGAAACTCAGCAAGGAAGTCAAGAGCCGCACCGAGATCGCCCAGGTCGCGACGATCAGCGCCAATGGTGACAAGACCATCGGCGAGATCATCGCTGACGCGATGGACAAGGTCGGCAAGGACGGCTCCATCACGGTCGAGGAAGCCAAGAGCATCGAGACCACCCTCGACGTCGTCGAAGGCATGCAGTTCGACCGCGGGTATCTGTCGCCCTACTTCGTGACGGATCCGGAGCGCATGGAAGTGGTGCTCGAGAACCCGGTCATCCTGATCCACGAAAAGAAGATCAGCTCGATGAAGGACC
>JACRKA010000181.1 GCA_016219905.1 Verrucomicrobiota bacterium
CGGCCTGCCGCCGGGCTGCGCGACGGTCGGCCGGTTCCTCCACGACCGGCGCGCCGACCCATACCGTCGGCTCGGCCCAGAACGACGAGTCGCACGAGGTGTTGTGCTTCGGCCCCGGCCCCGCAACAAGACGCAGCGTCACTTCGCAGCCCGCGTATTTGGAAAGGTCCACGCGTGCTGGTTCCCAGTGCTTCGCCGCCGAGAAGCGCGCGAACAACTCGTCGAACTCATCGCCCGTGCTCACCTGCACGCGGAAATCCACGCCGTCGCTTGCCCCCTCGCGCTTCGCGTCGGAATCGCGGATGGCCGTCGCAAACTCCAGCACGATCGGCTCCGCTTTCGGCAGCGCGACGCGCCAATCCATCCACAGATCTCCCCAGCCAGCGCGATACGGCGGATGAACGTTGAACGCTCGCCGCCGCTCGCCACGGTCCGCGTCGCTTATCGAGACCGAACCGCCCGTTGCCGCATCACTGCCGCGCCAGCCGACCGGCTTGGCCACCGGCGGTTTGTCATGGACTGCAATTCTTGCCTGATAACCGCCGTCCACATCCAACCGCAACGGCCCGCGCCGCGGTGCGCGCAACAGCCGCAGTTGGGACGGCGCGGCTTTCGTCACCGCCTCCTGCGCCACCGACAGGATCAGGATCGCGTGCGCAGCCTTCTTGGATTTCCCCGTGCCGAACTCCGCCTGCGCGTGGACCGGATAGAGCGCAGCGTAGGAGTTCGTGGCGGGAACGACGGCAAACGGGATGGTCTCCGTTCCCTTCGGCGGCAGCGAAAACTTCCGCGTCGCATCGCCCTCCGCCCGCCAGCCGTCCACACCCCACACGCGCACGGTGCCGGCCAGCGGCGCGTCGCCAGCGTTGGTCAGCGTCACGGGAACGGCGATCGGTTTGTCCAGCGCCTTCACCTCGCCGGGATCGGCGATGCGGATGGTGAGCGGGCCTTCGGTCGCTACGGGCGGGCTAAAGGCCGGTGCCATGGCCGTGACAACGAGGAAACCGGCCAGTGAAAAGAGACCCTGAAACCAGAAACGCGAGCGGAAATGTTTCATGCTATTCTTGAAATGGCAGAGCGGAGGCAGCGTTGCTTGACACGGGTGGGAGAATAGCAGACCAGTGACCATTGTGAAGCCGCGGCATCAACGAATCCTGCACGTGGACGGCGACGCGTTCTTCGCGTCGTGCGAGATCGCGCTCGACCCGGAGTTGCGACGCCAGCCCGTGTTCGTCGGTGGCGGCCGGCGCGGGGACGGCATCGTCATCGCTGCAAACTATCTCGCCAAACGCTTCGGCATCGAGACAGGCATGGCGTGTTTCGAAGCGCGACGGCGCTGCCCGGAGGGCGTGCTGGTGCGGCCGCATTACGACGAATATCGCCGGCTGTCGCTCGCGCTGTTCCAGTGCGTCCGCCAATACACGCCGTTGCTGGTGCCGACCTCGATTGACGAGGGGTTCCTCGATTTCACCGACTCGCCGCGTGTGTTCGGCTGCGCCAACGCCGGCGAGTTGGTCGCCCGCATGAAACGCGACATCGCCTCCGCCGTCGGCGTGCCGGTCTCCGCCGGCCTCGGCTCGTCGCGCTGGATGGCCAAGCTCGCCACGGAGCAGTGCAAGCCGGACGGTTTCCGCGAAGTGCCGGAGGCCGGCGAACGTGAGTTCCTCGACCCGATCCCCGCGGAAAAGCTCGTGGGCATCGCCGAGCGCCGGGCGCGGGCATTGCGCGCGGTGGGCGTGCACACGCTGGGCGACGCGGCGCGCGTGCCGCTGGAGGTGCTGCGGAAACGGTTTGGGTTCTTCGGCGAGCAGCTCTGGCTGTTCGCCCGCGGGGAGCTGCGCGAGAAACTGGAACTCGCCGACAAACCGCGCACGACCATCAGCAGCGCCACGACGCTGCCCTACGACGAGCCGGACCACGAGGCGGCGCTGCTGTTCCTGCTCGACCAGACCGAGCGCGTGCTGACGATCATGTTCCGCGAGAACCTGAAGGCGCGCGAGATGGGCGTGTATGTGCGGTTCTGCGATCTCGATGGCGTCGGCACGAACACGCGCTTTCCGGCGGCGCAGTTCGACCCGCGCATCGTCCTGCCGCACGTCGAGCGGGTGTTCTGGAAACTCGTCGCGGGACAGGTGCGCCCTGTCCGACAGGTGGCGGTCCATTTTTGGAACCTGGAGCCGCTCGATCTCCATCCGAACCTGTTCGGCGACCCGCCGGAGATCAAGCGCCGCGATCTGCACCGCGCGTTGCAGCAGATCGAGGCGCGCTTCGGCTCGCGGAGCGTCAAAACCGGCACGCGGTTGTTGCTGGAAACCAACGCGCCACATCTGGTGAGCGACAAACCGAAGTGCCCCTACCTCTCGCAGCGCGAGATGGAGTTGAAGATGGGCAAGTTGCCCGATGCGTTCCGCGAGAACACGCTTGAGCCGGTGCACGAGGAACCGTGGCAGCCAGCAGAGGATGCGCTGACGGAGGAGTCACTGTTGCTGCCGCGCTCGTGGGGACGCTCGACCAGCCGGCCTGCGTTTACGAACCGCGACGCAGCATGTTCCAGCCCAGCCCCGGCCTCCGGCCAAAGCGCCATCTCCGCTTGTGTCCAAGACGCGTTGAAAGAAATCCGGCGCGACAACAATTGTTGAGCCTCACCGCGCGTCATCGGACAGCGACAGCGCGCAGCCTGAAAGGCTGCAGTAAACCAGCCCAGGGCAACGCCCTGGGTTACGGCATCAATCAACATCAGGCACCCTGAAAGGGTGCCGGTATAACCACGCACGGCCACATTGACCGCCGCCCTTTCAGGGCGGCTTGCTTTCTCGCCCACATAACCCAGGGCGGCGGTCGCTTCGCGGCCTTGCCTTGGGCTGATATACAGCCGGCCCTTCAGGCCGGTCAGAGATCGCGGCTTGTCTTGACACACTTCACTGCGCACCGGGAGCATTCCGCGCGGGCCTCCGTCTAATCGTGGCAGAAAGGAAACACTGCCATGAAAAACAACCTGCTCCTGTTTGCAATGCTGCCCGCCGTGCTCGTTCTCGCCCAAACCGACATCATGCCGCGTCCGCCGCACCGGCCTGATACTCGCGGTCCGTTGATCCGCCTGATCCGCGAGACGCGCATCGGCGAGCCGTGCCGCGCGAAGAACATGACCGTTTATCCGCTGTTCAGCGCCGACTGCGCTCACGGCGGCTACCTGACGCTGGACGAGGCGCTCGCGCGAAAGGCGCTCCGCATCACGGAGAAAGGCGACGGCAACGTGCCCGAGTTGCTCGCGGAGAATACCTCCGGCAGCCCCGTCTTTCTTCTTGCCGGCGAAATCGTCACCGGCGGCAAACAGAACCGCGTCATCTCGCAGGACCTGCTGTTGGCGCCGCACAGCGGGCCGATCAGCCTCGGCGTGTTCTGCGTCGAGCGCGGGCGCTGGACCGTCCAGACGAAATACTTCGGGGCGGAGAAGGAACTGGCCCACGGCCAACTCCGCCAGCAACTTAACAGCCCGGCCAATACGCAAAGCCACGTCTGGGCGGAAGTCGCTCGTAAATCCGCCGCCGTCGCGCCCTCCGTGGCCGCTTCAACCCGCTACCTCGGCGCTGCGCTTGATGACGTGAAGGTCAAGCGCGGCATGGAAGAATACGCCAAGCCCATCACCCTGCCGCCGAGCGCCAACGGCATGGCCGTCGTCATCGGCGGGCGCGTCGCCGGCGTGGAGATCTTCGGCGACCGCGAGACGTTCGCGCGGCTGCGCGACAAACTGCTGCGCTCCTACGCCGTGGACGCGATGGAATGCATCGTTGATGAAAAGCCCGCGCCCGATGCGGGCCTGGTGGAGGCGTTCGTCCGCCGCTTCCAGGACGCGCAATTGGTCGTCAAACAATCGGTCGGCATCGGCCGGCTGTTCGGCATCGAAGGCGGCCTTTGCGGTTCGGCCCTGACATGGCACGAGCAGCGTGCCGCGCACAGCGTCGTCCACATCAGCCTGTTTGAGGAAGCCACCGCGCCAATTCCCATGCGGCCAACCGGCACGCGCCCGCTGTTGCCGTAGCGAGCGGACGCTTCCGGCACAAGAGAGCGCCTGGTTCCTACGGCGCTATCTCATACCACAGCGTCTTGAACTGCGGGCCGATGGCGAAGGTGAGCTTGCCATCGGCGAGGGTGGAGGGCACTTCGCCGGAGCGGGCGCCGCTGGCGTTGAGGACGAAGACCTTGGCGGACTTGAGCTGGGTGGCAAGCGTGACTCTCGCAGCGATGCCTTCGCAGATCGTCGGCGCGCTGCCCCAGTTGCGGCTGACGCTGGTGTGATCCGCGTTCCAGCCCATGCCGGTGTTCTCAATGTTGCCCGCGGCCACCAACAGGAGGCGCTTGGATGCTGCCACGGGTTTGCCGTCCGCGGCGTTGAGCGTGATCGAGGCGAAGTTGCGCGAATTGGACTTCACATCGAACTCCGCACTGCCGAGTGTCGTCGTCTTGCCGGTGCAACGGCCGACAACGGCCTTCGCGGCGGGCGCGTCCACGGTGTAGAGCGCGGCTTCGGCATCCAACGCGACCTGTGAGCCGCCGGTCTTCGTCTTGTCCGCTTCGAGTTCGCCGCCGCGTGTAAAACGCACGTTGAAGCGATGGGTGAGACAGTCGCGTGGCTCGACGTCGGCCTTCTTCCACGCTTCGGTCATCGAGACGTTCTCGGCAGCCAGCTTCTCGACTTGCCCGGCAGGAATGTTCAGGCACGCCGTGCCGCGGGCGGGCGCGACATCGCCCCGGCGGAACATCAGTGCGGCGCCCGGCAGGAAGGCGAGTTTGCCGGGATGCTGCTGGAGCGCAAAGTAGCCGTTGATCTTGCCGTCGTTCCCATCGGTGCCGCCCCAGTCGAACTGGAAGAAACCGTCCCAGTCCTGCACGGCGGCAAAACTGGCGATCATCGGGAACATTTCCGCCGCGTAGTGGCTCGGCGCGGGATGGTCGTATTCGCTGACGGTGAACGCCTTGCCGGCGACGCGATAGGCGGCGAGGCGCATGAGATTGCCGGTGTCTTTGGCGGCGACCATCGGCGTGTTCTGGATGCGCCAGTTGTTGCCGTCCCACGGCCGGCCGGGGAAATGCGGATGCTGCCAGTAGGCGTGCATGTCCACGAAGTCGTTGAACGACTCGCGGTAGGTGCCGGCAATGCCGCCGTAGCTGGCCTGCGTGTCTATGATGTTGGCGCGAACGCCGAGGTCTTTCTTGAGGAACGCGCGCATCCCGTCGGTGTAGGCGCGCTCGGTCCCGGCAAGGAACCGCGTCCAGTCCAAGCCGCGCGGCGTGCCGACGCTGCGCTCGCCGCTGCCAACGGTGCCGGCTGCGATGGACTCGCCCGGCTTGAGACCGAGCGTGCCGCCGGGACACAGCGTCAGATTCTTGATATGGAAATCGCCGACGGGACCGTCGCCGAGCACGAAGTCAAATCGCACGGTGCCCGGTTCCACGCGGGTGCCGCGGAAGGTGTGGCTGAACGTATTCCACTGCGGCGTCAATTCGGCGGTCTCGCTGAGGCCGCAGTTGTGCCAGTCGGCTTTCTGAAGCCGTGTGCTGAGCGGCAGCTTGCGCGGCGCGTCGGAACGGGCGGCGAACTCCACGGTGTAAAGTTTGCCTTCGTCCAGCGTCAGGCCGGTCCAATGAAGCTGCGCGTGCCAGTTCACCGCCGGCAGTTTCCTGAGGCTGACGCGGGTTTCGCCGGAGCCGTCGGTGACAACATGGAAGTTCTCGCCGCCCTGGGTGGCGCATTTGGCCGGCAAGAGATTGTCGCCAAGCGGCGCGGAGCCACCCCACGCGGCGACGAGCTTCCCGGCGGAGCCGTAGCGCGCCTTGAGCCATGCGTTCCATGTCGTGAGCACGTCGTTGCGGTAGTAGTCGGGCAGCGCGGCGACCTTGAGCTGGAGGAGCGGGTTTTCGTTGTTGATCTCGACGATGGCGACGCAGGGATCCTTGGCGTAGGGAGCCTTGGTGTAGGGGTTGACGTGGCCGAGCAGCGCGCGGGCATAGTCGCGCTGCATGCGGATCATCTGGTCGTTGATCTTGTCCACGCCTTTGCCGTAATGGGGCAACTGCTCCCGCCGTTCGTGATCGGTGAGGCCGTCAGCAAAGTCCTCGCCCTCCCAATAGTTGCGGGAGATGTGGAGGTTGATGTTGGCGTAGATGCCGTGGCGCTTGAGCGCGGCGATGAAGTAGTCGAGCCGGTCGAGCTGGTCGGGATCGAATTCGTTCTTCTTCGGTGTGCCGGCTTTCCAGATGCCGCGCGGGGCGGACTGGTTGTCCGTGTGGTGGAACCGGATGCAGTTGATGCCGAGGCTGGCCAGCCGCGCGGCGAGCTTGTCGGCCGTGTCGTGGTCGGGGAAGCAACTGCCGAAGGTGAAGTTGGTGGCGAGAAACTTGAGGCGTTTGCCACGGCCATCCACAAAGCGGCCGTCGCGGGCGCTGACGAAACCGTGTTTGCCGGCGGGTGCGTCGTTGAGCCACGCGACGTCCGCGATGGAGTTTTTCGAGGGCGTGTCGAGGCCGGGGATGACGAAGGGGAACATTTCCCCGGCGCGCGCGCCGGCAGCGGCGACCGACGCGGCCGCCAGACAGACCAGCAGTGTTTTGTTCACAGGTCGCGGTAGAGTTGCTGGAGCATCCGCTTTTCCTTGGAGGGCGGCATGGCGGTGATGACGTCCGGCAACGCGGCCCGCGCCGCGTCGCGGTCCTGGCGGATGCCGTCGTAGAATTCGCCCGCCAGGCGGTTGTCGAACCGCCCGAAATGGGCCTCGCAGAAGTTGATGACCAGTTCGCGCATCGTGCGCGCCGCGGCGGCCTCCATCCCTTCCGGCGGCGGCAAGGCGAGGATCTTCTCGCGCGGGATCTGCACCGAGGGTTCCGGCGCGGCGTCGCCGGCCCGGAAGGCGCGCTCTGCGCCCAGCGGCACGCGGGCGCCTTGCGGCGGCAGTTTGCCGGAAAACACGAAAAGGTCATCGCCGATCCGGCCAACCCAACAAGCCACCCGCTTCCGCCCGCCTGTGCCGCGCTGGTTGAAGTTCATGCCGAAGGTGACCACGGCCGACTGCGGCAGGGTCGTCATCGAAAAACTGATGTCTTCGATGTTGGAACCCGCCCGTTCGGCCATCATCTGCTGGTGATGCATCCAAAGCTCGACGACCTCCGCCACGCGCGCAGTGCTGCCCTCGAATGTCCCCTTGCCAAGCCGCGCCACGTGCTCGGACGAGCCGAGGGTGAACGGCTCCAACCACCGGGCCGACATGCCGGCCTGCGCGCCACGCGGACTGACCACGACGTTGGGATTCATCAAGAGGACCGGCATGGCGCGGAGGAACGTCTCCACCATCACCGCCCGGAAGGGATAGGTCGTCTTGCCGCTCCACAACTGCTGCGCCAGCGCGTTGGCCAGTTCCTGCCACTTCTCGGCAGTGGCCCGACGCGCCGCGTCGGTATCCACGAGTCTCACGGCGCCAACTGCGGCTTGAGCGGCTGGCACAACCGGCAACGGAACCGGCTTCGGCGCTGGTGCCGGCGCAACCTTCAAGGGTGTTGGCGACACTGGCAATGGCTCGGGCGCGACGACCCGGACGGGCAATGGCGCGGCCACCACGGGCGGCTTCGGCTTTTCCACGGGAGCCAGGCCGACATCCGGGAACGCAAGGTCCAGCGGCGGCACGATGGGCGAGGCCACGGCGATCGGCTCCGGGATCACCGGCACGATCGGCTTGGGCGTCTGAATCACGACGGGTGCCGGAGGGGGTGGCGGCGGCGGACTCAGGGACTGGAGCACGGATTCGGGCAACGGCGCCGCCTGCGGCGGCTCGGAAGGTTTTCCCGCAACGGCAGGCGGCATCGCAACGCGGCGCGGAGCCGGAGGCGACTGAAGGCCGTCAACGAAGAGTGCCAAAGCTTCCTGCCCCGAGGACTCCCGTGCGACCGGAACGGCATGCGGCGGCGCGAGCGGAGACAAGGGCGCAGCCGGCCGCGGCGGCGCGACGGGGCGCGGCGGGGCCTCCGCAGGTTCAGCCGCCAACAACCGCGCGGGCTGGATCGCGCGCGGTCGCGACAGCAGGCCCGGCGGCGGTCGCACGCGGGCGGGCGGGCGCGGCGGAGCCGGCGGCTTGGGCGGCGCCTCCGCGACGGCAGGCGGTGACGGCGGGGCGACGGGCGTGGCCATGACCAGAGGTTTCTCGGCCACCTTCTTTTCGGCGGTGAGGTCCGCGTCGCTGGGGACAGTGGATCGTTCGGGAATGGCGACAAGTTTCCCGCAACCCGGGCAGGGAATCTCCAAGCCAACCCCCGCGTCATCCACCACGAGGCGTTGGTCGCAATGGATGCACTTGAAATAGATGTCCATGCGACTGTCTTTTCTTCGGCGCGAAAGCTACCGGCGCAAGACCGGCCCTGTCAACGCGGCGATCATGCCTTTGCCCGCGCGGCTTCGCGGCCGATGCGGGGCTGGAAATATTCGATGGTCCGCCGCAACCCCTCCTCGATGCCGATGGTCGGCTGCCACCCGAGGAGTTGTTTGGCGCGCGTGATGTCGGGCTTGCGTTGCTTCGGATCGTCCTGCGGCAGCGGCTGGTAAACGAGGGATGATCCCGCGCCGGTGATCTTGATGACCATCTCGGCGAACTGTTTGATGGTGAACTCGGCCGGGTTGCCGATGTTGACCGGCTCGTTGAAATCCACGCGCGACAGCCGCCAGATGCCTTCGATGAGATCGTTGACGAAGCAGAAACTGCGCGTCTGGCTGCCATCGCCAAACACCGTCAGCGGCTCGCCCCGGAGCGCCTGCCCGATGAACGCCGGCACCACGCGGCCGTCGCGCAGCCGCATGCGGGGGCCGTAGGTGTTGAAGATGCGGACGATGTGGGTGTGGACCTTGTCCTCCCGCAGGTAGGCCATGGTGATGGCCTCGGCAAACCGTTTGGCCTCGTCGTAGCAGCCGCGCGGGCCGATGGTGTTGACGTGGCCCCAGTAGCTCTCCGGCTGCGGATGCACCAGCGGGTCGCCGTAGATCTCGCTGGTGGAGGCGAGCAGGAAGCCGGCCTTCATCGCCTTCGCCAGACCGAGCGCGTTGTGCGTGCCCAATGAACCCGCCTTCAACGTCTTGACGGGATACTCCGCGTAGTCAATCGGGCTGGCCGGCGAGGCGAAGTGAAACACGAACGCCACCGGCCCCGGCACCTTCACGTATTGCGTCACGTCCTGCTCGATGAGCACGAAGTCGGAGTTGTTGCCCAGATGCGCGATGTTGTCGTGCGAGCCGGTGAGGAAGTTGTCCACGGCAAACACCCGCCAGCCCTCGGCCAGCAGCCGGTCGCACAGGTGCGAGCCGAGAAAGCCGGCGCCGCCCGTGACAACCGCCACGGGTTTCGAGGACTTGCTTCTGACGGTGGTTGCCATGTTCCAATCCTGAAAAATGTCCGGCGAGGATAAGCACCGTGTCCGGCGCTGGCAAGAGTGAACCGTGCCGCTGAAACCTTGCCGCGCGCCGCGTCACGACGGCGCCAACTTGCTGCCGCGTCGTTCCCCGTGTAAGCTCCGCGCGTGCCTTACCAGTTCAAGAAGCACTTCAAGGTCGAGGAGGCCCGCGCGCTGTTGCCGCGGCTGCGGCGCGCCTTCACCACGATCCACACGGCCCGCGACCGCCTGCTGGAAACCGAGCGACACCTGGCCGCCACACTGGAGAAGACCGGCGGCGACCTCGGCGGGGACCGGGTCGCCACGATGGCGCGCGCGATGATCGCCATTCACGAGGGACTCAACGACATCACATCCCGCGGCATCCAGATCAAGGACGTGGACCGCGGGCTGGTGGATTTTCCCCACCTCCGCAACGGCCACGAGGTGTTCCTGTGCTGGGAACTGGAAGACGACGACATCGAGTTCTGGCACGACCTCGACTCGGGCTATCCCGGCCGGGAACGCCTGTAGCCTCAGCAGGTCTCCACGTCCGCCAGCCGCGGCGCCTTGGCGTCGCGCCCGGAAAGCACCGGCGCCGGCCCGCGATACCACGCCTCTGGCAGCCGCAAATCCGGATCATCCCACTTTACACCGTTCTCGTCGCTGGCGTCATACTCCTGGTCCAACAAATACTGGACCGTCACGTCAGTCAGCGCGCGATAGCCGTGCAGGACACCCGGCGGGATGACCAACGCCTGGGGCTGGGCCGCATCCAGCTCGACGCAAAGCGCCGCGCGAAAAGTCGGCGACTGCTTCCGCACGTCCACCAGCGCCGCCATCAAACGTCCCTCCGTCACCAGCCAGTAATCGCTCTGCCGGCGATGGAAATGCAGGCCGCGCACGACGCCGCCTGCCGAACGGGAAAAGTTCCACTGCACCCACCGCCGGTTTCCGCCCAGCCAGCTCGCGCGGAACGCTTCAAAAAAGACCCCGCGCGAATCCTCTATCCGGTTGAATGTCACCAACTGCACACCGGCAATCGCCGTATCAACAAATGCCATCAGAGACTCCGTTCTTCCTGAACCTGGTCAACCCCGCGCGGCACCACCACGCCAACAGCCGCCGGCTTCGTTTCCGAGGCCGCCCGACACATCGCCAGGGCAGCCGAGTGCGCGCAGCGTAGAGCATCCGAAGGCCCATCGGCAATCAGTTAAACACGTCGGAGAAAAGCGTCTCAAAACAAGGGGGCTGGAGTTCGCGCTTGCCTCGCAGCCGGCCTCTGCCTACTTTCGCGGGCATTGCCAGTCATTGCGCGGGGAAGCCGGCCTGTGCGCGCTCCACGCGCGCAAACACCGCATCCAAGGCCGCCATGAAACTCCACCGCATCCTCCTCGGGACCGCGCTCGTCATTCTCGCCCCTCTGGCCGCAGCGGAGCCGCTGCCCGGCACACAACCGCTCACCGGCACCAACGACTTCTCGATGGAGATGGTCGCGGGCATTGACCGTTTCCTCGACCGCGAACTGGCCGCCAGCGTCGGGCGCCGCGCCGCGAAGTGGCATCGCGACTTCTCCTCGCCCGAAGCCTACGCGAAGTCCATCGAGCCGAACCGCGAGCGGTTCAAGAAAATAATCGGCGTGGTGGATGAGCGCGAAACATGCAAGTTGCAGTCACGTTCGACGCCACCCCTTGAATTCAATGTTGTAGGTGCGGGCACAGGATATAGGATTTTTGCGGTGCGTTGGAGCGTGCTGTCCGGCGTAGATGCGGAAGGATTACTGCTGGAGCCAGATGAACATCTGCCACCAGTGGCAAACATCGTCGCGTTGCCGGATTGCGACTGGACACCAGAGATGTTTGTGGGACTGAAAGAAGGTGTTCCGATCGAGGCTCAGTTTGCGCGGCGGCTTGCAGGAAGCGGCTGTCGCGTCCTCGTCCCGTTGCTAATGGACCGGCGCGATACTTACGCCGGCAAACCGAAGATTCGAATGACCAACCAGCCTCACCGCGAGTTCATCTACCGCGCTGCATCCGAGATGGGTCGCCATATCATCGGTTACGAAGTCCAAAAGGTGCTCGCGGCGGTAGATTGTTTTGTTAGCGAACACATCCCTTCTGAACCACCAGCTCATTCGGCTTACGAGCCGCCGCCAGTGGGCGTGATTGGTTACGGCGAAGGCGGTTTGATTGCATTATACGCCGCTGCGTTAGATGACCGCATCAATGCTGCGGTAGTCAGTGGCTACTTCCAGCCACGCGAGAAGCTTTGGCGCGAACCTATCTATCGAAATGTGTTCGGATTGCTTGACGAGTTTGGCGACGCTGAGATTGCCAGCTTCATAGCTTTGTCTAAACCGATCGGAAATGTTGTTCCACCTATGCCCCGTGCACTCATTATCGAGGCAAGTCGTCATCCGGACATCAACGGACCGCCCGCACCGTCACAAGGCCGCACCGGAGCCGCGCCGGGCGTCATCAGCACGCCACCGTTATCTGATATAGAGAAGGAAGTTGCGCGTGCGCAGAATTTGCTTGGAAAGATCGGACTCCGCCCAATGACATATTCGGAGTCAGAATTTGCCCGCACAAATAATCTGCCAGAGAAACCTCAACCGCGGTTCACATTGATCAAGAGTGGCGATGGCACCGGCTGGCCCGGCTGCGAGGCGGCGCTCACAGCCTTTTTGAAAGAACTGCATGAAAGTGCAAAACTAGCGCCAACTGAACCTCCGCCGCCCCAGGGACCGTCGTTTCGCGAATCAGATTTCCAACATCAATTCGACCAACTCGTCGAGCACACGCAGCGCGTGTTGCGCGAGGGCGAGGCGAGGCGGGCGGAGTTGTGGAAGAAGCCGAACCTCGACTTGAGCAACTGGGGCTTTCCGCTCGCGAAGGATTCGGCGGCGGCGGTGAAGAAGTATCAGGAGGACACGCGCGCTTATCGCGATTACCTGTGGGATGAGGTCATCGGCCGCTTTCCGCCGGCGTCGCTGCCGGTGAATCCGCGCACGCGTCTGGTTTATGACGAGCCGAAGTATCGCGGCTACGAGGTGATGCTCGATGTGTGGCCGGATGTTTATGCCTACGGCATTTTGCTCGTGCCAAAGGACCTCAAGCCGGGCGAGCGCCGGCCGGTGGTCGTGTGCCAGCACGGGCTGGAGGGCCGGCCGCAGGATTGCGCGGACCCGAAGGTCGAGAGCCGCTACTATCACAGCTTCGCGAACAAGCTCGCCGAGCGCGGCTTCATCACCTACTCGCCGCAGAATCCCTACATCGGCAAGGACGCCTTCCGCGTCTTGCAGCGCAAGCTCAACCCGCTCGGCAAAACGCTCTTCGCGGTCATCGGCCGCCAGCACGAGCGGACGCTGGACTGGCTCGCGGCGCAGCCGTTCGTGGACGGCGAGCGCATCGCGTTCTACGGCCTGAGCTACGGCGGCAAGTCGGCGATGCGGCTGCCGGCGATGCTGGAGAAGTATTGCCTCTCGATCTGCTCCGGCGACTACAACGAGTGGATCGCCAAGAACGCCTCCACGACCTTCAAGGGCAGCTACATGTTCACCGGCGAGTATGAGATCTTCGAGTGGGACCTCGGCAACACGTTCAACTACGCCGAAATGTCGTGGCTGATTTGCCCGCGGCCGTTCATGGTCGAGCGCGGCCACTTCGACGGCGTGGGCGTGGACGAGATGGTGGCCTACGAATACGCGAAGACCAAGCGCCGCTACGACCTGCTCGGCATCGGCGACCGCTGCGAGTTCGAATACTTCAACGGTCCCCACGAAATCCACGCCGTCGGCACGTTCGATTTCCTGCACAAGCACTTGAAATGGCCCAAGCCATGAGCGAGGTAAGGCTCGCATGAATGAAAAACTCAAAACGATCCAGGTCATCAGCAACCGTCTGCTGGGCGCGCTGGTGGCGCTGATGTGCATCGGCATCCCCGGCGCGATCTATGCCTACCTGAATCCCGGCAGTCTGCTGGGTTCCACGCCTTTGATGACGCTGCTGGTCGGGTTCATCGGTGGTTTCGTCGGGCTTCAGCGCCGTCTCAAGCAGATGTCGCACGACGACCTCGCGCTGTTGGCGGACTCGTGGGTGTATATCAGCCTGTCGCCATTGGTGGGCGGCATCCTCGCCCTGCTGACCTACATCCTCTTCATCTCGGGGCTGCTGGCGGGCGATCTCTTCCCCAGGTTTGTCCCCGACAGCGGCAAGTCCGTCGAGGGGCTGACCGCCCTCTTTGCGATCCATGGCGAAGCGGCTGACTATGCCAAGCTGATCTTCTGGTGTTTTCTTGCGGGCTTTTCGGAGAAGTTTGCCGTCAACATCATCAGCCAGTTTGAATCGCGCGCGACGAATGAGACCGGACCGACCCCCTGACGCTGCCATACAGTGGCCGAAGCCGTGAGGCGAAATCCCGTGGCCGCGCGGACAGCGCATCCGGTTCAGTCCATCGGCTTGTTGGCAATCGCAACGTCGTCCACATAGAGCGTGGCGGGTTTGCCGCGGTCGTTGTGGGCAGTGATGCCTATCTCGAAGCTATTATAGATGGTGTGGGCCAGCGGCAGCGTCTGGCCGCGCGCATCCACGATTTTCATGCCGTCCTGCCACAGTTCGATGACGCCGTCGTCTTTTTCGGAGAGCTTGAGGCGCGCTTTCAGATGCACCCACTTCGCGACCGGGAAACCGACTTCCTTCCCTTTCGGCTGGCGGTATTTTGGTTTCGCGCCCCACTTCAGTTCAAACATCGCGTATTGGCCGTCAGCCAGCATGATGCGGATGCCGGGGTATTCCTTGATCCAGGTCGTCTCCAGATCCATCACGGTAAACGGCATCCCGCTGTCTTCGGGAACGTAATACCAGCCGGAGAACCACACGTCATCGCCTTTGACGAAGTGCAGCAACTCGGTGTCGAGCGAGGCTTTCGCGCAGACCATTGAGCGCGATGGAGGCGCGCTGTAGGTCTTCAAGGCGCGCTTGCCGGAATGAACGACGTCGGCTGACATTTCCACCCGGTTGTCCAAGAAGTCCGATTGCCCTTTCAGGATGCCGTTTCGCAACCGGACGTAATCGTTCACCGACGGCGCCTTCGGCGACTGGAGCGTGAACGCAGTCCATCCCGTGTCCATGCCGGTCAACTCGCGGACCGGCCTGGCGTGTTCGAAGTCGTCGGCGAACCGTCGCCGGACCGGCACGAGGTTCCCGTTTGCGGCCTTCCGGCAAATCGCGCCGTCGCGCTCGACGTAATTCTTCGCGTAGAAATCCGGATCATACATCTGCTCCATGAACTCCCACTTGCCGGAACGCGAATCCACCCGCCAAAGCCCCGCGTGGTAGAGCTTGTAGGTCACGCCTTTTTCAACCGCGGTCAGTTCCACCTCCGATTCGTTGGGCGGCTCGATGGTCTCGGTGGGCTTCGCGGCGGCAAGACGCGTCACAATTCCTGCGAGAACCAACGAACCCACGGCCGCCAGCAGAACCAAAATCGTTTTTCCATCCATTTTCATTGTGCAAGCCCGCTTCGGTCTCCAGTCACGATTCGTCGGCCGGTCGAGAAGATTTGAAACACTTCCGGGTAAGCCTTGAGGTTGAACTGTGGCATGAGCAATCCGCCGCGTGTGTTGTGAGCGTCGTAGGTGGCTTGTCCCGCGCCCGGCCCGGAGAAGAGGCTCGGTTGCGGCGCGAAATACGTGGCGAGCGCGGGCAGCCCGTTGGTGTCCCGGCGCAAACGGCCTTCCGCCAGCGACTCGAATTCAAACGCCGTCGTGCCGTGATGCACTTCAGGCACTCTTCCGCGGCGCATGGGCGACGCGAGGAGAAAGAATCGGCCGCCATCTTCCGCCAGACTGGAGCCGTCAAACGCGTCAGCGCCAAACCGGCCGGCGTCGTCGTTGTCGAGCAGCTTGCGCACGAAGCGCCAGGACCCGCCGTGATCGTCCGATGCCAGCAGGACGATCGTGTGGCCGACGCGGATGCCTCCGAGGCCAAGCCGCGGTTGCAGCGCGCTCAGCGACACGTAAAGCAGGCCGTCGTGCGCCAGTGCGCCCGGCTCGGAGTAGGCGATGCTGTTCTTCAGCGACGCATCGAGCGCGTTCAAGTCCACGCGCGGCTTGTGACAGGGCGCGGGCGGATTCTTTCCCGCGCTGAAGAGCGGAACATCCGCGGACCACTCACCCGCCGGGTCCGCCGCCATGCGCAGGGCGATCCAGCCGTATTCCGGCATCCGGTTGCGTTTGGGATTCCAGAAGTAATAATGAACGAACAGTTTCCAGCGCCGGCTCGCGTCCGGGTCCGCCGCGTCGAACACCAGCGTCGGCACTTCGTAGCGCCACACACCCGGCAACTGTTTGCCATCGGGCATCACGAGCGTCCCGTTCGTCGAGGTGTTGAGCACCTTCACGAAATCCCAATTCGCCCCGCCGTCGGTCGAGCGCGCCAGGTGCGTGTGCACATATTGCCCGATGGGTTTGTAGTCGCCCTTCACCGACGAGTAAGCCAGCCAGCCGACCTTGCCGTCGGGCGTGTAGGCAACGCTTGGGTCGTAAATGCCGCCCTCCATGCGTTCCCCGCTCTCGGCACCAGCTTGGTGTAATGAACATCGCCTGCGGCGCGTTTGAGCAACGCCAGTGGGCCGCGCTCAGGATTTGGTCCGCTCAACAAGCGCCAGGCAACGAAGGCCACGACACCAACCGCCAGCAGGATGAGAATTGTCTTTCTTTTTGTGGTGAAGACCGCACGCGGTCGTCCTCTGTTGACAATGCTTCCAGCGAGGAATCCCGCAATTGCCCGGACGATGATCGGTTCGAGCAGGCCTGTGGAAACCCCGGTAAGCCTGCCAGCCAGCAGCGTGAGACCCAGCGTCAGCACGCTCAACACAATTGCCACCAAGACCAACTCCTTGGGCCACCGATAACCGCAAATCCATGCGGCCAGCACCGGCGGAATCGTGAGGACGACCGGAGCCAGGATTGCGTTGTCCTGCGGCACTTTCAGATGGCCGACGACCATCAACGCCGCCTCGACCGCCAACGACACGACCATGTAGATGATCGCGAGCGCCCAGGGTTGTCTTCTCATTTTGAACGTGATACCGGAACAGCCAAACGAAAGTTACAGCCTCATCGCCACCAGGCCCACGTTGTTGTAACCGCAGTCCTGCGAGCGTTGTATCTACCAGCATGAATAACATCCTGAGCCTGATGCTTCTCTGCTGGGCTGTTGCCGCGCTGACTGCCAGCGCAGCGGCGGCGAAGGAAGCGGTGAAGGCCGGCGACCACAACTTCACCATCAAGGTTGGTGAACTGGAGAGGCGCTACACGGTCCACGTGCCGCCAGCCTACGACGGCAAGACACCCGTGCCCGTCGTCGTCATGCTGCACGGCGGCGGTGGCACAAGCAAAGGCGCGGCGACCGAAACCGGTTGGGGCGCGAAGGCGGACGAAACCGGATTCCTCGCTGTGTTCGCCAACGCCATGCCGCCCGACCCAACGAAGCCGGGCAGCTTCGGCAGGAACCCGCAGCTCTGGAACGACGGCTCGGAACGGTTCTATCAAGGCCAGAACAAGGTGGATGATGTCGGCTTCATCAACGCGATGCTAGACGAACTGCTCTCGAAGTTCGCCGTGGACGCGCGGCGGGTTTTCTTCACCGGCTTCTCCAACGGCGCTTCGATGACCTTCCGCGTCGGCGCGGAACTCTCGCGTCGCATCGCCGCCATCGCTCCCGTCGCCGGTGCGTGCTGGCTGGAGCCGCTCAAGTTGGAGCGGCCCATCTCGATGTGTTACATCACCGGCACGGCCGACCCGCTCAACCTGATCGAAGGCGGCGCGCCGAAATTGGGGGCCGGCGCCAGCGACAAGGTCCGCGCGAAAGCAAAGCCGCCTGTGCGCGACTCCATCCTGAAGTGGGCCAAAGCCGTCGGCTGCCCCACGACGCCGAAAGCCACTTCGGAATCGAACGGTGTCCGCACCGAAACCTACGGCCCCGGTCGCGACGGCGCGGAGGTGATCTACGTGACCGTCGAGGGACTCGGCCACACGTGGGCCGGCGGCAAGAGCCTGCTGCCGGAGTTCATGGTCGGCAAGAAGTCCGACAAGATCAAAGCGACGGATTTCATCTGGGAGTTTTTCCAGAAACACGCAGGCGCCCAGGGAGGGGCGACACTCCTGTCGCCCAATCGGCAAGTGCGGCGACAGGAGTGTCGCCGCTCCTGGGCGGGGCACGCGCAGCCGCCCGACTTGCTGGACAGATAGACAAGTCTCCCCTCCAGCCGGAACTCCTACTCTGTCTTCGATGACTGGCCGGGAAGCGCCGGTTTCAGGAACGCCGTCCAGCGCCAGTCCGGCCAGCGCACGCCCGCGACGCCCTGGTCGTCGGCGAGGCTGGCCCACGGCCCTGCCGTGTTGAGCCGCAGGTCGCCGACGGCGGGGTCGGCGAACGCGGCGAGCGCGGGGGCGGGCCGGTTGCTCTTGAGGCTGGCCGGGACGGCTGCGGTCAGTTCGTTGGTGGATGACGCAGCGTCCTGGCCGGGAAACATCGAGCTCCACGTGGCGTCGCCAGGCGAGGGCGTGTCGTCGCCGGGCCGCGCGAGGAAGAAGAGGTTGTTGTTGCCGGTGTAGCTGAAGCCGCTGGTGAACAGCGCGCGTGTCCACGTCGCGGCGGCGACGCGCCGGGCGAGGACGGCGCAGTTTTGCAGCGTGAGCGAAACTTGCCGCCGCAACTCCGGCCGGCTGGTGGTGTGAAGCGCGCCATCCGGGAGCCAGAGCGTGCAGTGGTCGAACTCAACCTTGTGGCGCGTGGCCCCGTCGCTCTGGGGCAGCGAGCAGATGGCGTCCGCAGCGGCGGCCATCAGCAGGCAGTGTTCGAAAACCGTCTGCCACGCGCCGTCGCAGGCGGCCGTGAGCACGAGGGCCTGCCCGGGCGCGGCGGCGGGCCGGCTGAACGCGCAGTTCTCGACGCGCAGGGCCGGGCCGGCCTGCGCGAGGGCGTTGACGGAGAACTGGAAGTGCAGGTTCTCCAGCCGCCAACCGTCGCCGCAGCGCAGCAGGAAACCACCCGGTTGCGCCGCCGCGTCGCCGGCGCCCGCGTCGGTCAGCAGCGGCAGCGAGCCGCCGCGGCCGTAGATGTAGAGGGCGCGTCTGGCGGCGCCGTCCACGAGGCTGATGTCGTGCCGGCCGGGGCCTAGTTCGATGCCGTCGTGATCCTTGGCGGCGGCGAGGGCTTCGGCGAAAGTCTTGGCGTCGCCGGTGCCGTCGTCAAGGACCTGCCAGACACGGCCACCCGCGCGCTCGACGTCGCGGCGGCGGATGACGTCGGCCGCCGGCAGGCCGGACTGGCCGGCCAGTTGCTGGCGCACGGTTTCGAATTCAGCCTGCACACTGCTGACGACGGCGGCAGAAAACGCGCCGGCGGCGATCCGCGAGTCGAGTTGGTTGACGATGTCCAGGGTGCGCTGCCAGTCGCTGGCCTCCAACGCCTGCCGGGCGGTGATGACCGCCAGCCGCGCGGAGGGAGCGGCGAAGGCCGGCTCGGGGATCAGGGCCAGCAACTGGTCGCGGATGGTGTTCAGTTCGGCAGCAGCGGCTTTGACGGCGGCGGTGCGGACGAAGCGGGTGTCGAGGGCGATCATGCGGGCAAAGGCGGTGGGCCACTGGTTGGCAGCGACCTGGGCGCGCAGGTCGGCGAGGACGGTGGGGGCTTCCGATTCGTTGAGCGCGGCGACGACGGCGTTGGCCATGTCCTCGAACGGGTCGGCGGCCGGGGTGGGGTTGGCAGTGAGGCCCTGGCGCGCGGGTTCGGCGTAACCTTCGGCCATCAGCAGCAGCGCGTAGTTGATCTGCGCCTCGGGGTCGGTGGTCGCAACGGTGGCGGCGGCGAGCCGCAGCAGGTCGTCGGGCGCGGCGGTCAGCAGGGGCACGACGATGCCGACGCCGGCGATTTTTTCGATGACGACGCCGCCTTTCTTGGAGACGCCGGTGACGGTGCCGCTGATGTTGGAGAGGGCGACGGCTTTGCCGATGAGGGGGCTGTCGGGGGCGCCCAGCCTGGCGACGAAGCCCTGGAGCCGTTGCGCGGCCTGTGCGTGGGTGGCGAGGAGGGGTTTCAGCGGCTCGAAGCGTTTGTCGGCGGCGGCTTGTTGCGCGGCGTGGATGGCGTCGGCGTAGTCGCGCCGGGCCATCCATGTCAGCCAGCCGGGCACAAACTCGTTGTAGGCGGCCTGCGCGGCCTCGCGCGCGCGGGCGGCCTGTTCGAGGAGACGGCGGTCTTCCTCCGCTTTGGCCGCGTTGCGGGCTTGCTGCTCCTTGGCGGCGGCAAGCCGCCGGGCCTCGGTTTCCTTGGCGCCGGCCATTTTTGTGCGGGCCTGTTTCTCGGCGGTGAGGCGGCGGGCGGCGTCTTCCTGGACGGTGGTAAGTTTCTGGCGCCACTGCCCGGCCTGCTCGGCGGCGGCCGGGGCGAACTCGGTCTTGGGATAGTTGCGCGCGATGGCGTCGAAGCGCCGGATGATCTCGGCGTAATCGCGCCGATGGCTGCGGGCGAACTCCATCGCCTCGTAGTAGGCGCGGGCGGCGACGGCAGCCTGGGCTTCCAACTGGCGGGCGGTCTGTTCGGTGGTCAGTTCCAGTTCGCGGTCGGCGCTGATTTTCCAGAGCACCGCCATGCCGAGGAGGCAGGCGCCGATGACGGCGAGGCCGGCCCAGGCCACGGGCGTCATCACGCGTTCGCGCGGCGGGGCCGCCGCAGGCGGCGCGGCCGGCGCGCGATGGGCCTCGATGGGCAGGCCGTCGGGGCCGACGGACTCGAACCGCTGCATGGTGGAGCGGCCGGGGGCGATGCGGGCGTTGAGGGGACGGCGGCTGCTGCGCACCAGTTGCAGGTCGCTGATGAGTTCCTGCCAGTTGGCGTAGCGGTCGTCGCGGGCCTTGGCCAGCATCTTTTCCATGACGAGGCAGAGGTTTTCCGAGAGCTGCGGCTGGTAGCGGCGCGCGTCGGGGACGTGGGCGTCGAGGTGCTTGAGCAGCGCGACGATCGTGGGCAGGTCTTCGAACAGCGCATGGCCGGTGACCATGTGGTAGAGCGTCGCGCCGAGGCTGTAGATGTCGCAACGGAAGTCGAGGTCGCGCATCCCCTGGGCCTGTTCGGGCGCGACGTAGTAGGGCGTGCCAAGCGACTGGCCGGGGCGGGTGAGCCTGAGGCTTTCCGGCGTGGCGGCGGATTTGGCGAGGCCGAGGTCGCCGAGTTTGACCGTGCCGTCCTGGTCAATGAGGATGTTCTCCGGCTTGACGTCGCGGTGGATGAGCCGGGCGCGGTCCCAGGCCTGGCTGAGCGCCTGCGCGACGGGGATGATGATGTCGAGGGCGGTGTCCTCGGCGATCTTGCCGCGGACGTTGAGGGTGGCGCGCACCGACTGGCCGGCGACGTATTCCATGGCCAGATAGTCCACGCCGTCGGCGTTGCCGGCGTCATAGACCTGGATGACGTGCGCGTCGTGGAAACCCGCCGCGGCGCGCGCCTCGTTGCGGAAACGGGCGAGGAACTCCTGGCTCTTGGAGTATTCGGGATTGAGGACCTTGAGCGCGACAATGCGGTCGAGGCTGAGCTGGCGGGCTTTCCAGACGCTGCCCATCCCGCCCTCGCCGATCTTTTGGAGCAGTTCGAAGCCGCCGATGCGCTGCGGTGGTGCCTGGCCGTCGGACATCGGCTAATTACTACACCAAGCCCGGCGCGTCCGGCCAGCGCTGTTTCGGGGAGAAGGCCCGGATTCGCGGCGGCAAGCCGCATGGTGACCGCCTCGCGCTCAAAAAGCGTTGTTTTTCCGCGACAGGCCGTTATCCTCAATGCCCGCCGACATCCAAGGAATCACCCAGAAACATGTTGCCCCGCGTCAAGACCAGCGACCCGCGCGCCGTCGAGCGATACGTAGAGAAGATTTTCCGCCGCCACTACCCGCGCGAGGATTTCGGCCCCATCCACCAGACGTTTGCGGACGTCGAGGGGATGTTCGTGGGCCGCTTTCCCGGCTACCAGGCCTGCGACATGCGCTACCACGATCTCGAGCACACGATGCAGGGCACCGTGGCGCTGGCGCATTTGCTCGACGGCCTGAACCGCGCGCCGGACGGCCTGTTCCTGCCCGCGCGGTTCTTCACGCTCGGCATCCACGCCATCCTGCTGCACGACTCCGGCTATCTCAAGGAGATCGGCGACATCCCCGGCACCGGCGCCAAATACACCATCACCCACGTGGACCGCAGCATGGACTTCGCCGAGCGTTACCTCGCCCTGCGCGGCTGCCTCTCGCCCGACCTCAACGCCGTCCGCCACATGATCCACTGCACCGGCTTCTTTGTGGACACCAACAAGATCCCGTTCCAGTCCGAAGCGGAAAAGATGATCGGCTTCGCGCTTGGGACGGCCGATCTGCTCGGCCAGATGGCCGCGTCGAACTATCTGGAGGAACTCGACGGCCTCTACGAGGAGTTCCACGAGTGCGTGGTCACCGAAGGCCCCGCCGCCGGCGCGCTGGCCGCCTACAAAAGCCCCGACGACATGCGCGCCAAGACCCCGCAGTTCTTCCACGGCCACGTCATGCGCCTGCTGGTCAACCAATGGGGCGGCGTCTATCGTTTCATGGAACGCCCCCTCGGCTCCTCCAAGAACCCCTATCTCCAGGCCATCGAGGCCCACATCCGCAGTCTCAGCCCCAAGCCCCCGCGACGCCCGCGAGCCAAGACGCGCCCGCGGCGACGCGCCCGCAAGCAACGAAAGTCCTGACGCGACCCGCCTCGCGCGGGCGTCACGCCACGGCTTTCTTGTAACACGCCTTCAGGTAATCCCGCGCCTTCGCGAGCGCGGCCGACATCGCGTCGGCTTCGACCTCGCCGTGCATGAACGGGTTCACATAGCCGGCGTAGCCGATCTTCGCGAGCGCGGCCAGCCACGGCGTCATGTCGGTCGGCCCGTGGCCGGGCAATTGGTCGGTGCCTTTCCCATGCTGCCACGCGTAGAAGAACAACAGTTGCTTGCCACACGCGGCAACGGCGTCCTCCACCGACATCTGGCCCGCCTGGATGTGATACGGCGCCAGCGCGATGCCGACCCGCGGATGCTTGTTCAGATCCACAAACGCCTTGATCGAATCAATCGAGTCAAGCAACGCGCGGCCGTGGTTCTCGACGGCCACATACGAGTTGTGTTTCTCGGCCAGCTCGACTTGCGGCTTGAGCTTCTCCAGAAACTCCTTCATCCGGGCGGTCAACTCCTCCGGCTTGCAAGGCTTCTCGCTGCTGCGGATGGCAACGCCGCCGCCGGCCGCGCCCAGCAGTTCGGCATATTGCGGATAGCGGTCCGGGTAAACCGAGAAGGCGAAAAGCTTCAGCTTGTTCTTCGCCAACAGTTTCTTCAGCCCGCTGGCGCTGAGGCGGGCCGCCACGTCATCGAGATGCGTGCACTTGAACAGCGGTCCCCAGATGTCAATCGCCTCGAAGCCCAGCTTCGCGATCCGCTCGCAAACCTGCTCGATCGGCAGCGGCACATATTGCACCGACGAGGTCGAGAGCCGCATCTTCCACACGGGCGCGGCGGCGCGGGCTTCTGCGCCCGTTCGCATGAGCCACGGCGCGGCCACGCTTGCGGTGGTGGCGGTCAGGAAATCTCGACGGGTGATGGTATGTCTCATGGTTTGGCTCCTGAATGATTCATCCGTTGGCCGGCTTGTCCGGCTTCTCAGCCTGCTCGATCAACATGACCGGGATGCCGTCGCGGACGGGATAGCGCAGGCCGCACGCCGCGTTCTGGCAAACAAGCCGGTCGCCCGCCTCCTTCACGGCCGTCTTGCATTTCGGGCAGACCAGGATATCGAGCAGTTTCTTGTCAATCATACAGCTTCTCCGCTTGTGCCAGTGCCGCGGTGATGACGCGGCGCACCGGCGTCTTCGCCTTCGCTGCCGCGCGCTTGCAGCTCTCGAACTCCGGCGACGCCGACATCACCTTGCCATCGAGCCGGCCCAGCTTCACCTCCACCGCGCCGAACGCCGTCTTCACCGTCACGATCTCGCGTTCCAGCTTCAGCCGCTGCGCCTCCGTCCGGCGCACGCCGAACGCCGTCGTGTCCGTCAACAGCAGCCGCGACAGCCGCTCCGCGTCCTCCGGCGCGCAGAGCACGCTCAACATCACGCCCGGCCGGTTCTTCTTCATCTGGATCGGCGTGTGAAAAACGTCCAACGCGCCCGCCGCGAGCGCCCGCTCCATCACGTCGCCGAGCACCTGCGGACTGACGTCATCGAGATTGGTCTCCAGCACCACGATGCGGTCGGCCTGCTTCGCTTCCGTCGTCTCGCCCAACACCGCACGTAACACGTTCGGCGTCTTCGGCAGATTGCGCGTGCCGAGACCGTAGCCGATGGCCTGCACCGTCATCGCCGGCATCGGCCCGAACTCCGTCGCGAACTCCCGCAACAACGCCGCGCCCGTCGGCGTAACCAGCTCCGCCTCCTCGTCGCCTGCGTAGATCGCCACGCCCTTCAACAATTCCACCGTCGCCGGCCCCGGCACCGGGAACCGCCCGTGCGCGCAATCCACAAAACCAAACCCCGTCCGCAACGGTGCCGACGCCACGACCTTCTCGATGCCCAACTCGCGAAGACCAATGCACGCACCGACGAAGTCCACGATACTGTCCACTGCGCCGACTTCGTGAAAATGAACCTTCTCCGGCGCGATGCCGTGGATTTTCCCCTCCGCCTCCGCCAGCCGCCGGAACGCGCCCACCGCGCGGCGTTTCACCTCATCGTCCAGCTTGCTGGACTCGATGAGCTGTTTGATCTCGCGGAACGAGCGGCCGTGATGCTCATGCTCGTGATGATGGCCGTGGTCGTGGTGATGCTCGTGGACATGGACATCGAACTTCACGCCCGTGATCGCCTGCCGCTGGTCGCGCCGGGCGGAAATCTCGAACTCATCCAGGTTCAGCTTCGCCAGCTCGCGGCGCAAGACCTTCAAATCAAGGCCGAGGTCCAGCAGCGCCCCGAGGGTCATGTCGCCGCTGATTCCGCCGATGCAGTCGAGGTAGAGCACCTTCATGGCGCGGGGAGACTACCCGCAGAACCCGGCCTTGTCCATCGCCGGCACGACGCATCCCTTGGACAGTGGAGTCACGGGAACGGGTTGGAAATTCCTCTGTCCCCATTGCTCTGTCCACGTTCGCAATGAAAAAACGGGACTTGGAACAAGCGGAGTTTGTTTTGACGACAGAGGAATTCTGGACAGTGGAATCGCTTAGGAAATCCTTTTGTTCCCCTTGCCCGCGCTCCCCACGCTAATCGCCGTTTGCGCTTCAAGGGCAAGAACATTGCCGGAATCTTTTTGCCCCCAAATCTTCTTGCCTAGACTCCCCTTGGCGTCTTCGCGCCTTCGCGTGAGCCTCCGACCCTTCCACACTCCGCACTCCGCATTCCGCATTCGCTGTTCCTTCACCCCAATACTCCACAACTCCAACACTCCATCACTCCATTCCGCCGCGCCCTCGACTTCGGCGCCGTCCTCCTCCGCCTCGACCGCCTCGATGCCAAGTGAGGCCGACACTGGATTGACCCTCAAATCTCAAACCTCACGCTGCCCCCCGTCCCCGCGCCTCAGCGAGACCTCTTGCCGGCGTGCCGCCCGCAAATGCAAAATGGGAAAACCAAGGCTCGGCCACCTTTGGCAACAACGAGACGACGACACCGCGCTTGCAGGCGGCAGGTGAATCGCCTAGCGTAGTGGTGCATGGACACGCCAAAGCTGGTTGCCGTCACACCGCGCGAAAAGTATCGCATCTGGGTCCGCTATTCCGATGGCGCCCAGGGCGAGGTGGACTTGGGGCATCTGGCGGGCAAGGGCGTTTTCAAGTTCTGGGACATCGGCAGCAACTTCCAGAAGGCTCATGTGAGCGACGGGGGTGCCGTCGCTTGGACGGACGACATCGAAATCTGCCCCGACAACGTCTATCTCAGGCTGACGGGCAAGTCCGTCGCCGAGTTGTTTCCTTCACAGTCCGCCGCGCTGAGCCATGTCGGAGATTAGCCGCTTCTACGGCTTGATCATCCGGATGTTCCACGATGAGCATCC
>JACRKA010000188.1 GCA_016219905.1 Verrucomicrobiota bacterium
ACCGGTCAAGGAGACGTATGTCTCGCGCGGGTGCTTCCGCTTCGAGTATCCCGCGCGCGAGGGGCTGGCGCCCGTCACGCTCTGGTGGGGCGACGGCGGCAAGTATCCGCCGGAGGAGATCACCGACTCTGTCAAGGAATGCCGCGGGCAGTTGCCGACCACCGGCTGTCTGTTCGTCGGGCAGCGCGGCCAGCTCTACACCGACGGCTGGGGCGTCGCCGGCATCATGAAACTCAAAGGCGACAAGAAGTGGCGCGGCGTGCTGGATCATGACGCGGTGAAGACGTTGCCGCTCAGCGTGCCGCGCCTGACCAACGACAACCACATGCAGGAGTGGTTCCGGGCGTGCAAGGGCGGCCCGGCCACCTACAACCACTTCGAGATCGGTGCGCGCGTGTGCGAAGCCTACCTGCCGGGCATGTTGTCGTTGCGCCTCGGCCGGCCTATCGAGTGGGACAGCGCCAACATGAAAGTCCCCGGCGCGCCCGAAGCTGACCGCTGGATTCAGAACTCTTATCGGATGAAGTGGGTGGATTAGATAGACACGCAACTCAACCAAAGGAGACCGCCATGTCAGAAGCAAACAAAGCATTGGTCCGGCGCTACTACGCGGAGGCGATGGGCGATTTGTCCGGCATCGGGCAACTGGTTGCCAACACGTTCGTGGATCATCACATGCCGCCCGGTCTGCCGCCGGGGCCGGAAGGCGTCCGCCGGTTCTTCAAGGATGTTCTCGGCAGCATCTTCAGCGGCATGAAGATTGACATCGAGTTCATGCTGGCCGAAGGCGACAAGGTGGACTGCCATTTCGTGGTGACGGTGAAGCACATCGGCGACTTTGGCGACATCAAGGCGAAGGGCAATGTCATCCGCCTGCCGGCGATCAGCACGTTCCGGATCGAGAGCGGCAAGCTGGCGGAAGCGTGGGAGATCTACGACAAGGACAGCCTCCTGCAACAGATGCGGGCGTGACGGTGAAAACGAACCGTCGCCTTCCAAGATGGCGTGCCTTTGTGTGCGTGCTGCTTGTTCTCGCTGCCGCCACACTCCAGGGAGCGTCACCGCCGAAGCCGCCGCGGCCGCCTGTGCCGACGGACCCGTTTGTCATCTCCACCGACACGGCCACCTACGGCAAGCGCGTCAGCCAGCAGATCCCCGCCATCGCACGGGTCGGCACGCGTTGGTTTTGCATCTGGTATGGAGTGAACAAGGGCGAGCGCGGCATCTCTGGCGAAGGCACGGGTTGCTACAACACCCTCGCGATGTCGGATGATGGCTGCAAGACATGGAAAGAGATCGCCTATTTCATCCCCGACCCCAAGCTCGCCGCGCAAAGCATCATTGATCCGCGTCTGAGCGCCACGCCTGAAGGCCCGCTGCTCATTCTCATCCCCGTGTCCGGGCAGAAGGGGCGCTCGCGCAGCGTCTTGTCGGTGCTGCTGAAGAACCCGCTGTCCAAAGGCGAGCCGTTTGTTTTCGGCCCGCCGAAGTATGTGGACTTCGGGTTTGTGGGAAGCGCAGCGCTCATCGGCGGGCAGGTTTATTTCACCGCCAACCAAAACTCCTCGGGGCCGCCGCCGTGGCACGAAAGCGTGGGCATGAAACTGTATCGCGTGGTCGCCCATGAGAACGATCAGATCAAGACCGAGCGCGTCGCCTACCTGCCCTACGCCGCCGCGGACGGCAGTTTGAATTCTTGTTTCGAAGCATCGCTGGCGGAAACGGGGAAGGGGAGCATCCTCGCCTGTTTCAGGACGACCGCCGAACAATACATGACCCGCAGTAGCGACGGCGGCAAGACATGGAGCACGCCCGCTCCGTTCACGGCCCATCCCAACTGCGCCAACGCCAAAGCCGACCTCGCGCGCTCGCCATCGGGCCGGCTGGTGTTGGTGTTCAACCGTTGGGCGACCGGGCGGATGAATATGTGCGTCGCTTTGTCGGACGATGGCGGCGAGACGTGGCCGCACTACTACGTCTTCGACGACCGCAAAAGTCCCGGCACCTCCTACCCGAACGTCCAGTTCGGCGCCGATGTGGCCGGCCAATACGACGGGATGATTTACGTGGCCTACGACCACGGCCGCGGGAAGACGCCGCCGAACTACGAGAAGGAAATCACCATCGCGCGGATTCCTGAAAACAGCATCGTCGAGGGCAAGCCCACGAGCACGCGCTTTGTCGTCTCGAAATAGAACCCGGTTTCCCGGCCTACACCCACTCCTCCTGCAGAATCCCACCTCGAAGGCTGACGACGGCGCACTGGATCGGGACCTTGCGCGATGCTTGAGCGGCGGGGCGAAACCGGCTCAACCGCGTCGATCTTCCAATCCGGTCCGATTCAACTTCCCGATCCTGCTTGGGGGCATCCTGTGGCATCTCGACGGATATCGGCGCGCCGTGCGCTTGGGGCGATGTTTCAGTCAAGCTGGCACTCTCAAGATCGAATACCCCAACGGGTGGGGCTTGGTCCGCGTCCAAGGCAAACAAACTTGGCAAGAAGCTTGTTTCCCTGCGCGAACCTTCCAAGGCGCGATGGTTTTGGAGATATCCAACGTCTGGACTTGGCGACACCTCCGTCTCAATCACACCGCAACTAGCGGCGGAAGTTGACACGGAAGTTGACAGCGATTGACGCGGTGGTGGCATTGTGGTAATCGGATGCGCAAAGAGGTGGGATTGAAACAGCGAAACCAACTTGGAAGAATCCTTGGTGTGGGCATGTGGAGAGCCTGGACAAAGCGAAGAACTTGCGCACTTTGGTCTGACGCCAAAATCAGAATTCCCATCAGTCAGATCGGGATATGAACCTCCAATCCACGCTCTTGGCGCCGGTTTTTGCCGCGGTGGTGGCGAGTGCCCCTTCGCTGATTCACGCTGCCTCGGCGAATGTGTCGCCGCAGTCTATTTCCGTTCTCTCTGGCACCTTTGTTGCTGACACAGGCAATGGTTCGGCGCTTGACGATGCCATCAACCGGTCTGGCATTGCCTTGACGCCCAGCGAATTCGCCGCCGCTGACCTCTCGCTCATCCCTCATGACACTGCCAACGCCTACGAAGCTCGCCTCTTTTCAGGTCCGGCCGCAACGATCCGTCTCGATCTCGGCGATGTGTTTCGTCTCGAAACCGCCTATTTCTGGAACAACAATTCAATCGCGAACAACAACGTCGGGGACTATGGCTACACCTTTCGGAGCGCAGACTTGAGTGCTCTCGGATCTTCCCCGTGGCTCTCCGCGAGCAACGTGATTGGTTCGACTGCGATGGCGGACGTTTACGCGCTGTCAACGCCAATTGACGGTATTCGTTACATAGATATTGCCATGAACATTCGTTCCGGTAATAGCCTCAACAACTTTGGAGTCGGCGAGGTCGGTTATAGGGTTGCCCCTTCGGTTCCCGAACCCACGTCGGTCGGGCTTCTGATTGTTGGCACGCCTTTCATCCTGTGGCGGCGCTGGCGTGCTTCCAAAGTCATGCGAGCGAGGAAGTAGGCGCCTGGAATATGATGACCAGTCCATGACGGGAGTTGAGGTCTCAGCGTCAAATGAGACCTTGCAGGGGGATGGCACACGGGCATACACCCACTCCGCCCGCAGAATCCCGCCTCGAAGGCTGACGACGGCGCATTGGATCGGGACCTTGCGCGTCGCTTGCGAGGCGGCGGCGCGGGCGAGGTTCAGCAGGCCCATGCAGCACGGCACCTGCATGATCATCACCGTCAGCGTGTTGATCTTCGCGTCGTCAATCAGTGCGCGGAGTTTCGCGACATAAGTTCCCTGGCCGGCGACAAGCTCCGGGCAATCGAGCCACGGCTGCCGCCGGGCGCGTTGATGCGCGTCAACGCCGGCCGCCGGGACGGTTCTGCACGACCAGCCCCGTGATGATCAGCGGCAGGCCGATGAGCGTGGAGGGCTGAAGCGGCTCGCCCACCACGAGCCGGATGATAAAGAGCGACGCGACGGGCGCGAGGAAGCTGAGGTTGCCGATGACAGCGGGATTCTCGGCGTGGCGCAGCGCCATCAGCCACAGCACGAACGTCACGCCCATCTCGAACGCGCCGACGTAGGCGCTGCCGGCGAGGACGGGCGCGCCGACCGCAAACCCGTGGCCGCTGGTGGCGAGCACCACCGCCAGCACCGGCACTGCGACGATGAAGTTCTGCGCCAGCGCCGCCACCGGCGGGCGCGGGTCGGACCGGCCGGCGATCCACGACGCGGCCCACACCACGGTGCTGGCGAGCGCGCAGCCGACGCCGATCGGGTCGGTGAAGCACAGCGACAGCACGTCGCCGCGCGTGGCGATGCACCAGATGCCCGCGTAGCAGATCACGCCCGCCGCGATGTCGCGACTGCGCGGCCGGCGGCGTTCCACCGCGCAGGCCATTACCATCAGCATCAGCGGCCACGAGTAGTTGATTGCCAGCGCTTCCTGCGCGGGCAGGCGATGGTAAGCCGAGAACAGCAGCAGGTAGTAGGCGACGGGATTGACCAAGCCCATGACGGCCGCGCGAAGCCAGGATTTGCGCGGCAAAGCCTCGCCGCGAGCGAAGAGGATGACAACGAGCAGGACGGCGGAAGTCAGCGCCGCGTAGAACAGGAGTTGGATCGGCGTCGCCTCGCGCAGCGTGAGCTTGAACGCGCTCGCGACGGTGGCCCAGAGCGCCACGGCGCTGAGGCCACAGGTGATCGCCTTGCGTTGGTTGCGGACAGGCGTCTGGTTTGCAGCGGCGGTCATCGGCGCGAAAGTTTCCGCCAGTCGGCGAGCACCTGGTCCTCGTGCGGGAACGCCATCCTCGCCGGCAACTCGTCCGGCGCGAACCACGCCAGTTCGCTGACATCGTCCGCCGGCTGCGGCTCGGTGTCGTCGAGCGGCTCCGCGTGGTAATAGACGTTCATCACCCACGGGGCCGACTCACCGTAGCCGTAGGGATCCATATAGATGCCGAGTAGCCCGAGCACGCGCACGCGCAGGCCGGTCTCCTCAAGAATCTCGCGACGCGCGCCGTCCTCCGGATGCTCGTCCTCTCCCAGGAATCCGCCGGGCAGGTCCCACCGGCCCTTGTGCGGCTCGATCGCGCGCCGGCCCAGCAACACGCGCCCGTTGCGCTCCACCACCATGCCCGCGCACGGCTTGGCGTTGCGGTAGTGCGCCGCGCCGCACGCCGCGCAGGTCTGGGGCTGGTGCGGTTCCGGCGCGGGTTGCAGCTTGGCGCCGCAGGCTGGGCAGAAGTTGAAGTGCATGGTCTCTGGAAAAGCGCGCGCCGCGCACTTTACGCCAAGCCGTGATGGCGACGCAACGCCGGACGCGAACGCTTGAATCGGGATTTGCCCCTGCCGGGACCACGTGTCATGCTTTGTCGGTTGAAAGGAAGCTGGATCTCATGTGCGGCATTGTCGGCTACATCGGACAGCGTCACGCCACGGACATCTGCCTGGCCGGCCTGCGACGGCTCGAATACCGCGGCTACGACTCCGCGGGCATCGTCACCGCTGACGGCGGCCGGCTTGACCTGCGCAAAGTCGTCGGAAAACTCGACCGTCTCGCGCAGGCGCTCGACCAGCGCCCGCTTGCCGGCTCGCTCGGTATCGGCCACACCCGCTGGGCCACGCATGGCAAGCCGTCCGAGGCCAACGCCCACCCGCACCTGAGCTGCAACGGCCGCATCGCCGTCGTCCACAACGGCATCATCGAGAACTACCAGGAACTCCGCCGCCAGCTCGAGGCCGCCGGCCACACGTTCCGCAGCCAGACCGACACGGAGGTCATGGCCCATCTCGTCGAGCAGCACTACACCGGCGACTTGCGCGAGGCGGTGCGGCGGGCCGTGCGCGAGCTGCAGGGCGCGTTCGCATTCGGCGTCGTGTGCGCCGACTCGCCCGGAGAGTTGATCGCCGTGCGCCGCTTCTCGCCGCTGGTGGTCGGCCTCGGCAACGGCGAGAACTACATCGCCTCCGACATGGGCGCCATCCGCGCCGAGACGGACCGGGTCTATGTCATCGGCGACGACGAACTCTGCCGCATCACGCGCGACCGCGTCGAGATCAGCGACCTGGAGCTGCGCCCCGTGCGGCACGACGTCTATGTGATCCCGTGGCCCGCCGACGCGGCGGAGAAGGGCGGCCACAAGAAGTTCATGCACAAGGAGATTCACGAGCAGCCCGCCGCGATGCGGGCGTGCCTCGCGGGCCGGCTCCGCAGCGCCGACAAACCCGTCACGTTCGAGAACATCGGCCTGACGCCCGACGCCATCCGCGGCATCGGGAAGATCGTCTTCACCGCATGCGGCACGGCCTACCACGCCGGCGTCGTGGGCCGTTTCCTGATGGAGAAACTCGCGCGCATCCCGGCCGAGGTGGACATCGCCGCCGAACTGCGGCACCGCGACCCGGTCGTGCCGCCCGGCACGCTCTGCATCGTCGTCAGCCAGTCCGGCGAGACCGCCGACACGCTGGAGGCGTTGCGCGCCATGAAACGCAAGGGCGCGAAGGTCCTCGGCGTCATCAACGTCGTGGACAGCACCGTCGCCCGCGAAAGCGACGGCGTCGCCTACATCCAGGCCGGCCCGGAGATCGGCGTCGCCTCCACGAAAGCCTACACGCTCCAGATCCTCACCATCGCCCTGCTCGCGCTGCACTTTGCCGAGGTCCGCGGCACTGCCAGCCCGGAAGAGCTGCGCGCCATCAAGGAATCGTTGCTCGCCGCCCCGGCCCACGCCGAGGAACTGCTCCGCCGCGAAGACGCCGTGGTCGCCATCGCCCGCAAACATTTCAAGAAGACCACCGCGCTCTACCTCGCCCGCGGCGTCAACCTCGCCTCCGCGATGGAAGGCGCGTTGAAGATGAAGGAGATCAGCTACATCCACGCCGAGGCCTACTCGGCGGGCGAGATGAAGCACGGCCCCATCGCGCTGGTCTGCCCCGACATGTTCGTCGTCGCCATCGCGCCGCAGGGGCCGACCCACGACGAGATGGTCGGCAACATGATGGAGATCAAGGCGCGCAGCGGCCCGGTCGTCGCGGTGGCCTTCGACGGCGACGCGAAGATCCCGCAGACCGGCGTGGACCCGGCCGCCGACCCGCGCGACGTGGCCGCGCAGCCCAACGACATGATCTGGGTGCCGCCGACGCACGAACTGGTCTCGCCCGTCACCATCGCCATCCCGCTCCAGTTGCTCGCCTACCATGTCGCCGAGCTGCGCGGCGAACACATTGACCAGCCCCGCAACCTCGCCAAGACCGTGACGGTGAAGTGAGCGGGTCGCGCCACGGCCGGCTTTCTTGTCGCAGAGGAAATCCCGTCAGACGCCGTAAGCGTAGAAGCCGCCGTCCACGGGGAGGGTCACGCCGGTGACAAAGCTGGCCGCGTCGCTGGCGAGGAAGATGGCCGCGCCGGCCATCTCCTCCGGCTGGCCGTAGCGGCCCATCGGCGTGCGCGTGCCGAGCTTGGCCTTGCGGTCGGGCTGCTCGATGACCTTCTCGTTGAGCGGCGTCTTGAACACGCCGGGCGCGATGGCGTTGACGCGGACGTGATACCTGGCCCACTCGCAGCCCAGCTCGCGCGTCAGCGCGACGATGGCGCCTTTCGCGGACGTGTAGGCCGCCGTGCCCTCGAAGCTCACCAGCGAACTCATCGAGGCGATGTTGATGATCGAGCCGCAGCGGCGCGAGACCATGCCGCGCCCGAACACCTGGCAGGCGATGAACACGCCGTCGAGGTCCGTGCGCAGGATGCGGCTCCATTCCTCGTCGGTGACCTCCAGCGTCGGCTTGCGTTGCAGGATGCCGGCGGCTGTCACGAGGATGTCGGTCGGCCCCACCTCGTCGGCGATCTGGATCTCGACCGTTTCCAACGCGGGCCGGCTGGTCACGTCCACCGACATCGGCTGGCGCAGCGTCTTGCGGCCGAGCTTGCGGATGGCGGCCATCGTCTCCGCGACGCGCTCGACACCGCGCGCCAGCGGCACCACGTCCGCGCCCGCCTCCGCGAGGCCGAGTGCGATGGCTCTGCCGATGCCGCTGGAGCCGCCGGTGACGACGGCGACGCGGCCCGTGAGGTCGAATTTCTTGTAGTCGAAGCTCACAAAGCGGCAACAGTAGATGCCTATGGATTACCGCGCAAACGGATTCGGGGTTTCAACATCAGACACTGACATCGTTAGCTTTGCCATGACCGCCAGCAGATCGCAGTCTTCACAGCTTTCGCGAGGCTTGATTTTCCGTAGGAAACTGCCGAAACTACTGGCGACAAGATGAGCACACAGGAAATCATCGCGGAATTGCCAAAGCTCAACCGCCAGGAGTTGGCGGCTGTGGACGCCAAGGTGCATGAGTTGCTGCAAGGTTCCTCGAAGAAGAGCGTCTGGGAGTCGTTGCTCGAAATTGCCGGCACCGTGGAGGGGCTGCCGCCGGACTACGCGGAGAATCACGACCACTACCTTCACGGCGTGCCCAAGCGATGAAGCCGGTATTCTGTGACACGGTTTATTTCGTCGCCCTCCTGAATCCCGCTGATCGTTTGCACGCGCGCGCCGTCGCATTCAGCCGCGGTGCCGACCGGCCGCTGGTGACGACGGCAACGCGGCCGGTGAGGTCGAATTTCTTGCAACCGAAGCTCATGAGGCCGGCGAAGCTAGTGGCCGCCGAAGTGTGACGCAATCCGTTTTGCGGGAAGTCTTGCGAGAGTGAGGCTAAGGGTCAGACGGTGCTGAAAGCCGCGAAGCCACCGATCAGGCACCACCGAACCTGAATCGTTCGTTCAATTTTCATCGGTCACAATCGGAACGCAATTGTTGTGTCTAGCCATTAGCCCGATTACCCGCCTACCTTTGTCTCATCTGGTCGGGAACCTTATTAGGCCATGGTGAGAAATGGCTATGAATCCACGAGTGGTATAGACCGGTGACTGCGAGAACCATCAAAAGCCAAACGACCAAGCACAACCGCGGCTTCTGCAATGGGTGGCGAAACAAAACCCACATGAACGCGGCGCCAGCGAGGGAAAAGCCAAGGACATACTCAAATACTCGTGACCCAGCGTAGCAGAGGTGAATGATGATCACCGGAGTAAATAGGAGTGTCAATAAACCAAGAAGCGTCGCAAGGACTAGTTTCCGGAGCCATGGAGAGATCGTTCTCATGTTCGACGTGTTCAGGGCGCCACTCCCGACTCTTGACGTTTTCTTTTCATGCTCACATATCAACCAGTGAATCCACTCACACTTCAGCCATCTCATCTTCCAGTCACCAGCCAACATCCTGAAACTCGATAACTGCAAACTGTCAAGGGGCCGGAGTTGCCCCAACGATTGAGCGGCGAGACTACACCCCGCTGAACGCAGCGAAACCGCCGTCCACGGGGATGACGGTGCCGGTGACGAAGCCGGCGGCGTCATCGGAGACGAGCCAGAGCAGCGCGCCGAGCAGGTCGCCGGGCGCGCCGAACTTCCCCATCGGCGTGTGCGAGATGATCGTGTTGCCGCGCGGGGTGAGCGTGCCGTCGGGCTTGGTCAGCAGCGCGCGGTTCTGGTCGGTGACGAAGAAGCCGGGGGCGATGGCGTTGACGCGGATGCCGACGCGGGAGAAATGGACCGCGAGCCATTGCGTGAAGTTGCTGACGGCGGCCTTCGCGCCGCTGTAGGCGGGGATCTTCGTGAGCGGCCGGAACGAGTTCATCGAGGAGATGTTGATGATGACGCCGTGTTTCTTGACGGCCATCTCGCGTGTGAACGCCTGCGTGGGCAGCAGCGTGCCGAGGAAGTTGAGGTTGAACACGAACTCGATGCCTTTCGGGTCGAGGTCGTAGAACGTGACGAGGTCCTTGGTCGCGCCCGCGGCGTCCTCGGGCCGCAGGTATTCAAGGCTGGTCGTGCCCTTGGGATGGTTGCCGCCCGCGCCGTTGATGAGGATGTCCACGGGGCCGAGTTCCTTCTTCACGGCGTCGTTGGCGGCGTCGAGGCTGGCTTTCTCCAGCACATTGCAGGCGACACCGTAGGCAACGCCGCCCTCGGCGCGGATCTGCGAGGCGGCGGCTTCGGCGGCTTCCTTCTTCAGGTCGGCCACGGCGACTCTCGCGCCGCAGGTGGCGAGCGCCTTGGCCATCGTGCTGCAGAGCACGCCGCCACCGCCGGTGACGACGGCCACTTTGTCTTTGAGGTTGATCTGGAATGGCACTTTCATGGATGGGTCTTTCGTTCTCCTTGGAATCACGTTTCACGTTTCACGTTTCAAATCTTCCCCGATAGGCCCACAGGCCGAGCGCGGGGTTCGAGATATAGAAAATCTTCTCGCCGTCCGGCAGGGTGTTCCAACCGTCCTTGAGTCTTGCTGGGTCGTAACGCTGCGTCATCTGCTTCAGGTCGGCGTAGCGGAAGTTCACGCTCTCGATCTCCTGCCGCGAGACGTGGCCGGGGCAGTAGGTGATGCTGAACCGGCCCTCGGACGAGCCGTGGATGAGATGCGCCGCGGCGCTGAGGTTCTGGCGCAGGTCGTCGTTCTTCTTGAGCGCGTCCATCACGCGCGGCGTGCCGACGTAGCCGTATTTGCGTATAAGCTCGTCAATCTGCGCGTCCTCGCCGAACTCCTTCAGGCCCGGCGCGAGCACGACCAGTTCCCCGCCGTCGGCGATGGCCATGCGCGTGCGATAGACGCTCTTGTTGCCGAGCCACGTGCTCTTGAATTCGGACGGGTCGAGATAGACCACGACCTTCTTCAGCGGCTCGTCGAGCATCTCAAAGTTGACCTTCAGCGACAGCGCGGCGGCCTGGGTGAAGACCGAGAGGTCGTCGCCGACGTAGAGGCCGCGCACGGCCAGCTTGCCGGTCTCGTCGCGGCTGACGACGGTGTGGACATAGACGATGGGCAGGTGTTTGGTGAAATGGTCGGCGGCGTAGTTCAGCATCCGCCGCACCGGCGTGTCCGCGCGGCCCATCATCCGCTCCATGCCGTAGGCCGCGCCGACGAAGTGGCTCTTGTTGATGCCATCCGCGCCGCCGGTGCCGACGAAGATGTTCTTGTTGTAGTTGGCCATGCCGATGACCTCGTGCGGCACGACCTGGCCGACGGAGAGGATGAGGTCGTGCTTGCCGGTCCAGATGAGGTTGGCCAGTTGCGCGGGCCATGCGAAGTCCGCCGCGCCGCCGGAGACCTGCTTGACGAAATCGGCCGGCACTTCGCCGACGGTGGTGATGCCGGTGCGCCAGTTGTGGACGCGGAAGAGGTCGGCGGGCACGCCGGCGAACATCTCCGCGATCTGCGGCGGCGTCATCGCCGTGTGCGTGCCGAGCGCGGGCAGCACGTCGGTCAGCGCCGGGCCGTAGTAGTCATAGGCCAGCCGCGTCAGGATGCCGGCGTGCGAATG
>JACRKA010000189.1 GCA_016219905.1 Verrucomicrobiota bacterium
AATCTAAAATCCCAAATCCACAGGAGAACAAGACCATGGCCACGTTACCGAAAAAGATGAAGGCGCAGGTTTTTTACGAGAAAGAGAAGATGAAGTATGAGGACATTCCCGTCCCGCAGATCAGCGACGACGAGGTCCTCGTGCGCGTCAAGGCGGTCGGCATCTGCGGTTCCGATGTCGCCTATTACTTCGGCAACAGCCCGCTGGAAACGCCCAACGGCAAAGGGCCGCTCGTGCTCGGCCATGAGTTCACCGCCGAGGTCGTCGCAGTCGGCGCGGTGCCGGCCAAGGCGAAGCTGTTCAAGCCGGGCGACCGCGTCGTGGTCAATCCCGTCCAGCACTGCAACGCCTGCCCCATCTGCGCCAGGGGCCAGACCAACCTCTGCGAAAACAAGTCCGTCATCGGCGTCTCGGTCAACGGCGGCTTCGCGGAATACTGCGCCAGCAAATACACCGGGCTGGTCAAACTGCCCGACGACGTCAGCTTCGAGGAAGGCGCGCTCACCGAGCCGCTCGCGTGCGTCACCTACGGCGTCCAGAACATGCAGATCGAGCCGGGCAACTTCTGCGTCATCATGGGCCCCGGCGCCATCGGCCTGATGATGCTCCAGCTCGCCAAGAGCGCCGGCGCCGGCAAGATCGTGCTCGTCGGCGGCCCCGGCGACGATTACCGGCTCGAGGCCGGCAAGAAACTCGGTGCGGATTACCTCATCAACGTCGCCGACAAGAACTCGAAATACTACGTCGCCAACCTTGAAGCCGAGATTAGCAAGCTGACCGGCGGCCTCATGGCCGACCGCGTTATCACGCCGACCGGCTCCGTCGAGGCGATGGAAGCCGCGCTGGCCATCTCCGGCCGCCGCTCGACGGTGGTCTATTTCGGGCTGCCGAGCGACAAGGCCGTCATCCGCGTGCCGGCGCTCAAGAGCATCTTCTGGGACAAGACCATCCGCTTCTCGTGGCTGGCGCCGTTCACGTGGCCGACCGCGGTGGGCGCGGTCGCCAACAAGCTGGTCAACACCAAGGCGCTCATCACGCACCGGTTCCCACTGGCGAAACTCGAAGAAGCCATCAAGGCCGTCGCGAACCGCCAGGGCAACGTGCTCAAAGCCGTCATCACGTCGTAGCTGCGACGGCCGCAGCGCAACGTCAGGTCTTGCGAAACCGCGCGCGGTGGATGGCGTAGAACGGGCTTCCAAGCCCGTTCATGAACGGATGTGGACATCCGTTCTACGACGGCGCAGCGCGCCGTCCCTACACTTGTTTCCTGAACCGCGCGCGGTGGACCGGCTTGCCGGCGGCGACAAAGTCGCGCTCGAAGTCGGTCATGTCCTCCGGCGTCGCCGGCACGAGCGGCTCGATACGCGCGAAACCCACCGCCGCACTGAAGACCTCCAGCATCTGCGCGAAGTAGTCGCGGTGGTCCGTCGCAAGGTTCACAAGCCCTGCCGCCACGAGCGACCGGTGCAGCGCCGCGACAAACTCCGGCTGGAACAGCCGCCGTTTGTGGTGGCGCTTCTTCGGCCACGGGTCGGGGAAGTAGATGTGATAGGCCGCGACGCTCGCCGGGGGGAACATCCACTCCACCGCATAGCCGCTCTCGATCCGCAACCCGCGCAGGTTGTCGGTGATGCCGAGCCGCGGCGCTTTGCGCTCCAGCTTCAGGATGCGGCCCTTGAGCCGCTCCACGCCGAGCCAGTTGCGGTCGGGAAACTTTTTCGCCCAGTGCAGCAGCAGCGTGCCGTCACCGCAGCCGAGGTCCACCTCGATCGGCTGCGCCTTCGGGAATACGCGCGCCCAGTCGAGCCGCTCGAACCAGTTCGGCGGCGTGTAGAGGATCGCGGGATGGGTGGAAAGTGGTTTCACGGTGCGCGCGGAGTCTAACGGGGCGGTGTTTGCATGACAGCAAAACTTTTCCCCGCGCCCGGTTTTTGAACCGTCGCAGACCGAGAACTGAGACTGGAGACTTCAACATGAAGAAGATCATCATCACATTTGCCGGCGTATGCCTGTTGACCGCGCTCACGGGCTTTGCCGCGGAAGGAAAAGAGGAGGGAAAGAAGGAACGCGGCCGGCCGCAGGCCGGGCAGTTCGGCGGACGCGCCTTCGGCATGATGGTCGCGCCGGAGGTGGCCCAGAAGCTCAACCTCACCGAGGAGCAGAAAAAGAAGGCCGCCGAGATCAGCCAGAAATTCATGCCGCAGATGGCCGAGATCCGGAAACAGATGATGGAGGAGTTCCGCGCCGTCCTCACCGACGAGCAGAAGAAGACGCTCGACGAGGCGATGGAGCAGATGCGCCAGCGGTTCCAGCAAGGGGCCGGCAAGGGCGAAGGCCGCCGCGGCGGCGGTGAAGGCGAGAAGAAGTAGCCGTTGCCTGAAGACCTGAAAACTGTGACGAGGCGGGGCCGTCGTGAGGTGGTCCCGCCTCGCTTTTTTACGCGGGGCGCGGCAATCTTCGCGGCATGAAATGCGGCTTGCTCCGGCTTCTTCTGCCCGGACTTCTCTGCGCCGTCGCGCCGCGGCTGGAGGCGCATCCGCTGGACAATTCCTACGCCGAGTTCCGCATCGCCACCAACACCGTCATCGCCACGTTCGAGTTCAAGCTGGACTGCATCGGGCCGTTCAGCACCGGCCCGGCGGCGGTCATCTCGCGCAGCGATACGGTGACGGTCTGCCTCCAGAAGATCCACGACCATCTGAAGGCAAACGTCGCGCTGACCGACAACGGCATCGCGGGCAAGCTGGTCGCCGACAGGCACAACGCGGACATGGACAAGGATGTGCTGGAGTTCCGTTTCACCTGGCGCTGGCCGCAGCCGGTCCGGCAGCTCGGCATCCGCTACGACGCGTTCGCCGACGCGGACCCGACGCACATCTGTTTCGCCGTGGTGCGCGGCGGCGGCATCCGCGAACGGCAGCTTGTGTTTCACCAGGACAGCCGCGAGCAGAGCGTGACCGTGCCGGGTGAGGCGGCGGCCGGGCCGCGCAGGGAGGCCCGCCGGGACGAGCCGGTGGAGACGCAGGTGCGGCAGTTCACCGGGCTGGGCCTCTGGCACATCGCCACCGGCTACGACCACATCGCGTTCATCATCGGCCTGCTGCTGGTGACGCGGACGTTCCTCGGGTTGGTGAAGATCGTCACCGCGTTCACGCTGGCGCACTCGCTGACGCTGGCGGCGGCGACGCTCGGCTGGGTGGACGCGCCGGCGTCGCTGGTTGAGCCGGCCATCGCGCTGACCATC
>JACRKA010000182.1 GCA_016219905.1 Verrucomicrobiota bacterium
CCACGCGTTGCGGATGGCGAGGTTGGCGGGCTGGAAGACGGAGTTGTCGAACAGCAACTCGCGCCGGCCGCGTTTGTCGTAGAGCGAGATCATCCGCCCGCCGAGCGACGGGTAGAAGACCGCTCGCAGGGCGTCGTTCTCGACGGTGATGACCGGCAACTGCCCGCGCCGACGCTGGCGCGTGTAGTTGTCCTGCATGAGGTAGGGCATCGGTGGCACAGCGGCGTTCGTGAACATCCCCGCGCGATCTTCCTCGCTCAGGCTGTCCGACACTTTGATCGGCGCGTCGCGGATCTGAAACCGGAACCGCGGCCAGAGATTGCACGGCCCAAGTGGAGCGACGGGCAGCGTCCGAAAACCGGATGTGATGTTCATGGGATTGGCGGGAGCGGCGAGACTGTCGGCGCAGCCAACGCCGACAATGAGAACGCTCAGCGTGAGTGTGATCGCGGCAACGGCGACTGGAGCAGTCGGCCTCATAATCAATGGGCGGAGGCTACGCCGCGGACGTTCACCGGACAAGACAAGAACCTCATCCCGCAGGCTCGCGGTCCCGTCATCGCTGCCGCGCCGCGCCGGGTCATCCGCCGACCTCGTCGAAGCGGACGGACCGCGTGTCGCGCTCGATGCCCGTGCGGACGGTGAGCGGCGCGTAAAGCTCCGGCCGACGGGTGCGAATCCAGCGGCGGCCCGTGCTTTGCGGAATCAGCGAGCCGTCGAGCAATGCCGTGACCATGTCGTCACCCGCCCGCCAGGTTTCCTGCAAGACGCGACCGTAAGGATCGAGAATCATCGCGTTGCCGGTCCGGACTTCGTCGTCGTCCACGCCGACGCCGTTGCTGAAAACCAGAAACAAGCCGTTGTCGTGCGCCCGCGACGGCAGCCAGCGCATGAGCCAGCCGCGGCCTTTGTCCCCCTTGAGTTCCGCCTCGATGGCGGCAGGGTTGGATTCGCGTTCATCCCAAACCCGCCGCGGCACCAGGCCCATGAGGTGCGGGTTCTTCGAGGTGACGCCGCCGGTCTGATGCGGGGCCAACAAAACCTCCGCCCCCATCAGCGCCGTGATGCGGACATTTTCGTTGATGTTGTTGTCGTAGCAGGTGAGCACGCCGACGCGCACGCCATGCGGCGTGTCAAAGACGGTGAATTCCGATCCCGAACGGATGTGATCGCTCTCGAATGCGTGGATTTTCCGGTGACGGCGCGCCGCCCCATCGGGCATGGCGACCACATACGTGTTGTAGAGATGGCCGTCGCCGCCCGCCTCGATCAACCCCGCGCCCACGGTCATTCCCGACTCGCGCGCCAATCGCAACAATCGTTGCGTCGAAGGGCCTCCCGGCACCGGCTCTGCCAGATCGAGAAGCTGCGGCAGCGACAGCTTGCGCAGGAACCAGTAACCCGTGATGCAGCCTTCGGGGAAGGCGATGATCTCGACCCGCGCCTGCTGGGCTTGCCGGACGAACTGCTCGATTTTCCGGAAGTTGAACTCCTTGTCTCCCGCGGCATGCTCGAATTGCACCGCGGCCACTTTCACGTTTTTCATCGCATCTCCTGACGGGTGATATGGTTGGTCCCGAACCGGCAGCGCCGGAGGCTACGCCGCGACTGCTGGCCGGACAAGCCAAAAGCCCTTTTGCGGCCGTTGGCGCGCTTCAGTCTGAAATTGTCCTTGCAATGACTACGCGAGTGGAGGAATAGGGCGAGTGTCCGATGCATCCCAAAACATCTTACAAGAGGAGCCTCACATGAAACTTCGTTCGTTCCACACCCTGTCGCTGGCGGTCGTGTTCGCCTGCGCCGCCGCCATGGCCGCCGACAAGCACGCCGCGTGGAAACCGTTGTTCGACGGCAAGACGCTCAAAGGCTGGCATCCCGTCGGCGACGGCGAGTGGAAGGTCGAGGACGGCGCCATCGTCGGCCGCGCCGACAAGGCCAAGCTCTACGGCCTGCTGGTGAGCGACCGCGCGTTCAAGGACTTCACCGTGCGGTTCAAGTTCAAGTGCCTCTCCGGTGACAGCGGCTTCTACATCCGCACGATCATCAAGGAGCCGGAACAGGCGCACGGCCTGCAGGTGCAGGTCGGCCGGACGGCCAGCGGTGTCGGCGGCATCTACGAGAGCTACGGCCGCAAGTGGATCCCCGGCAAACCCGACGCCGAAAAAGAGAAGCAATACACCAAGGACGACGCGTGGAACGACATGACCATCAGCGCCCACGGCGGCGATGTCGTCGTCCACGTCAATGGCGTGCAGAGCACCGAGTTGAAAAACGACCCCAGCCGCCCGGAAGGCCACTTCGCTTTGCAGATGCACTCCGGCTGCGTGATGCACGTGCTGTTCAAGGACATCCAAATCCAGGAAGCCGCGCCAGCGAAGTAGCGGCAACCACACAACGCGCCCGCCCCGACTATCGGCCCGGGTGCTCGTGGACGATGTCCGTCAGCGCGCGCCGCGGCGTGCGACGGGGCGTTTCGGCTGCGTAGCCGACCGGTAGGATCGCCACGGGTCGTTGACCTGCGGGCAGCTTCATGATGCGCGTGACCTCCTCGTCCTCGAACGCGCCCACCCAGCACGTCGCCAAGCCCAATGCGGTTGCGGCCAGTTGCGCGTAAGCCACCGCGACGGTCGCGTCCTGCACGCAGTAGAGTTGTTCGCCCCGCGAACCGTAGCGAGCCGTGGCGCGGGCCGGGTTCGCGGCAAACACGAGCGCCATCGGCGCCTGCGCGATGAAGTCCTGCCCCAGCGCGGCCTTGGCCAGCGCGCGTTTCGTTTCCCCGTCGCGCACGAGATAAACCTCATACGCCTGCAAATCTCCCGCCGATGGCGCCTGGTTTACCGCCGCCAGGATCGCTTGCAGTTTGTCAGGCTCGATTTCTTTCGCTTGATACGCGCGCACGGACTGGCGCGCCTTGACGGCTTCAAACATGTCCATGACTTGTTCCTCCAACACCCCGTAGAATCAGGGTTCGTAGTTGATTGTCTTCGCAACCTCTTTGCCGATGGCTTTCACCTGCACTTTCGCATCGTCACCACTCACTGCCGGCGGCGTCCACCCGGCTGCGCCGTCACACTGCATGATCCACCACTGCGCGCCGCGGCCCTCCGCCAGCGCCGCCACGTGCTCCAGCGTCAAAGGCCCGCGGCTGCCCACGTGCCGCGTCAACCGCGCCGCCTCCAACCGCCCCGGCATCGCGCCCAGCCACAACGCGCGCCCGCCGTCGGCCAGCCGCGCCCAGCCGTCGCGAAACGCCCACGCCATGTGCGCCGCGCCCTGCCAGAAGGTGCGGACCTCGATGCCGGGCGGCAGGCCTTTGAACTCGTCGCGCACGACCACAGCGCGGGCGTCCGGCATGAGCCAGATGTCGCGCCGCACCGTCGCCTGCTTCGGCAGGCTCTTGTAGCAACTGCTCAGTTCGATCGCCACGTGCTGCGCGCCGTCGTCGCCGCATTTCGCGGCGAGCAACCTCGCCGCATGCACATCCTGCGCTGCGCCGCCGATCACCGGCGCGTTGTGGGATTGCGGGCCGACCGTGAACTCGCGCTCCGGCCCGGGACGATATTGCTGGTAACCGGGGTCCGTGATCCAGAACCGCCCCTGCCAGCCGATGACGACGTGGCCCGCGTCGTTGTGCAGATGGCCCATCGCACACCGGCTCAGTCCGACTGCCACCAACAGATCGTCGCTGTCCCAGCCCGTGCGCATCGTGGCCGCGCCCGGATACTCGCGAACGCCTGCGGCCGGAGGCGACGACACTTGGGACAGGAACGGCCAGTTCTCCAGTGCCAGCGCCGCCGCTGGCAATCGCGCCAATGGAAACCTCCGCGCCAGCCAACCTGCTTCCTTCCAGTCGTGCCAGTGCGCCATGCGCAGCATCGCCGTGATCCAGAACGGCATCTCCGGCTCCGTGTCGCCAAGCGGCGCGTGCAGATCCGGCCGGCCCGGCAGCGTCTGGTGCAGCCATTGTTGCACGAGACTCGCGCACGCTGGCCGGGTCGTCGCGACCAGATCACTGCGGCCGGGCGCGCGCCCGATCCATTCCGTCGCGCTGTCCATCAGGTAGCCATCGTAGGCCGCTCCTTCAGTGTGATGCCCCTCGCCCATCCGCAACGCGCACCACGCGCCGACCGCCTGCCCTGCCCGTTGCTCGAAGGCCGGAGCTTGCGGATGACCAATCACACGGGCCAGTTGCGCGGCACGCAGGAGCGCGATGGTCGGGATGTTGTGAAGCCGCGCCGGTGTCAGCGGCGCGTCCGCGGCCCATGTCTTCTGAAACCACGGCGACACGTCACGCTCGACCAGGCTCCGGGCAGCGGCCTGGGCGCGGCGCAATTCATCAATCCGCCAGCCCGCACGGTCGGCCACCGCGAGCGCGAGGCACGCCGCGAGGTGGCCGGTCACCAACGAAACCTTGTTTGACTCATCCAGAAAATTCTCCCAGCCGGCCAGCGCGGCCAGCTCGCGTTGCAACATCGCGCCCGCCTCTTCATCGCGGAGTTGCCGCCACGCGGCGTGCAACACACGCCAGCGTTCCTCCAGCGCCCACGCGAGCCACGTCAGCCACGGATAATCGCTCCGGCCCGGAATGCCCTGCGGCAGCTCGCACACGGACGGCTTGGCCGCCACGGGCAATTGGAAGGCCAGCGTATGGCCGATGCGGTAGTAGCAGACGTGCAGTTCGCGGCGCGACTTCTCGCGGGCAACGCGTCGGGCCAGCTCCCGCTCCAAGTCCGGCCGATCCCACTCGCGCAGGCCCGGCGGGAACTGCGGCGCCAGTTCATACGCCGAGACATCATAAGCCAGCGGTGGTTGTTCGCGCGTGTTCATCGAACCGTCTGATGAAGACAAGACTACGCCGCCGCCATTGCCTGATGAAGACAAAACGGCACGCCACCGCTCAGTTGACAGGCTCGGGCAATCTCCCTAGTCTCGCCCGCAGTCATGGCTGGAGTGTTCATCAGTTTCGAAGGCGGCGAAGGCTGCGGCAAGAGCACGCAGATCAAGCGGCTCGCGGCGCGGCTGGAGAAGGCCGGCCGCAAGGTGGTCGTCACGCGCGAGCCGGGCGGCACGATGCTCGGCGAGACGATCCGCCATCTGCTCAAACACGCCCGCGAGGGACACGGGATGTGTGCCGAGTCGGAATTACTGCTCTTCTCGGCGGCGCGGGCGCAACTGGTGCGCTCGGTCATCCGGCCTGCGTTGGCAGCGGGCGCGGTGGTGCTCTCCGACCGGTTCCTGGATTCCACGACGGTGTATCAGGGCCTGGTCCGCGGTCTGGACCCGTTGATGGTTGCGACGGTGCACCAGATGGCGGTAAGCGAATGTCTGCCGCGGCTGACGGTTGTGATGGCGCTGCCGGTGAAGGAGGGCCGCAAGCGGCTGATGAAACGGGTGCGCCCGGTCGGCGGCGAGAACGACCGGTTCGAGGCGGAGCCGGACGAGTTCCATCAGCGGGTGCTGGACGGTTTTCTGCAACTGGCCAAGGTCGAGCCGAAGCGCGTGAAGGTGGTGGACGCAAGCGGCACGAAGGACGCGGTGGAGCAGGCCATCTGGAGGATTGTGCGCCGTGTCGTTTAAGGACCTGGCCAAGTCGCAGCCGGCGGTGGCGGCGGTGCTCCAGCGCAGCTTGGAGAACGAGCGGCTCGCGCACGCCTATCTTTTCGCGGGTGACGCGCTGGAGGACATGGCGCTGGCCGCGCGCGAGCTGGCCAAGGCGGTGAACTGCGAGTCAGCGACGAAGCAGGGTGGTTGCGGCCAGTGCGCGCAGTGCCAGAAAATTGAAGCAACTTCGCCGCCGGGCGGGCAACATCCCGACGTGCAATGGGCGTTCGCCGAATCCAAGTCACGGCGGATCCGGATCAAGCAGATGCGCGAGCTGGAGCGCTTATTGCACCAGAAGCCGGGAATGGGCCGGATGAAGGTCGGCGTGGTGTTCGAGGCGGACCGGCTGGTGCCGGACGCGGCCAATGCGTTCCTGAAGACGCTGGAGGAACCGCCGGACCGGTCGCTGATCTTGCTGCTGACGGCGCAACCGGAGCAGTTGCTGGAAACTGTCCAGTCGCGCGGCCAGCGCATCCAGTTCGGCGCGGCGGAGGCGAAGGTGAACGCGGCACACACAGCGGTGCTGGACGGGCTGATGACGTTGCTCGACGAGAGCGGCTCGGTGCTGGCGGCGTATCGGCTGCTCGGCGTGGTGCGCGGGTTTCTCGATGCGGAGCGGAAGCGGATCGAGCCGGAGGTCGAGGCGCGGATGCAACTCGACCGTTACCGCGAGGTGGAGGACGAGGATTGGCATGTGAAGATGGAGGAGGAGAGACTGGCGCAGGTGGAGGCGGACTATCGGCGCGTTCGCGGCGGGTTGATGGTGAGCATGGAGTGGCTGCTGCGAGACGTGTTGGTGTGCGCGCAGGAGGCGGACGAGAAGCTGGTGTTCCACCGCGACCGGCGCGACGCGCTCGCGCCGCTGGGGCGCAAGGTGGGCCTGGAGCGCGCGATGGATAACGTGGCCGTGATCGAGGAGGTGCAGGAACAACTGGATCACAACGTCAATGAGTCGCTGGCGCTGGAGGTGGCGCTGCTGCGGATGTGCGGCCTGAGCGCGCCGGCGCCGGTGGTGACGTGAGGCGTGAAGCGTGAAACGTGAAACGTGGAGCGTGGAGCCTGAGCGCGCAACAAGGACGTGGTCGGCGCGCACGTTCGATGGCGCGCTGTGGGGGCTGGTCTTCCTGCTGCCCATCAAGTTCGGCGGGCTGTTCATCCTCCCCAACCAGCCGGAGAGCTTTCTCGAATGGTGGCTGTCATCGTGGCCGACGGACTTTGCCGTCGCTGCGGTGCTGGCTTGGGCAGTGGCCGATGCGGCGGTGAACTGGCGGACGTGCCGGGCAAGGTTTGACGGCTGGGCGATGGTGCCGCTGGTGTGGTTGGCGGCGCAGTGGGCGGCGGCGGTTGCGAGCGCGTGGCCGCAGCGGGCGTGGGGGGTGGCGTTCTACTTCAGCGCGGCGGCGGTGTTTTTCTACGCGGGTTGGTGGCCGGGGCGCGAGGCGCGGTTTCGCGGCTGCATCGCGGCGTTGACGGCGGCGACGGTGGTGGTATGCGCGGTGGCGTTGCAGCAGCATTTCGTGACGTTCGGGCAGACGGTGCGCGACGCGGAGCGTTACGCGGCGGAGTTGCCGGCGGAGTTGCGCGAGCGGATGGCCGACATGCTCACGAAGCTGCGGCAGGGGCGGGTGTTCGGGACATTGTTTTATCCCAACGCGCTGGCAGGCTATCTGATCCTGGTCGGGCCGGTGGCGGTGTGTTGGCTGTGGCAGTGGTTGCGGGCGCGGCCCGGCGGCGACGGGCGCGCGAGGCTCATCGGCGCGGGCGCGGCGGCGGTGTTCGGCGCGGTGATGTTGTGGTGCTTGTTGCTGACGAGGTCGAAGGGCGGCTTCCTGATGCTCGCGGTGGCGATGGCAGCGGGGCTGGCGTTGTTTCCGGTGGCGAAGCTGCGATGGCGCGTCGGCGTGTTGGCCGGGTTGATGGCGGTGGGGGCCGTGTTTTTCGGGATGAAGGGCGTCCAGCGCGGCGTGGAGACGCTGGAAGCGCGGACGGATTACTGGAAAGCGGGCGTGGCGATGATCGCGGAGACGCCGTGGCTTGGCGGCGGGCCGGGGACGTTCGGCTTGCGCTATCGCGAACTGCGGCCCGCGGGCGCGGAGTGGACGCGGCTGGCCCATAACAATTATTTGCAGCAGTGGACGGATTCGGGCGTCGTCGGGTTTGCGGGCTACATGTTGCTGTGGGGCGCGGCGTTGTGGCGCGGCGCACGGCGGCTGCGGGCGGGACGGTTTGAGCCGATGACGTGGGCGGTTTGGGTCGGGCTGGCGGCGTGGGCGGCGCACAATCTGGTGGATTTCGACCTTTACGTGGC
>JACRKA010000183.1 GCA_016219905.1 Verrucomicrobiota bacterium
ACGGCAAAGTTGTTGCCGAGATTCCCGCCGCCAAACTCGCCAACGACGCACCGGTCTATCACCGAGAGTCCAAAGAGCCGGGCTACTTCGCCAAGACGCGCGCGTGGAAGCTCGCCGACCTGCCGCCGCTCAGCGACCCGCAGAAGGTTTTGCCGGAACTGCTCGCCTCGCCGACCATCGCGTCAAAGAACTGGGTCTATCGCCAATACGATCACATGGTCCAGACGCGCACCGTCGTTTGCCCCGGCAGCGACGCGGCCGTCGTGCGGCTCAAGTTGACGCCGCCGCGCCCGCAGTCGTTCCAGGTTGACCCGAAGGCCCCCGCGCCGAAGAGCGACCGTTACCTCGCCATCACCACCGACTGCAACGGCACCTACTGCTACCTCGACCCCTACACCGGCGGCGCGGCAGCGGTGGCCGAGGCATGCCGCAACATCGTCTGCTCCGGCGGCCGGCCGCTGGCCAGCACCGACAACCTCAACTTCGGCAACCCGATGAAGCCGGAGATCTTCTTCCAGGTCCGCGAGGCTGCACGGGGCATCACCGACGGCTGCAACACGTTCAACACGCCGATCACCGGCGGCAACGTCAGCTTCTACAACGAAAGCCCGACCGGGGCGATTGACCCCACGCCGGTCATCGGCATGGTGGGCATCATTGATGACATCGCCCACATCACGACGCAGTGGTTCAAGAACCACGGCGACGTCATCATCCTCGCCGGCAACGCCGTGGACACCGCCGACCCCTATCTCGGCCTCGGTGGCAGCGAATACGCCAAGCGCATCCACCACGTCAAAGCCGGCCTCCCGCCGCGCCTCGACCTCGCGCACGAGAAAAGGCTCCAAGACGCCTTGTTGAACGTCATCCGTGGCGGTCAGGTGAAGAGCGCGCACGATTGCAGCGAAGGCGGCCTCGCCGTGACGCTCGCGGAGTGCTGTATCTCCAAGCATCCCGCCCGCAACACAGCGGAACTGATCGGCGCGAAAGTGGATCTCAGCGCGTTCGCATCCGGCACACGGCTCGACGCGCTTCTCTTCGGCGAAGCTCAATCGCGGATCGTCCTGAGCGTAGCGAAGGAAAACGCCGAGGCGGTCGTCGCGCAGTTCAAAGCGCAAGGTGTGCCCGCTGCCATCATCGGCGCCGTGGGCGGCGACGCGCTGGAAATCAAGGTCGGCACCGCCGGGTGTAATTGGAACGTCGCCGACCTCTACGACGGCTGGTGGAACTCGATTGCGCGGAAGATGGCGTAGGACGTAGCCGCCGACGTAAGGAGGCGGATTGATCCGCGGACGCGACCAATCACATCGGCAGCCAGGTCCACCATTCCATTTGCGTGACGACCGGAATGTTTTGCTGGCGGCACACGCGGATGGTGTGGCCTGTTCCGCCGGCCATCGGGTCGAGAGGATCAATGTAGAAGACTCCCACCGTTGCCGGCGCCAATCCCAGCGATTCATCGCCCATGACCTTCATAGCGTCGCGCAACAGGTAACGGGCCTTGGCCGCCAACTGCCGGTTCTTGTTCAGCCGGTAGCCCTCCTCGAACAACCGCGCGTTGGCGGGCGAGGCGAGCTTGCTCGCGCTGGTCAACCGTTCTGACCGGTCTGCCGGCACTTGGTCCAAGGAATAGACCGCGGCGGCTGCATGGCTGCGAGTTGCGCCCGTGCGGCTGCCGCTCACCACGAGTTGCAACCGCGCCCGATCCGTTTCGCCAACACCCTCGGCGAACGCCTCGTCTGCACCTTCGGCATTGCCGCTGCGGAAAATGGCTGTGGGAAACTCCCGCGCCAGATACGCCGCCAGCGCCACCATCCGCGCCTGGTGTTCCTGCGGGATCTCACGCCGTCCCTCCAGCAACACCACGGGCTGCGGGCGCGATTCGATGAGCTTCCGAAAATCCGCGAATTGCATTCTCATGATCGTCCTCCGACGCGTTGCGAGTGTAGCAGCGCCGGCGGGGACGAGAAGCGAGAAACTTCAGGAGGCCGCCGCGTTCTCCTTGCTCGCGGCGTGGCGGTTCGCTAGCCTCGGCGTCGTGGCGGACAACAAGAACATCGTCTATTTCGACCTCGAGACGCAGAAGTCGGCTGCGGACGTGGGCGGCTGGGACAAGAAGCGCGACATGAAGGTGTCGGTCGGCGTCATCTACTCCACCGCGACCCAGAGCTACGAGATTTTCGACGAGAAACACATCAACGACCTGGTCAAGGCGCTGCTGCGCGCCGACCTCGTCGTCGGGTTCAACATCATCAACTTCGACTACGAAGTGCTGGCGGGTTACACGCCGCTCGACCTGCGCCAGGCGCCGACGTTCGACCTGCTGGTGGAACTGGAGAAGGTCATCGGCCGGCGGATGCCGCTCGATGCGTTCGCGACCGGCACGCTTGGCTGCGAGAAGATCGCCGACGGCATGGTGGCCCTCAAGTGGTGGAAGGAGGGCCGGATGATGGAGATCGCCGAGTATTGCTGCTACGACGTGAAGATCACCAAGCTGCTCCACGAATACGGCCGCGCCCACGGCCAGATCTTTTACGTGGACCGCTTCGGCTCCAAACGCGTCGTGCAGGTGAAGTGGTAAGCTGCGGCCTGCCGTTGGATTCCTGTCATCCCTGCTTGGTTCCAATTTCCGCCAGCAGACGGCTGACGATGGCGAAAGGCTTGCGCGTTCTTGCTGATAGCTTTGGCTTCAACGCCGCGAGGTAAGTCTGCGATCTCTTCAGTGTCTTGGCTTGCTGCTCCGGCTTGGTGTGGACGGAGTCCATCAGGTTGTCGAAGATGTCGCCGAGCTTGCAGACGTGGACCGGCCACGGCGCGGCGGTGAACTGGCGCATGTAGGCAGGCTCGCGTTTGGCGTCGCGTTGGCGCTTGTCCTTCGAGAGCGCAGCGACCCACGCTGCGATGTCCGCGCCGAACTTCTCCTCCAAGTCGTCGAAGTCAGTGGTGGTGTCCTCGATGGTGTCGTGAAGGACGGCGGCGGCGAGCACGCGCGGGTCGGTGATGCCGAAGACCTCGCGGGCGATGAGGCAGACGCGGAACGGGTGGCTGCAATACGGCGTCTCCTTGTCCTTGCGCCATTGGTCGCGGTGGGCGCGCGCGGCGAAGGCGACGGCCTCCAGCAGCGGGCGGTAAGTGGTTTCGAGTTGGTTGCTCATGGTGTTCTCCTGGGGCTTCCATGCTTCAGAACCGCGACACGCGCAAGATAAAAGAGTGTCATCAATGCACCCGCCATATTGCATGAGAGCGGGATGCGGCATAGACTCGCGCCATGTCAGCGACGGCTCCAAACGCATCCCGCGCAGTCTGGCAGCGGCTCGGCTGGCTGGCGGTCTATGCCGCCGCGATGGGCATCCTCGAAGCCATCTGTGTCATCTACCTGCGGCGGTTGTTCCCGGTGGAAACCAATTTCCCGATCCCCCCGCTGGAGCGGTTGCACATCGAACTCATCCGCGAGGCGTGCACCATCGTCATGCTGGTGGCCGTGGCATGGCTGTCGGGCATCAACCTCCGGTCGCGGTTGGCGTGCTTCTTCTGCGCGTTCGGCATCTGGGACATCCTCTACTACGTCGGCCTCTGGTGGCTGTCGGGCTGGCCCGATTCGCTTTGGACATGGGATTGCCTCTTCCTGATCCCGAAGCCGTGGTATGGACCGGTGCTCGCGCCGGTGTTGATCAGCCTCTACTTCGTGCTCGGCTGTTGCTGGCTGCACGCGCGCGAAATCCGCGGCGAGCCGGTTCGTCTCTCCGCCTGGTTGATCGGCTCGCAACTGCTGGCGTTTGCGGTGTGGTATTGGTCCTTCGTCAAGGACGCCGACCACATCAGCGTCCATGCCTACAAGGGCGTGAGCTACTCGTGGCCGCTCTTCATCGTCGGCGTGCTCATCGGTGTTGTGGGATTGGCGCTGGCTTCGCGGTCCTCTCAGAAGATGTCATTCTCCGGCGCGCAACCCGGATGAAGATACGCGGAGAAGAACGTGTATGGCGAAGCTTGGCATTCATCCATCACTTTGATAACAGAGCGGCAATCAAGCAGGAGACCATATCGTGAAACGCATCATCGCCCTTGTTTGTTCCATCTTCTGTTCCGCCTCGTTGGCTTTCGCAGAGTTGAGCGCAGCAGGCAAGGACATCGGGAAGTTCTTCATAGATATGCCGGATCCGACAGCGGTGCTGATCGGGTTTGTGGTGACCCACGATGTGATCATGACACCGGTTCTTGGATCAAACATGCCTCGTTGGAATGCTTCCAACTCGGCGATTGGTTCAATACAGCCTATTTACAGCACCTCCTCGTCAAGAATCTATGGAAACACCTATGGGCGGTCACGGAGCCGGAGACAGACCTGTCAAGCACCAGCCGAATGGGGAATCAATGGCATTGGAGTGATGTTTAGCAACATAATACAAGGGTTGAGCATCACATGGAGCCGGCTCGGCGCAGACAACTTATCGTTCCATGGCAGTGGTCAAGACGACGGTGGAAGCCACCAAGTCGGGAACTATGCTGCCGAAAGCACGCATCTCTACTGTTCTCAAAAGACCCCAGGTCTGCGGAAAGCAATTGTTGGGATTTTTGGACGAACCCAAGAGGACGGGCTAAAGCGGCTGGGCATTATATGCGACGGCCAACAAGCAGAAGCCCGAAAACTGGCGGAATCTGTTCCCGCTGAAGTTGCAGAATCGGCTCCCCGACCTGCCGTGGCACTCGCCGATCCGGAACTTCAGAAGAACGCAAAGCCATTGGTCCGGAATCAAAGTTCTGTCAAAGGTTTGTGCATCATCACGTTATCCAACGGCCAGCGGGTGGGTGGAGCGCAGGATATCATCGCAACCGCTGAACCTGTGAGTCCGCAATTGGAGACCACCTGTGGTTTTCGCGCGGACATTGCCAAGGACACGGCGATTTCGATGGACGAAGCAGTGCATCTCATAAAAGTGCAACACCCAATCTGGCAATCGGGCTATCGGATTGGGTTCAGTTACTCGAACAAATACACGAAGCAGTCTGGCGGCTCGGCGGGCGGGGCGTTCTCGGTGCTGCTTCTGTCGCTGTTGGACGGCATCCTGATTGACCCCGGCTTCGCCATGACGGGCGATGTGACGGTGGACGGCAAAATCCGTGAGGTGGGTGCAGTGTCAGAGAAGATTCGTGGCGCGATGTTGGAGAAATGCACGACCGTGGCCATTCCGGTGGCCAACAAAGAAAATCTCAACGACCTCGTGATTCTCTATTCGCCCTCGATGCTCTGGAGCATGCAGTTGTTCTCCATCGCTACGCTGGACGACGCGGTGGCGGTGGCTCGCGTGAATCGTGCAGCGAATCTGACGAAAGCGATGGAGATGTTTGCGCAGCTTCAGCGGTCGATGGGGGCGAACACTCCGGTGGTGGCGTTGCGGAGCCCGGGAGTCATGCAGACAATGCAGCAAGTGTTGCAGCTCGCTCCGAATCATTTGTCGGCGGAGTTCATGCTGCGAGTCGGAAGCGGCCGGGTGCCATTAACGCTGGGCTTGAAGGCTTCGCTCAATGAACTTGTGGCAGCGATGGGGCCTTTGATGGGCGCGTTCCAAAACACGCTAGAAGAAGATCAGCCAAATCGGCCGCCGGGTTCTTCCTCGCTGTCGAATTCCTACAGCATGAGAAACCGCTTCAAACTGACCGTGACGGTGCCGACGGAGATACTAAAGCTGGCAAATGATCGCCTGAATTGGTTGCTGCCCAAACTGGACTCACGAACTCGCGATTTGCGCGCCGCGATGGTTGATTTCATCACAGTGTTTCAACAAGTGCAGAACCAGAACTCTGTAAGCTACTTCGCCCGCCAACAATATGAAGCGAAGAGGGAGAAAGTTCGCGGCGAGATGGGCAAGCTCGGCCTCGACCGCAAAGTTCTCGAAGAGATGATGCACTGAGGTCGCGGATTGAATGATGAGTGGTGAATGGTAATTGTTGAAGTAGGCGCCGACGTAAGGAGGCGTGATAGTTGAGTGACTTTGCGGAGATTTGCCTCCTTAAGTCAGCGCCTACGGGGGACGCGAACTGCCTTCAATCACATCAAGAACACGGGGTCCACATCCACGGCCACGCTCACATCGGTGGGCAGCTTCGCGGCGGCCAGCGTCTTCGTGACGGCGTCGGTCAGCTTCATGATCTGCGTGGTGCGCAGCAGCATCTGGTAGCGGAAGAAGCCCTGGATGCGTGCCATCGGCGCGGGCGCGGGGCCGGCGACATGGGCGAACTTCTCGACCTGCGCGCGCAACTGCTCTCCAAGGGCCTCGGCGTTGCGGCGGACTTTCTCCTCGTTGCGTCCGCGGAACAGCAGCGCCACGGCGCGCGTGAACGGCGGATACTCAAACTGCCGGCGGAACTCCATCTCGTGCTGGTAGAACCCGGCGTAGTCGTGCTGGCGCGCGTAGCGGATCGCGTCGGCAAACGGCGTGAAGGTCTGCACCACGACCTCGCCCTCAACTTCGCCGCGGCCGGCGCGACCGGCGACTTGCACGATGAGCTGGAACGTGCGCTCGGCGGCGCGGAAGTCCGGCATGTGCAGCCCCATGTCGGCCCAGATGATGCCGACGAGCGTCACGTTCGGATAGTGCAACCCGCGTGCGATCATCTGCGTGCCGACCAGCACGTCAATCTTGCCGGTGCGGAAGTCGCCGAGGATCTCCTTGTAGAGTTCCTTGCGGACCATCACGTCGGAGTCCATTCGCGCGACAGTAGCCTTCGGGAAGTTCCTGGCGACGGCGCCCTCAATCTTCTCGGTGCCGACGCCGGAAAACTTGATCTCCGGCGCGCGGCAGGCGGGGTTGGGGCAGCGGTCGGGCGGCGCTTCGTGATGGCCGCAGTAATGGCACTTGAGGACGTTCTCCTTGCGGTGATGGACGAGCGAGACGGAGCAGTTGCCGCATTTGGCGACGAAGCCGCACATCGGGCAGATCACCGAGGTCGAGTAGCCGCGTCGGTTGAGGAACAGCATGACCTGCTCGTGCTTCTCCAGCCGCGCGGCAATGGCGTCGCGAAGCTTGGTGCTGAAGACGGAGATCGCCTTCTTCTTGTGCGCCTCTTCGCGGAGGTCCACGACGCGGATGCGCGGCATGGTCTTGTGGTCAATCCGCTCCGGCAGCACCGCCAGCCCATACTTCGGCGCGCGGCCGTCCGCGACGGGCTGCGTGTTGTAGAACGTCTCCAGCGCCGGCGTCGCCGAGCCAAGCAACACCGCGCACTTCTCCAACCGCCCGCGCACCACGGCCACGTCGCGCGCGTGGTAGCGCGGCGCGTCCTCCTGTTTGTAGGAGGTCTCCTGCTCCTCGTCCACGACGATGAGGCCGAGCGGGTTGACCGGTGCGAACACCGCCGAGCGCGGGCCGATGACGATGCGGGCGCGGCCGTCGCGGATCTTGTGCCATTCGTCGTGGCGCTCGCCGCTGGAAAGATTGCTGTGGAGAACGGCGACCTCGGTGCCGAACTTCTTGTGGGCGAAGCGCGACTTGAACCGCTCGACGGTCTGCGGCGTCAATGCGATCTCCGGCACGAGCACGATGGCTCCCTTGCCGGTGGCCAGCGCCTGCTCGATGGCCTGGAGGTAAATCTCGGTCTTGCCGCTGCCGGTGACGCCGTGGATGAGCACGACCGGTGGCGTCAACGTCTCCATGCTTTTCTTCACGAGGTCGAGCGCGGCCTGCTGCGCCGCGCTGAGCGGCAGCGGATCACTCGGCACGAACACGTCGTCGCTGAACGGGTCGCGCTCGGCGGTGCGCGCGCCGACCTCGACGAGGCCTTTGTGCTTGAGTGCTTCGACGACGGCGGCAGTGACGCCAGCCTTGCGGAGCAGTTCGGCGAGGAACAGGCCGCTCTTGTTCGCTTTCAGGATTTCGATGACGAGCTTCTGTTTCGCGGCACGCGAACCGAGGATAGCCGCGTCATCCACGCCGTCGCGCAGGCGGACGTGAAGGTTCTGTTTGAAACTGGTCTCGCCGCGGCGGACGACCTCCGGCAGCACGCAGCGCATCGCGCTCTCGACGGGGCAGCAGTAATAGCGGGCCATCCAGCGGGCCAACTCGATCAACGGTGGGTCGAGCAACGGCCGGGAGCCGATGACGTCGGTGATCTCCTTGATCTTGGGGAAGCTCGATTGCTCAGCGAAGCCGACAACGTGGCCTTGGACGGCGCGCGGGCCGAACGGCACGCGGACGCGTGAGCCGACGCGGACGACGTCGCGCAGCCGCTCCGGGACGCGATAGTCGAACTCGCGTCCGGTGGCGATGTCCACGATGACCTTGGCGATGGCGCCCACACGACATGGCTTATCACCGCGGCGCGCGATTGCCAAAACCAAACTGGCCCGACATACTCGGCGCGTGAGCCTGAGCCGACAACTGCGCGGCATCGTGGTGGCCGGGGGCGTGTTGTGCGCGCTGCTGGCGGCGGCGTGGTTTGTCTATGACTACTGGCACGACCACCGGTTTGACGCGGTGATCACGGGGGCAGCGGCGAAGCACGGCCTCAGCCCGTTTCTTGTGAAGGCCGTTGTGTGGCAGGAGAGCCGGTTCGAACCGGACGTGCGCGGCAAGAAAGGCGAGATCGGCCTGATGCAGGTGATGCCGTCCACTGCGGGCGAATGGGCGAAGGTCAATGGCGTGGCAGGCTTCGAATCGCGCGCGTTGTTCGATCCCGCCGCGAACCTCGACATCGGCTGCTGGTATCTGCGGCGCGCGCTGGACCGCTGGACGAACGTCACGTCCCGTCCGGTGCCGTTCGCCCTCGCCGAATACAACGCCGGCCGCAGCAACGCGCTGCGCTGGGCCAACGGCTCGAAGCCGCTCGACGCGGACAAGTTCATCGAGGCGATCACGTTTGGCTCGACAAAACGTTACGTGAAGGCGATCGAGGGGCGTTGCCGGCGCTATATGCAACGCGGGCATTTGTGAGGCAAGAGGCGGCGGTCACTTCGCGCTGCCCGAGAGGTGCAGCTTCCAATCCTGTTTGCCTTCGAGGCACATAAGCCACTGCGCGGCGGCGCTGAGGAGATGGGCGTAGCCGCCGTTGTCGGAGAAGGCGTCCCAAGAGACGCCGATGCCGCAGTCGCCGTTGCCGATGCCGGTCGGGATGTAGCCGTATTTGTTGAAGATCGCCTCCCACGTGCGCAGGCCGCCGGCGAGTTCGTGCTCCAACCACATCGTCACCAGCCGTTCGCTGCTGGCGAGGTGGAAGTTGCGCGTCGCGTCACCGACCTGGATTGAGTAACGGCCGTGTTCGACGCCATTGGCCCAGGCAGCGGTTTGGTCTTTGCCCACGGTGTAGGGGAGTGAGGCGTGAAACGTGAAACGTGACTCGTGATTCGTGATCCGTGATTCGAGGCGCAACGGCTGGCCTTTGTCATTTGCGGCGGTGACGCTCTTGTCTTTCTTCACGGTGATAATGGCGTGAGTGCCTTGCGCGTCGGGGCGGCTGAAGATTCTGACGGTCGCCTCGGCGGCGTTGCACTCGACTTCCAGTTCCAACGCGAACCTTGTGCTGCGGAGGGCCAGCTTGAGACCGCCGAGTTCGACGCGCGCCGGTTCGGCGTCGAAACAGACGCGCGCGTCCTGGCTGAATTCGTTCTTGTAGCGTTCCTCCCAGACACCGGGATGGGCGCGCAACGCCTGCAAGGCCCAGCCGCAGCAGATCATGTTCTGCGGCCCCATGCGTGAGCCGATGGGGCGCGGGCCTTTGAACGGGCCTTTGCGGTCGGAGCGATAATCTTCGAGCCGGCCGTCGCGGAGGTTCATCGGATGCAGGTCGAACTTGTTGAGGCCGGCGGGCGGCTCGGCATCGTCGCTGTAGCAGCGATAGAGCATCGGCTCGGTGTAGGCGTCGTAGATGGTCTTGAAGGCGAGCGCCTTTGGCAGAACGTAGCCGCCGACGTGAGGAGGCGGACTTGATGGCTGAGCGGGTGCCGTCCGCCTCGTTACCTCGGCGCCTACTTTGGCGATTCCAAAATAGTAGCGATACTGCTGGTCATCGGCGAAGCCGGGCAGTGAGCGGCGTTCGCCGGGCTTGAAGTCATAGAGCGCGCGATAGCAGTGGCTGGTTGGCTTCCAAGTGTCCTTGCCGCTCTGGTCGGGCACGCGCTTGAGTTCGTCAGCGTTGGCGTTGGTGAGGCCGAACGCGGCGCAGCACATCGGGATATGGTTGAAGTGCCTCATGCGGCACTCGTGGAGATTCTTTGCGGCCTCGGCGACTTCGGCGGCGAGTTTCTTGTCGGCGTCTTCCGGCGAGTCGCGCAGAAGCAGCCACGTTTGCTGGAGCATGACGGCGAGGTCTTGGGCCATGTGGTTGGAGGAGCCGTGGGAGTAGCCGCTGAGCAGGAATTGCGGGTTGGGCTGGCCGGCGAGAAGGTCGGTGCAGGGGAAGAATGCGAGCGGTGTCTTTTTGTTGCGGCGTTCGAGGCTGGCGGAGCCGCCATCATCCCACCAGTAGGGCACGAAACCTTTCTCGCCTTCCTGCAACAGCCATTCTTTGTTCTGGCTCCATATCTTTCTGCCTTCCGGGCGCACGTCGTTGCGCTTGGCGCTGAAGAGCGTGTCGGAGTGGTTCAGCATCTTGCAGTAGAAGGGCAGCACCCACTTGGTCAGGAATTCCTTGTAGAACGGATCGCCGGTGGCGCGATGCGCGTTGACGAGCGCAGCGGCGAACCACGCGCCGTCGTGCATGGTGTCGAGGGCCTCGCCCTGCACGAACTGGTCGGGCTGGCCTTTGCGGGCGACCCAGAAGTATTCGTAGATCATGCCGTGCTGGGGCGAGTCGGTCTTCTTGAGATGATTGTCGAAGACGAACTGCGCGAGCCGCTTCATGAACGCGCGCGTTTCGGCGGCGGTCATCGGCGGCTGGCAGTAAGCCAGCGCCCACGCGGGGTCGCGGTCGGGCGTGGCGGGTGGGGAAGGGGAGTTTTCCGCGGCGTGGAGGTCGCAGGCGCAGAGCACGACCACAAGCAGCAGCAACAATCTTGTGCGCATCAATGCTTGGCTGGCGCGTCGAGGACTTCGCGGACCTTGTGGGTGAGGGTCTGGGGCGAGACGGGTTTCTGGAGGAAGGTGGTGCCGGAGTTGAGGACGCCGTGGTGGACGATGGCGTCGTCGGTGTAGCCGGACATGTAGATGACGTGGATGTCGGGCCGTTTGGCGCGGAGTTGTTCGGCGAGTTGTCCGCCGCTGATGCCGGGCATGACGACGTCGGTGAGCAGGAGGTGGATGCGGCCGCGGTGTTTGTCGGCCAAGGCCAGGGCTTCGGCGCCGCAGTTGGCGGCCAGCACGGTGTAGCCGTTGGTCTTGAGCACTTGCGTCACCAGTTCGCGGACGTCGTCGCCGTCCTCGGCCAGGAGGATGGTCTCGGAGCCGCGGGGAGACTTGCCGGCTGGTTCCGGCGCGCCATGAACGGTCTCGGCCGCGCGCGGGATGCGCGGGAGATAGACGTTGAAGGTGGTGCCCTGGCCGGGCGCGCTGGAGAACCAGATGTGGCCGCCGCTCTGCTTGACGATGCCATAGACGGAGGCGAGGCCGAGGCCGGAGCCTTTGTCAACCTGGGTGGTGAAGAACGGCTCGAAGACGTGCGGCCGGATTTCCTCTGCGATGCCGCCGCCGGTGTCGCTGACGGAGAGCAGCACGTAGGGGCCGGGATGCAGGCCGACGTAGCGTTTGGCGGATTCGGCGTCGAAGTCGGTGTTGGAGGTCTCGATGGTGAGCTTGCCGCCGCCGGGCATCGCGTCGCGGGCGTTGAGGGCGAGGTTCATGATGACCTGCTCGATCTGGGCCGGGTCGGCTTTGACGGAGCCGATCGAGTCGCCGGGCCGGATGACCAGCTCCACGTGCTCGCCGATGAGGCGGGGGAGCATCTTGCTCATGGTGGTGAGGATGGCGTTGAGGTCGAGCACCTTGGGCTTGAGCACCTGCTTGCGGCCGAAGGCGAGCAACTGGCGGATGAGCGTGCCGGCGCGGTCGGTGGCCTTTTGGATTTCGCTGACTTCGCGCTGGAGGGGCTGGCCGGGCTTGAGGTCTTCGAGGGCCATGTCGGCGTAGCCGCGGATGACCATGAGGAGGTTGTTGAAATCGTGCGCGATGCCGCCGGCGAGGCGGCCGACGGCTTCCATCTTCTGCGCGTGGCGGAGTTGGTCGGCGAGTTCGCGGCGGCCGTCCTCGGCGCGCTGGCGTTCGCCGATCTCATGCTTGAGTTCGACGTTGGCGCGGGTCAACTGCGCGGTGCGCTGCTCGACGCGGCGTTCGAGGTCGTCGTGGGCCTTGCTCAGCGCTTCCTGGGCGCGCTTGAGGGAGTAGAGGTGGCCGAGGGTGGCGGCAAAGACGCCGAGCAGTTCGCTCTGGCGGCTGGTGATCGGTTGGTGGGAGAGGAGGTTGTCGGTGGAGACGCAGCCGACGATCTTCTCGCCGTCGGAAAGGGCGGCGACGACGCGCAAGCCGTAGCCGGCGATCTTTCCGTCGGGACCGCGGAACTTCACCTCGCGCTGGATGACGGCGGGGGCGTTCTGGGCCATGGCCTCGGCCTGCTGGGAGTCGGGCTGGATGGGCTGGACAACCGTGCGGTCGTCGCGCAAGCGGTCCTGTTCGTCTATGGCAAAAGTTCCGCGCAGACTGGCGCCGGGCTGTTCCACGAGCCAGACGGCGAGCCGCTCGAAGCCCAAGGCGGTCCGGCCCAGTTCCACCGCGCGCCGGAACAGGTCGTCCACGGTCGCCGCCAGGGACAGTTCGTTGCTGACGGTGTTCAGCGCGCGCAGTTTCTGTTGAAAGGCGCGCTCCTCGTTGGCGCGCTGGCTGAGCTGCTCTTCGGCGCGTTTCAACGAGCACAGGTGGCCGACAGCGGCGGCGTAAAGGGAGAGCACCTCGCACTGGACCTCGGTGATCGGCTGGCGGGCGAGGAGATTGTCCGCGACGAGGCAGCCGGTGACCTTCTCGCCGTCCCACAAGGCCGCCAGCGCGCGGGAGATCATCACCTCGGTTTCGTCTTCGTCAGTGGCTGGCGCCCGGAGTTCCTGCGTCCGCGTCTGCGGTTTGTTTTCGCGGATGATCTGCCGGATCAGAGAGTCCGGATCGAGCGACAGGTTTTCGGCGCGCCGGTCAACGACCTCGCCCTTCGCGTTCGCCGTGAACGCGCCGCGCAGCATGTCCGGCGTGTCGGCGACGAACCACATCTCCATCCACTCGAATCCGAGGTGGGAGCGGCCCAACACCACGGCCTGGCGGCACAGGTCGTCGAGGGTGGCGACCTTGGAGAGTTCGTTGCTCAACGTCTGGAGCGTGCGCAGTTTCGCGTGGAATTCCTGCTCCACGTTGGCCCATTCGCGCAGCTCCAGCTCCGTGCGCTTGTGCATGCAGAGCTGGCCGATGATGGACGCGTAGAGCAGCAGCAACTCGGCCTGGCGGTCGGTGATCGGCTCGTGTTTCAGGAAGTTGTCGGTGGTGACGAACCCGATGACATTGGCGCCGTCCCAGAGGGTGGCGACCGCGCGCGTGCCAGGGCCGAGGTTTTCGTCCTGCGGGTCCGGCGCCGTCACCTCCTGCCGGCGCATCGCCAGCATGTTCTTGCTGATCAGCCCGCCGACGGTCGAGGAAGTATCCACCGGATGCCTGAGCTGGCGGTCGTCGCGGATCCGGCCGCTGCGGTCCGTGCTGAACGTGCCGACAAATTCCTCCGTGTCCTCGTCCAGGAACCAGATGCCCATCCGGTCAAAGCCGAGCTGGCTGCGGCCCAACTCGATCGCCTGCCGGCACAGGTCGTCCAGCGACGCAGCCTTCGCCAGTTCGTTGCTGACGGCGAACAGCTCGGTCAACTGCGCCCGGAAACGATCCTCCGCCCGCTCGTGCTCGCGGTAGAGGATCTTGATCTTGGTCGTGTCGAAACGGCTTCTGGTTTGATCCGTGGACATCCTAATTAGCCCCAGGTTGTGCGACGGCGGATATTTGTCCGCCGCCGCAAAAAACGCAACCACAACTTCAACTGCGACATGACAATCAGCCGGCTGGCGCTTACGGCGGGCCGGTCTTCTTCTTCAACCACTCCGTGGCCTTCGCGTGCGCCGACTCCATCACCAGCGGCCGGACGTGCGCCTGCCACGGCGCGGGCGTTTCGCGGACAACGCCCGGGACCGGCGCAGGCCGCGGCAGATGGATGCCTGTCAATTCCGCCAGCAACTCGCGCGAGAACGGCATCGCGAGCCGTGGCCGGGCCATCGGCTCCAGCCGCGCCGCGCCCGCCGGCAACAGCGTGAGCGCGTCGAGGTGGCGGTTGAAAGCCAGCCGGCCCAGCGGTTCCAGTGCGACGCAGTCCTCCGCGCAATAACGCAGCAACGTCGGCAGCGCCCGCTCGTCGCCGGCGTGATGCCGCCGCCACAACAGCACCGCCGTCCAGCCATCCGCCTCCTCGACCACCTCCGGGCGGTCGAGGTGGGCCTGGCGCTCGACGCCTTTCAGGCCGCCCTTCAAACCGACGTGGCGCAGGGCAGGGCAGAGGTCCACATGCAACGGCGGCAGCCGGATGCCGGGGAACTGCGCGCGGATAAACGGCAGATCGAACGGGCCGCCGTTGTAAGTCACCACCATCGCAAACGGTGCCAGCGCCGCCTCGAGTTGGGCGCGGTCAAGGTCGCGGCCGGCCACCAACATCCGCGGTTGCGGAGACGCGGCATCGTGGAGGCCGACGACCGTGATCCTGCCCGTCCCCATCGGTCCGCCATCGGTCTCGATGTCGAGATAGACCGCGCGGCCGGCAAACTCGGCCAGCCACCGCCAGCGGTCGCGCGACGGCCAGCATTGCGCGAAATGGCCGAGATCGCCGCGCTCCGCTGCGCGCAACGCCGCCTCGGCGCCGCGTTTGACCCAGTCGGCCTTCGCGCGGGCGATGCGCTCCAGCGGCGTGTCGAGAGCGGCCTGCCAGTCGCCGACGCCTTCGTGCCAGAGCGCCTGCTCCAGCTTCGGCCCGACGCCGTGGATGTGGATGAAGGAGTTTCTGAACATCGCTTTTGGCTGCGGCCAGTCTATCACCGCGCGGCCGCTTGCCGGCCAGCGGAAACTTATGACAAAAAAAGAATTTCCCATCCGCGCGACCTTGTGCTTTAGTTTCGCCGGCATCAGGAACGGCCCGGCGAGTTGCCGGGCCTGCCAACCGAGGCAGGAGAGCCTACGGTGGCTGGCCGGCGCCCGAAGCGCCGTCCGATGTGCGAGAGCGGGTGCTTTCGAACAAAAAGTCTCCACGCCAAAGCCGCGTTTCCTGATGAAGCGCGGCCTTTTTATTGGCGGACCTCCTGACGCGCGACGAAGCCAGAAAGGACATTGCGCATCATGAACATCGCATCGCTGTCGGTCCGGGTGAACCGCACCAACCCCGACCACCACCTCTGGAACAACAACGGCACGTGGTTTGTCCACTACACCGTCTATCCGGACCGGCTCACCAAGGAGCGCGTCCGCCGCTCGCTCGGCACCAAGTCGCTCGCCGAGGCGCGGCGGAAACGGGACGTGCTGTTCCGCAACTGGGGCGGCGCCAGCCGGCGCGTGGCGTTGGCCTGTTGACGCCAGGTCCCGGCGTGGAGTGGCGGGGGGACGGCTCGAAAATGAAGCGGACCGCGGGTTTCCCCGCGGCCCGTTCACTGAGCAATGCCCATCCGCATTGCTCGTCCCCCCGCAGAAATCAGGATCGAAAATCCACCGCGCTCGCCTGCGGCGCTTCGTGCGCGCAGCCTGCGCCGGTCGGCGACCCGGCCGGCGCGTCGCTCGGCGTGACGAGGCCGGTCTGGGTCAACCACGCCTCGACCTCGTCGCCGCTGATGTCGGCCAGCATCTGGCCGTTGATCTCCACGCACGGCGACAGCGGCTGGCCGCTCTTGCGGATCATCTCCTCGTAACTGGCCGGGTCGTTGATGATGTCCCGGTCCACGTAGGGCAGGTTGTATTTCTTGAGCACGGCGCGCACGCCGTTGCTCCAGCCACACGTCGGTTTCAAGTAGGCAGTGATCTTCAAGTTGGGCATAGGTCTCTCAGTTTTGGTTGTGCGCGAAACAATAACACAAAAACAGGACGTTTCCAGTCCTCAATAGAGATTCTCAAATCAGTCCCCATCGCCGCTCAGATTTTTGATTACTTCGCGCGCCGGCGCGCTAAACTACGCGCCATGCACAAGAGACTCATCGTGTTAGGCGTCGCGTTTACTGCGGCGATGGCGGCAGAGGCGAGCGACTGGCCATGCTGGCGCGGGACGCGCGGCGATGGCGTCTCCGACGAGACCCGCTTGCCGGTGCGCTGGAGCGCGACGGAGAACATTACGTGGAAGACCGCGCTGCCCGGCTGGGGCCACTCCTCACCGGCCATCTGGGGCGACAGGATTTTTCTCACCACCTACGTCGAGGACGGCGGCAAGCGCCAACTGCTCTGCCTCGACCGCCGCAACGGCAAGCTGCTCTGGGAACGGGTCGTGCTGGCCTCGCCGCCGGAGAAGAAGCACAAGTTCAACAGCTTCGCCAGCTCCACGCCCGCCACTGACGGCCAGCGCGTGTGGGTGCCGTTCTTCCAAGCCCCGGACGTGCAACTCGCCTGCTACGACATGGACGGCAAGGAGCTTTGGCGCAAATCGCCCGGCACGTTCAAGTCCGTGCACGGCTTTTGCAGCTCGCCGCTGCTCTACAAGGACCTCGTCATCCTCAACTGCGACCAGGACGACCTCGCCTACATCGTCGCCTACGAGAAGACCACCGGCAAGGAACGCTGGCGGATTGACCGGCCCAACCGCACGCGCTCCTACTGCGCGCCGCTGATCGTCAAGGCCGCCGGCAAAATGCAGATGGTGCTGAGCGGCAGCAAATGCGTCGCGAGCTACGACCCCGACACGGGCAGGCAACACTGGTTGCTGGACGGCCCGACCGAACAGTTTGTCGCCAGCCCAGCGTTTGAAAGCGGCATCGTCTTCATCACCGGCGGCTATCCGCAACACCACTTCATGGGCATCCGGCCCGACGGCACGGGCAACGTCACCGGCACCCACGTCGTCTGGCACGACAACAGCGACTTCAAGGCCGTCTCCTACGTCCCGTCGCCCATCGCGCACAACGGCCGCTTCTTCGTCGTCTCCGACGTGGGCATCGCGAGCTGCCTCGACGCGAAGACGGGCAAGAGTCTCTGGCGCGAACAACTCGGCCGCCATCACTGGCCGTCGCCCGTCCGCGTCGGCGACCTGCTCTACTTCCTCGACGACGACAGCAACACCTACGTCATCAAGGCGTCGCCGAAGTTCGAGCTGGTCGCGAAGAACCCGCTCGGCGAAGCCGAAGCCTCCTGTTTCGCCTCGCCCGCCATCAGCCGCGGCCAGATCTTCATCCGCACGATGCAGAACCTCTACGGCATCGGCCCGGCGTTGAAACGGTAGCGGCTCCAGACGACTCTTGGGCCGC
>JACRKA010000184.1 GCA_016219905.1 Verrucomicrobiota bacterium
GCGTCGCAGATGGGTGGGACGATGGCGAGCGCCTCTTTCGGCGTGACGCGGCCCGCGTGGAGCAACTGCCGCAGGTTCATGCCGTCCATGAATTCCCTCAGGAAATAATAAAGGCCGCCAATCTCTTTGTAGCCGCCGACGTGAGGAGGTGGATTGGCGGCGGCAACTGAGTCCGCCTCGTCACCTCGGCGGCTACGGACCTGCCCGAACTCGTAGAGCGTGACGATGTTCGGATGGTTGAGCTTGGCCAGCGCCCGGGCCTCGCGCGCGAACCGCTCGGCGAACTTCGGATCGTGACTGACGGCGGGCGGCAGGATTTTCAGCGCGACGATCCGGTCGAGCTGTTTCTGGCGGGCCTTATAGACCGCGCCCATGCCGCCCTGGCCGATGAGCGAGAGGATTTCGAGTTGCGGGAAAAGTTTTGCGACGTCGGCGACGCTCGGCGGCGTGAACGGTGCTGCGCCGGGCGGCGGCGCGGTGTCAGCCGCGGCACCTTGTTTGAGCAGGCAGGCCGGGCAAAGCCCCGCCAGCGCACCCGCCGGCAGCGGGCCGCCGCATTGAGGGCATGAGTTGTTTGCCGTCATCGGCTGATCGGCTCCCATGGGTTTCATACACCTCCCTCAGAAGCACATCCGAGAAAATGTTACAGGAAATCTTGCACGCCCCGCCGCGGCATCCTGCTCTTGCCGTCGCCGGACGGTTTCGGTAGTCTTCCGGTGCGTCCTGAACGGGCGCTGCGAGTTTCTCCCGTGACCGGAGGGATAGAAGATGATGGTGCGTAGCGGAATTGGTTTGCTCTGCTCGTGGTTGCTGGCAGCGGCCAGCGCCGTCGCGGCAGCCGACACGAAGCCGGCCCCCGTGCCGGGCGTCACGCTTTTCCAGATCGGCGAACCGGACGGTTCCGGCGCGGAGTTCGGCCTCACGAAGGAGAAGTGGCCGGAGTATGCGAAGAAGTATCGGAAGCCGGTCGTGTTCACCGTCGGCAAGAGCAAACCGGCGGCGTGGCCCTACATCCACCCGGGCAACCACGACAGTTGGGCCGGCGGCACGGCGCACACGTTCACCATCAACTTCCGCGTCGAGACGCTGCCCGACCGGCCGCTGTTCCTCATCGTGGGCCAGGCGGAGGCATGCACGCCGGCGCAGATGGCCGTCGCGGTCAACGGCCAGCCGGTCGCCAGCCGACGCGTGCCGGCGGGAAGCGGCAGCGGCAGCGGCGACCCGTTCGACCACGGCAAGCCGGGGACGATGGTGTTCCCGTTGCCGGCGGGCGCGGTGCGCGCGGGCGACAACTCGATCGCGCTGACGCTCAGCGACGGCAGTTGGATCATCTACGACTATGTGCGCCTCGGCACTGATGCACAGCCGCCGAAGATCACCACGGAGGTCGAGGGATTGCTGGAGAAGTTCCTGGCCGGGCCGATGGCGGGCGTCGAGGACGTTGTCTTCACCGTGCGCAAGATCATCGGCGAGCATTGGTATGCGAACTTCAGCTATTACGCTTGGGACGACGGCCAGAGCGAACTCGGCGACAGCCGCAAGCTCTACCGCGACGGCGGCAGGCTTTGCCGGCTGAATCTCCGCACGCGCAAGGTCACGACGCTGCTCGACGACCCGGCCGGCGGCGTGCGCGACCCGCAGGTCCACTACGACGGGAAGAAGATGGTGTTCTCCTACCGCAAGGGCGGCACCGACTACTATCACCTCTACGAAATCAACGCGGACGGCAGCGGCCTACGCCAGCTCACTGACGGGCCGTGGGACGACATTGAGCCGACCTATGTGCCCGACGGCGGCATCGTGTTCGTCTCCAGCCGCGCGAAGCGCTGGGTGAACTGCTGGCTGACGAAGGTCGCCACACTGCACCGCTGCGACGCCAACGGCGGCAACATCCGGGCCATCTCCAGCAACAACGAGCACGACAACACGCCGTGGCCGTTGCCCGATGGACGCCTCCTTTACACGCGCTGGGAATACGTGGACCGCAGCCAGGTCCACTACCATCATCTCTGGAGCGCGAATCCCGACGGCACGGGCCAGACGGTCTATTTCGGCAATCTCGTCCCCGGCATTCTGATGATTGACGCGAAGCCGGTCCCCGGCAGCGAGAAGATCGTCGCGTCGTTCTCGCCCGGCCATGGCCGCACCGAGCACGAGGGCCGCATCACGCTCGTGGACCCGGCTGCCGGCCCCGACGAGCCGGCGTTCGCGCGCCCGATCAGCCGCGCCGACAACTTCCGCGACCCGTGGGCGTTCTCCGAGGACTGCTTCCTCGCCGCGCGCGGCTCGGCGCTCGTGGTGATGGACGGCCTCGGCCACACGCAGGAGATCCTCACGCTCACAAAGGAGGAAACGCTCGACAAATGCTGGGTCCACGAACCGCGCCCGTTGATGCCGCGTCCGCGCGAGGAGAGAATCCCGAGCCGCGTCGCCGCCGACCAGCCGGCTGGCCGCATGGTGCTCGCCAACGTTTATGACGGCCGCAACATGGAGGGCGTCAAGCCGGGCGAGATCAAGAAGCTGCTCGTGCTTGAGTCGTTGCCGAAGCCGATCAATTACACCGGCGGCATGGACCCGCTGACCTACGGCGGCTCGTTCACGCTTGAGCGCGTGCTCGGCACCGTGCCGGTCGAGCCGGACGGCTCGGCGCACTTCGAGGTGCCGGCGCTGCGGAGCGTGTTCTTCGTCGCGCTCGACAAGGACGACCTGTCGGTGAAACGGATGCAGAGTTTCTCGACCGTGCAACCGGGCGAGACGCTCAGTTGCGTCGGCTGCCACGAGCACCGCACCCGCGCGCCGCTGACCGCCAGCGCCAGCACGCTCGCGGCCCTGCGCCGGCCGCCGAGCCGGATCGAGCCGGTCGCCGGCGTGCCGGACATCTACGATTTCCCGCGCGACATCCAGCCGGTGCTCGACGCGCTCTGCGTGAAGTGCCACGGCTACGAGAAGGCTGCCGAGGGCGGGCCGCGCGCGGCGAAACTCATCCTCAGCGGCGACCGCGGGCCGATGTTCAGCCACAGCTACTACACGATGACCGTCGCGGGCCTGTTCTCCGACGGCCGCAACCAGCCCGTGAGCAACTACGCGCCGCGCACGCTTGGCTCCGGCGCGAGCAAGATTCTCACGATGCTCGACGGCTCGCACCACGGCGTAAAGGCAAGCGACCACCAGAAGACATTGTTGCGCCTCTGGATCGAGACCGGCGCGCCATATCCCGGCACCTACGCCGCGCTCGGCAGCGGCATGGTCGGCGGCTATCAGGCAAACAAGCTGATCAACGTGGACACCGACTGGCCGACCACCCAGGCCGGCGCGGAAGTGATGGATCGCCGATGCATGGCTTGCCACAAGGAACTCAGCCGCCTGCTCCCGCGCAGTCTCTCCGACGAACGCGGCCTCTCGTTTTGGAAACCGGAGATGAACGACCCGCGGCTCAAGACCAGCCGCCACATCGTCTTCAACCTCACGCGTCCGGAGAAGTCGGTCGTTCTGCTCGCGCCGCTGGCGGAAGCAGCCGGCGGCTGGGGCCTCTGCCGCGACCCGAAGACCGGCCAGCCGGTGACGGTCTTCACCGACACCAACGAACCCGACTACCGGAAGCTGCTGGCGATGTGCGCCGCCGGCAAAGAGAGCCTCGACAAGATCAAACGCTTCGACATGCCCGGCTTCCAGCCGCGCATCGAGTGGGTCCGCGAGATGAAGCGTTACGGAGTGCTCGCCGCGAACGTCAACCCCGCCGGCCCGCTGGACGTTTACGCCATCGAGCGCGATTACTGGAAGTCGCTCTGGTGGCTGCCGCCGCGCTGACCGGGGCATGTCTGGCTTTCTTCTGAATCAAAGTTTCTTCGTGACGCGCATCAGATCACTCGTCAATATCCCCGCTGAAGCAAGAACCGGGATTCCATCATGAACAAACCCACCCTCACCGCCACCCTGCTGGCCGCCGTCATCGCGGCCGGCTTCACCGCGCGGGCTGCCGACAACAAGCCCGCCGGCAAGGACGAGCCGGCCCCGGTCGGCTACGAAGGCACGCCGCAAATCCCCGGCAGCCAGTGGCGCGTCCACCAAGCCGAGCGCCCGCAGCCGCGCGTCGTGACTCCTGGCGGTTCCTGCGTCGAGGGCGCCGCACAGCCACCGGCCGATGCGGTCGTCCTCTTTGACGGCAAGGACCTCTCCCAATGGCGCGATGACAAGGGCGGTCCGGCCAGGTGGAAGGTCGAGAACGGCTACATCGAGGTCGCGCCAAAGACCGGCTACATGTTCACCAAGGACGAGTTCGGCGACGTGCAACTCCACCTCGAATGGCGTCCGCCAACGCCGCCGAAGGGCGACAGCCAGAAGCGCAGCAACAGCGGCGTGTTCTTCTTCGGCAAGACCTACGAAGTCCAGATCCTCGACAGTTTCAAGAACCGCTCCTACGCCGACGGCCACGCCGGCGCGATTTACGGCCAGTATCCGCCGCTTGTGAACGCCGTCCGTCCGCCGGGCGAGTGGCAGAGCTACGACATCATCTTCACCGCGCCGAAGTTCGACGGCGAGAAGGTCGTGAAGCCCGCCACCGTCACCGCCTTCATCAACGGCATCATCGTCCAGAACCACGCCGAATATCTCGGCGCCTCGGGTCACAAGAAGCTGCCGGGTTACAAGCCCCACGGCCCCAAAGGCCCCATCGGCCTCCAAGACCACGGCGACCCGATCCGCTTCCGCAACATCTGGCTGCGCGAGTTGAAGGGCTACGACGAGTAGTCCTTGATTTCCGCTGTGCACGGAGTGGGACAGGTTGAGAAACCTGCCCCTCTTTTTCTTTGTCTCCCCGGCTCCTACGCCGTGGTATAAAAACGCACCGTCGGAGTTCGCCCAACACGACCATCATGAAAGGAGCTCCTCAGATGAACTCTCCCCATCCCTCC
>JACRKA010000186.1 GCA_016219905.1 Verrucomicrobiota bacterium
GAAGGTGAGGGGAGCTGCGAGCGCGAGAGCAAGTGACGCTAAGAAAGGCCGAAGGAAGGCCGAAGGTTGAAATCCGAAATGCCAGCCACCCGCACTGTGAGAGATGAATTCGGCCTCCGGAGCTCGGCCTTGTTTCGGCCTTCGGCCTTCTCTCGTTGGCCGGTTTCATCCTAATCGTCGCTGCTGTTCCGAAGGGCCACGAAGCGCAGCAGATCCAGCACCGCCACCAGCAGGCCGGCGACGTAGGTCAGCGCGGCGGCGTTGAGCACCTTGCTGACGCCGAAGGCTTCGCGCTCGGTGACGACGCCCATGCCGGCGAGTCGCGCCTTCGCTCGCCGGCTGGCGTCATATTCCACCGGCAACGTGATGACCTGGAACAGCACGCACAGGGTGAAAGCCAGAATCGCGAGGTCGAGGCAGAACTTGAAGGCGGTCGGGATGATGAATCCGCCCAGCAGGAGCAACGGCGCCATGCCGGAGGCGAAGTTGGTCAGCGGCACGATGGCCATGCGGATGTGCAGCGGCGCGTAGGCGTGCTTGTGCTGGATGGCGTGGCCGGTCTCATGCGCCGCCACGCCCAACGCCGCCAGCGAGGTGCCGTGGTAGATGTCCGAGGACAGGGCGACCTTCCGCGTGCGCGGATCGTAATGGTCGGTGAGGTGCCCTTCGACTTCCTCCACAGGGACGCTGTCGAGTCCCTCTCCGTCGAGGATTTGCCGGGCGACGTCCGCACCGGTCAGGCCGCTCTTTGCCTCAATCTGAGAATACTTCCCGTAGGTCGAGCGCAGCTTCCACTGGCTCCAGATCGTGATGATCAGGGCCGGGATGAAGAACATGAAATCTGTCGGTCCGTAAAACATCGTTTATCCCTTTCGTTTGTTGCGCCCGAAAATAGTGACGCAGCGTCAGATTTCAAGCGTAACCGGAAGCTTGGACAACACGCGGCAGCCGGACGTTGTCACCAAAACGACGTCCTCGATGCGGACGCCGCCGGTGCCGGGGTAGTAGAGGCCCGGCTCGACGGTGACGACGTGGCCGGCTTTCAGCCGCGACGGCACGACGCTGACCCGCGGCGGCTCGTGGACTTCGAGGCCGAGACCGTGGCCGGTGCCGTGGAAGAAACCTTGTTGCCGTCCACGTTCGACGCCGGTCTTGAAGCCGCGCTTTTCGAAGACACCCTGAACGGCCCGGTGAACGGCGCGCCCATTGACGCCAGCGCGGATTGTCTTGATTGCGAGCCGATGAGCTTCACGCACGGCATTAAACTGCCGGCGCAGCGCGTCTCCGGCCTTGCCGCGGACGACGGTGCGCGTCATGTCGCCGTGGTAGCCGGTCTTTTCGTCGCGGGGGAACACGTCGAGGATGATGGCCTCGTTGGCGCGGAGCGGGCCGCTGCCGCCGTCGTGTGGGTCGCAGGCCTGCTCGCCGCCGGCGACGATGGTGTGAGAGCCGATGCCGCCGAGACGGATCATCGCGCCGTTGATCTCGGCGCGGACGCACTCGCTTGTCAGCGTGGAGCCGGTGAGTGTCAGCCGTCGGTCTTTGGCAATGCGGGCGGCGCGGATGGTCTCGATGCCGGCGCGCAACCCGGCTTCGGTGATGCGCAAGGCGCGCTCGATGGCGCGGACCTCGTCGGGCTGCTTGAGTTCGCGCGCGGGGAACACCGGCTTGTCGTCGGCCCAGATGCGGATGCCGTGCTTGCGGAGTTGCTCGGCCAGCCCGATCGAAAACGACGACGGAACGCGCGCTGACCGGATGCGCCGTTGCTTGAAGACGGCCGCGATGATTTCCGCAAGCTTTGGCCGGCGGCCGAGCTTCTCCTCCAGCGGTTTGCTGATCCCGGTTTGCGCGATGACCTCATCCACGCGGGCATGTTTCTTCGCGCGGTCAATTTCCAAGTCGCTCATGACGACGGCGCTGCGGCCACGGTGGCGGAACCAGATGAACGGGTCGGGCACAAACATGCCGGCGGCGTAGAGCATGTTCGCGTCGCGCTCGCTGTCGGCGACGATCAAGAGGGTGTCCATAAAACCTTCAACCGAGAGTTCAGATCACTTGGGGCGACCGGGCCAAGGATGAAGTGCCCAAGGGTTGTTGGTTTCCTTCAGGTTGCACAAGTATTTAAGCAGCGGGATATACTTGTAACCTTGGCCGCAGGTCACGAATTGGAAGCCAAGCATGAAGCTCTGGCCCATTTCCTGCCATGAACTGAAATGGCTTCGCATTTGATCCGCGGCAGTGTGGATTCGCTGCCAAGCTTCATCAGCGGGGAGATATCCGGCCATTGCCGAAAGGCTGGCGACATGGACGCACCGGCAAAGGTCCCACGCGAGGACGCCCCCCTTGGCGGTCTTTGCACGGCGGACCAATTTGGCGCGGACAATTGGAACGGGATCGGGCGCTTGGTTCGCAACCCATTTCTGAAATTCCGTTTCCGGCATATTGCCGACCTGTGCGGCAAGTTCGTCAAATTGTTTGCAATCGCCGGCAGCGATCAGTTGATTGAGGAGCGCAATAGCGTCGGCGCGGTTCTCCACGCCATAGTCGCGGCTAAGCTTATCATCGGCTTGGCGCTGACTGCGGCCGGAACCGAGCAAGCCAGGCGTGTCACCGTTGAGCAGATCAATCATTGCCACGGTCAGAAGCGCCCACTGATCCTGATTGTTGAGCTTGTCAGCGGGTATGGTGGGTGCCGCTTTGGCCTCGAGGTTTGTCGTTGCCCTACTGGTCTTCAAAAGGGGAATGAGGTCCGTCATATTTCGCTGATGGGCGATTGAAAGCGCCGTTTCCCCGGCTTTGCTCTGCAGGTTAACGTTAACGCCGGCCTTCAAGAGCAGTGTTGCCAACACAGTGTCATTCTTCAAGATGGCGTGCATAAGGGCCGTGCGGCCGTTGTTATCCTGCATGTCGAGATCAGCGCGAAATGCCAATAGGGTCTCAAGCGCTTCGCGTGAATGGCCAACTGCGCACACGGTCATGAGCGATGTCTGTCCCGTATGCGCATTGGGGAGATTGACGTCGGCGCCGCTGCGAAGAAGAAGCCGTATGCAGTCTTCCGTCTTTGCCCAGCGGGCGGCGCTGCAGATGACGGGACCGTAGGCGGTTTGAATGTCGGTGCGAGCCCCGTTTCTCAGCAACACAGCCACAGTTGCCAAATTACCTTGGATGGCGGCGACGTTGAGCGGGGTTTCGCCGTCCCGGTCCTGTTGATTGGGGTTGGCGCCAAGCCAGATCAAGATTTGGCAGAGCCATGCAGCATCCGCATTGGCCGCGGGGAACAAACGGTTTCGACCGTAGCCATCAACTTGACGAGCCACAACGAGCGCGCCCACGACAATCAAAAGGACCAGTATGATACGGAACATCTTCTTCATGGCGCATGGGTCCAGTGCCAGCAATTCTCGTAGTTCACACGGCTGAACCATGCGCTGACGTGATAGCGGGCGCCGATACGATCAATAAGCTTGCGTGCCGTGGCGCGGTCGCCTGCGTCGGCAGCGAATTTGCAGAAGTTGTTCAAGTTCCAGTTGGATCCTGGAAAATCGCGCTCAATGTTCTCGAAGCCCTGCTTCATCAGGGGCCATGAGATGCGTCCGGCTTGAAAAAGTTCCTTGGGTTTGTAGTCCCAGTCCCCTGTCGCCCAAACGATCCTCGCATATAGGACCGGTCCGTCCCACGGTCCAGCCTTGGCTGCTGCTGCCTCGGCAAATCGCTGCCAGTCGCCGGCCTCTCCATGCCAGCGCGGCAACAGATAGTGAGCTTTTGCGAAATAGTAATGGTAATAGGCTGGCTCCTTGGCGACCGCCTCGTTGAAGAGGGCATCATATTCCGCCAATGTCCACCCTTGTCCCAACGCAACGACCTGCATCGCATGATACCACCCCGGGCAACGTGCGGGACGTTTGGCCGAATCATCGAGAACGGCACGCGCCTGCGCCAAGCGCTCAGCAAATAGTTTCCACCCTTCTGCTGTCACATGCTTCGCATACTCATTTCCACGCGCTTTCCACGCATAAGCCGTGAGCGTGCGAGCCATTGCCACTGGTGCGGTAATGGAAGAGGGGTTGGCGCGTTGCCAACGATCCATTTTCGCCAGCCACTCCTGCCAAGCGGAGTCCTTGTCGGTCTCCCACGGCGTTTCCACCCCATCGTAGAACATTGGAAGCTTCCATGTCCCATCCTGGAATCTGGCCCGTTTTTCGCGCAGATGATCTGCAATGGCATCCAGCGTTTTGAAATCCTCCTCCGCCAGCAATGTGTTCACCGCTACTCCAAACCGGTGCCTTTCGCCTGGTCCATCGAGAAGTTCGGCAGCAGGCAATGACTCGATGAGCGTCAGAACAGACACAACTAATGCCAAGACCGCGCTGGTTCTAATGCGCAACCCGACACAGAGGTCTGTAGTGTCGCGCTCGCTGTCGGCGACGATCAGGAGCGTGTCGCTCATCGCGGGACGGAGTTGGGCGCGGCTTGGCCCTTGTTTTCGAGCGCGGTGATCATCGCGCCTTTGCGGAAGACGCTGACCTGGCGCGTGGACTCGCTGATGACGATGGCGATGGCGTTGGTGGAGGCGGTGATTCCCGCGGCGGCTTCGTGGCGCGCGCCGTAGCCGCTGGGCAGTTCCTGGCCGGGAGCGTTGGGCAGCAGGTAACTGCCGGCGGTCATGATGACGCCGTCGCCGCGGATGATGAACGCGCCGTCAATGGAACTGAACTCCTTCACGGTCTCCTCCATGAACGGGTCGAGGATGTTGCGGTCGTCCTCGCGGTAGCCGTGGAACGGGTTGATGACCATCGGCCGGCAGAGTTTGAGCACGGCCTCCGTGTCGCCGACGACGAAGATGGTGCCGACCGGCTTGCCCTCGCGGCCCTCGGAGGCGAGGCTGCCGGCGATGCCGATGACCCGCTCCAGCACTTCGGGGCGCAGGTCTTCGGGCAGCGGAACCTCCTCCGGCGAGAACAGCATCTGGTATTCGCGCGCGGCGTCCACCAGCACCAGCGTGTCCAACAACCCACTGCCGGGCAGGCCGGCGATGCAGACAATGCGTTCGTCGCGGCGGATGAGGCCGCGCGTGAGCGCGAGCAGCATGGCGAGTTTGAGCTGGCCGACGCGGTCGCCGCTGCCGCTGGAAATCTGGATGACGTCCTTGACGCGGCGGTCGTTGCGGTATTGTTCGGGCTTGTTGCGCGTGACGACGATGACGTCGTAGTCGGCGCACAGCCGCGAGGCCTGGTCGAGACTGGGCAGCGCGTCGGCGAAAAGCAACACGCTGGAGATGTAGTGCTGGCGGCCAAGCGCGACGGCGTGGCTGATGAGCGACCGGTTCAACGCGGCGTGGGTGGTGGCCACGCGCGCGGTGCTCGGCCCCCAGGTGCGCGTGATGATTTTGAACGCCTCCTCCGGCGATTCGGCGTGGAGGATGCGCTTGACGGTGTCCACGTCCTTGCCGAACTCGGCGAGCGCGTTGAGGACGCGGAGGAAACCCTTTTCCTTCGGCGCGCCGATGAGCATCAAAAAGAGATGGACCGGCTGGTCCTGGAACTGGTCATAGACGACGCCCTGCGCGCTGCGGCCGACGACGAGGATGAACCGGCGTTTCATCGGCAGGCGCGCGTGCGGGACGGCGACGCCGTGGCCCATGGCGGTGGTCAGCGTGTTCTCGCGGGCGAGCAGGGCTTTGAGCAACCGGTCGTGCTTGAGCTTGCGGTCGGCTTCGCAAGCCAGCGAAGCCATCTCCGCGAGCACGCTTTTCTGGTCGCGGCTCTGGAGGTCAATGACGCGATTACGAGTGAGAAGCTTGTCGAGGCGCATGACGCTGCGTGCAGCATAAGCATGGCGGGCAGGTGGCGCAACGGGAAATCCTTTGCGACGCGAAAAAATCCGCGCCTGGCGGAGTGGTTTGCGGCAGACGCGGCTTGAGCAGCGCGAGGTGGAGTCTTAGAGTGCCGGGCCACGATTACACGAGCGATGAGCGTTTGGATGCGACAACGGTGGTGGTGGGTGGCGCTGGCAACGGCGGCGGTCATGGTCGCCGGCAACTTGCGGGCGCGCGACGCGGGCGAAGACCCGGCCGTGCTGCTGCTGCCGGGCCGCCCGTTCTCGCTGGATCCGTTCAAGGCGAAGGCGATGGATCCCGTCATGCAGCGGGTGTGGGCGGCTTCAGCGCAGAGCCTCACCGAGGTCGTGCTGTCCAACGGCAAACGCTACAAGGTGACCTGCAACGGCTTCGTGGTGAAGCCGGGCTTCTACGTCACGGTGCATCACCGGCTCACCGCGCACGAAGGCGCAATCCCCGAACTTCAGCAAGGCCGTGGGCCTGACCGGTTGGCGACAGGCCTTCGCGTGGACAACATCGCCGCAGTCAATCGCGCGCGGTTCATCAACTTCGCCGATCTGGCACAGTTCGCGGACAGCCCGGAGCATGATTTCACGATTTACCGGTTATCGCTGCGCGTTGCGGATAGCTACAAGACCACGATGTTCGAGCGGACGGCGCCGAAACTGAAGCTGGGCGACAAGCTTTATTGGTTTCGCTTCGTGGATGGAAAGCCCGTCCGGAATTCCGCGGGCAAGCTGCCGGTGTATGATGAAGCGACGATCATCGCAGCGGAGAGGCGGGCAGGCGACGGGATTGCGGGCTTCCTGGTGGTGGACAAGTTGTTGCTGCACGGTGAGTCCGGTTCGCCGTTCGTGGACGCCGCGGGTAACCTCGTCGGCTATGCCGTCAGCCAGATCGCCGGTTCGTGGGCGGACCATCTGCGCGAGAGGCGCGGACTGAAGTTCTCATCCAGCGGTGGAGGCGTCGTAGCGGACATCCAGCAGGTTTACAAGAGCATCCCGTAACGGATACCGGCGGCCGTTTTGTGTTCTTGTCTGCCGCCGGCCGACTCACTATACGTAGAGCCGATGGCGTCCGAACTATTCAGTGCGCGCGCATGGGGCATCTACAGGGAGGCAGGCGCTCTGCTTCGCAGCGTGTTTTTCGAACAACGCGGCCAGCCAGGCCCCGAGCATTTCCTGCTCGCGATGATCCGTTTCGACCACGGATTGTGGCGTTCGCTGCAGCAGGCGTTGTCCATTGATCGGGTCGCCTTTGAACGCGAGTTGTCCGCCTCGGCGCTGATGATGAGCGCGGCGGAACGCGACGAGAGCATTCGCGCCTTCGAGCAGGCGCGGCAACGGTCAGCCGCGGGACGCCGCAGCCGGCTTGTGGACGAATGGGATCTGTTCGCCGGGATCTTCCAAACGGCAAGCCCCGCGATCTCCCGCGCTTTGGAGGCGACCGGTGTTTCCCGCAAACAAGTTGCGGACTATCTCGCTTCGGCCGCGACGCAGGCGTCCGCCGGGCGCGAAGAGCCGCCGCGCCGTGCCGCAGCGGCGCCGTCCGAACAGCGAAGCGTGGCCGTGGCTGCGGGCGTGCCGTTGCTGGACCAACTGGGCCGCAACCTGACCGAGCGGGCGCGCCGCGGCGAGCTGCCGCCGGTGCGTTTCCGGGACGCCGAGATACGGGAGATAATGGAAGCCTTGTGCATGCAACGGGAGCGCAACCCGGTGCTGATGGGCGAGCCGGGCGTTGGCAAGACGGCGGTGATCCAGGGGGTGGCCCAAGCCATCTTGGGCCTCGCCAACAGCCGCCTCGCGAAGCACGTGGTCTATCAAATCAGCCTGGGCAGCCTGACGGCGGGCACGAGCAAGCGTGAAGACGTCCAGGAACGCGTCGTTGGGCTGATCAGCCAATGCCGCGGCCGGCCGGTGATTCTGGCTGTCGAGGATTTCGACCATGTGTTTGGCGGTTTTGAAACCGGCCGCGTTGATCCGATCCTGGTGCTGATGCGGGACGCGTTGTTGCGCGGGGACATCCAGTGCATCGGCGAATGCACCTCCGCCCGGCACCGCAAGTGGCTGGCGGCCGACACCGAGTTGATGGCGGTCTGTCACGCCGTTCGTGTCGAGGAGCTGACCAACGCGCAGACCTTTGAGTTGCTGGCTGAATACGCGTCGCGGATCGAAAGTTTCCACCAGGTCGAGGTCACGCGTGACGCGTTGACGGCGACGGTTGAACTGGGCGCCCGCTACTTGCCGGAGCGCAGGTTTCCGGACAAGGCGGTCAGTGTTCTCGATGCGGCCGCCGCTCACGCCTCCATGCACGGCACCGGCCCCAAACAGGTCCGGGCCGAGGACGTGGGCGAGGTGGTGGCGCGCCTCACCGGTCTGGATCCGACGCATCTGCTGGCGTTCCGCGTGTCGGACCTCACTGCGGTCGAATCCTTCCTGAAAGCGCGGGTCATCGGGCAGGATGAGGCGATCCGGACCATTCTGGACAAGACCCAGATCGAACGGTCGGGACTCAGCTTGAAACCGCGGCGGCCCGATGGCGTTTTCCTGCTGGCCGGCCCGACGGGCGTGGGCAAGACGGAACTCGCCAAATGCCTTTCCGAGGCGCTGCAAGGCAGTCCCGACAAGCTCATCCGTTTTGACATGTCCGAATTCATGGAGAAGCACGAGGTGGCCAAGTTCATCGGCGCGCCACCGGGCTACATCGGCCACGACCAGGAAGCGCAACTCACCAAGCGCGTGCGGGCCAATCCGCGCGGCGTGGTTCTGTTCGATGAGATCGAAAAGGCGCATCCCGACCTCCAGAACATCTTCCTGCAAATCTTCGACGATGGCCGGCTGACTGACTCGCAAGGCCAGACCGCCGACTTCAGCCAGACGATCATCCTGATGACCTCCAACCTCGGCGCGCGCGAGATCGCCGCCGACGTCGTTGAGCGCCTCTCGCCCGAGCAGCGCAACCGGCGCTTGCGTGAGGTGTGTGAACGCGCCGTAAAGGGACACTTCTCGCCGGAGTTCATCAACCGCCTGGACGACGTCATCTACATGAATTTCCTGACGCCGGA
>JACRKA010000187.1 GCA_016219905.1 Verrucomicrobiota bacterium
GCGGACGAAACTGAAGGACGTGGCGGTGGCAAAGGTGCAGCCCGGCATCGAGGCGGCGCTGGAGGCCAAACTGCCGGAGGATGTCGCAAAAAAGCTGGGGGACGTGATCGGGCCGGTGTTCGGCGAGCAGCAGTTCGAGAACATCGTGAAGTTCATGGCCGGCATCGCCCCGTCGGAGTGCGACCCGAAGAAGAAGAAGGAACCCGGCACCGCGAAGTGCATCGCGCTGGTTTACGAGGGGGCTGACGCCGTCCGCAAGATCCGCGAGGTGCTCGGCCCGACCGACCCGAAGAAGGCCGGCGCGGGCACGATCCGCCGCGAGTTCGGCACGTCGGTGATGGTCAACGCAGCGCACGCGTCCGATTCGCCGGAGAACGCCCGGCGCGAGATCGGCATCGTCAACGTGGCCGAAAACAACTTCAAGCAGATCATCGAGCAGTTCTACGGCAAACTCTGACCGCGTCGCCACGACGCAGGTTTGGACCGAGGAGAAGATCACGATGAAAGACTTCGTAGCAGAACGCGCCAAGGTGCTCACGCCGTCGTTGACGCTCGCCGTGGACGCCAAGGCCAAGGCGATGAAGGCCGCCGGCGAAGATGTGTGCGGGTTCGGCGCGGGCGAGCCGGACTTCGACACGCCGCAGCATATCAAGGACGCCGCCGTCGCCGCGCTCGCCAAGGGCATGACCAAATACACGCCCTCCAGCGGCACGCCGGAACTGCGGCAGGCCATCGCCGAGAAGCTCGGCCGCGAGAACGGCATCCAATACAAGGCCGGCCAGGTCATCGTCTCCTGCGGCGGCAAGCACTCGTGCTTCAACGTCGTCTTCGCGACGTGCAACCCCGGCGACGAGGTCATCATCCCCGCGCCCTACTGGCTGAGTTATCCGGAGATGGTGAAGATGGCGGGCGCCAAGCCGGTCATCATCCCGACCAGCGACGCGAGCGAGTTCAAGATCACGCCGGAGCAGCTCCGCGCCGCGATCACGCCGCGGACAAAACTTTTTATCCTCAACTCGCCGTCCAACCCAACCGGTTCGCTTTACACGCGTGCGGAACTCGAAGCGTTGGGCCGCGTTTGCATCGAGAAAGGCGTGCTGGTGTTGAGCGACGAGATTTACGAGAAGCTGGTCTATGACGGCGCGCAGCATCACAGCCTCGCGTCGTCCGGGAAGGAATTCTACGACATCACAGTGACGGTGATCGGCTTCTCGAAAGCCTACTCGATGACCGGCTGGCGGCTCGGCTACCTGGCCGCGCCGGAGCCGATCGCGAAGGCCATTGACGCCATCCAGAGCCACTCGACGTCGAACCCGACCAGCTTCGCGCAGGCCGGCGCGGTGGCGGCGTTGCAGGGGCCGCAAGACCACCTGAAGGCGTGGCTGGCGGAATACACGAAGCGGCGTGCCTACATGTTCCAGCGGCTCAACGCGATCCCCGGCGTGTCGTGCGTGAATGCGAAGGGCGCGTTTTACCTGATGCCGAACATCAGCAAGGTCGGGCTGGCGCCGATGGAGTTTTCCAAGCAACTGCTCGACGAGGAGAAGGTCGCGGTCGTGCCGGGCGAGGCGTTCGGCACCGACAAGCACATGCGGCTCTCCTACGCCTCCTCGATGGCGAACATCGAGAAGGGCCTCGACCGCATCGAGCGGTTCTGCCGGAAACGCGCGCGCTGAGGCAGGTGGCGGCTCGCGGTCAACGATGAACCGAAGCCCCGGCGCTTGCCATCGCCGGGGCCGTGTGCTAAACGAAAACCCCATTTCGCAATCCGGCGACGGACAACTTCATGCTCAAACAACAGCAAACCCTGAAGAAGGCCGCGTCATTCTCCGGCATCGGCCTGCACACCGGCAATGCCGTGACCATGACGCTGAAGCCCGCCGCGGCTGGCAGCGGCATCCGGTTCAAGCGCATGGACCTCGACGGCCAGCCGGAGGTCGAGGCGCTCATCGAAAACGTGGTGGACACCACGCGCGGCACGACCCTCGGCAAGGGCAACCTCCGCGTCCACACCGTCGAGCACATCATGTCCGCCCTCAGCGGCTGCGGCGTGGACAACGTCGGGGTCGAGTTGAACGCCAACGAGCCGCCCGTGGGCGACGGCAGCTCGCGGCCTTACGTGCAGATGATCCACGAGGCAGGCATGGCGGCGCAGGACGCGCAGCGCGAACCGGCGCAACCGTCCCAGCCGATCTGGGTCAGCAGCGGCGACAGCATGATGGTGGTGCTGCCGTCCGACCGCCTCCGGGTATCCTGCACGATCGCGTTTCAAGCCGACGGCATCGAAGCGCAATACCTGAGCGTGGCGATTGACCGCGAGACCTACGAGGAACAGATCGCCCCGTGCAGGACCTTCTGCCCGTATCGCGATTGCGAACAGCTCCTGAAAGCGGGCCTGCTCAAGGGCGGCTCGTTGGAAACCGGCAACATCATCCAGGGCGGCGCGGTGCTCACCAACGGCGGCTTGCGGTTCGCCGACGAGTTCGTCCGCCACAAGATCCTCGACGTGATCGGCGACCTCGCGCTGATCGGCCGCCCGCTTGCCGCGCACGTCATCGCCGTGAAACCGGGCCACACGGCCAACTGCGACCTCGCCCGGCAACTCGGCCGCGCGCTCGCCAAGCCCGCGCCGCAGCCGGCCGCCGGCGGGCCGGCCGTTGCCGCGGTGACCGGCGCAGCGGCCGTGGACGTCTATGGCCTGCTGAAAACGCTGCCGCATCGCTATCCATTCATGCTCGTGGACCGCGTGATCCATGTGGACGCGGACCACATCACCGCGATCAAGAACGTCACGATCAACGAACCGTATTTCCAGGGGCATTTCCCCGGCCATCCGGTGATGCCGGGGGTGTTGCAGGTCGAGGCGATGGCGCAGGCCGCCGGCATCCTGATGCTGCGCCGCGACGGCAACTTCGGCAAACTCGCCTACTTCATGAGCGCCGACAAAGTGAAGTTCCGCAAACCGGTCGTGCCCGGCGACCAACTCATCATCGAGGCCGAACTGACCCGCGCCCGCAAGACCATCGGCCGCGCCAAGTGCGTCTGCAAGGTCGGCGACGACATCGTCAGCGAGGCCGAGCTGATGTTCCTCGTCAACGATTGACGATGGCCATCCATCCGACAGCCGTTGTTCATCCGGAAGCGCAGGTCGGGACGGACTGCGAGATCGGGCCGTATTGCGTCATCGGCGCCGGCGTGAAACTCGGCGCGGGCTGCTGGCTGCACAGCCACGTCGTGCTTGACGGCCTCACCACCATCGGCAAAGGCAATCGCTTTTACCCGCACGCGTGCGTCGGCCTCCAGACGCAGGACCTGAAGTGGAAGCGCGGCAGCAAGTGTTACCTTGAAATCGGCGACGACAACACCTTCCGCGAGAGCGTCACTGTCCATACCGCCACCGGCGACGGGTTGAAGACCGTCATCGGATCGCACAACAACTTTCTGGCCTACAGCCACGTCGCGCACGACTGCGTCATCGGCAGCCACGTCATCTTCTCCAACGTCGGCACCGTCGCCGGCCACGTCACGATCGAGGACTACGCCGTTGTTGGCGGGTTGGCAGCGGTGCATCAGTTCTGCCGCGTCGGACGGATGGCGATCATCGGCGGCTGCGCGAAGGTCGTGCAGGACGTGCCGCCATTCATGATGGCCGATGGCAACCCGGCGCAGGTCCGCACCGTCAACAAGGTGGGCATGGAACGCCGCGGCATCAGCCCCGAGGTCCACGAGCACATCCGCCAGGCGTTCAAACTCCTTTTCAAATCCGACCTCACCGTCCCCGGCGCCATCGAGAGGATCAAAGCCGACCTCCCCCACTCGCCGGAACTCGACCACCTCGTCGTCTTCGTCGCGGCCAGCCAGCGGGGCATCAGCCGATAGCCGCGCCGCTACAGCGGCTCGAAAGACCTGCGACGTTTCGCGAACCGGCAGAACTGCGAATACCCCGCCTCGCGCGCCAGCGCGACGGCCTTGTCCAGGTCGCGGCCCACGTGCTCCGGCAGGTGCGCGTCGCTGCCGAAGGTGATCGGCACGCCGAGCGGACAGGCGATCTTCAGCATCTCCAGCGACGGATACATCTCCTTGCACGGCCGGTGCAACCCGGCGGTGCTGATCTCAATCGCCGCGCCCGTCCCGGCGCACGCGCGCAAGAAGGGTTCATACAGCGGCCGCGGGTCGCGCTTTGGGCGGAAGCCAAACTTCTTCGGCAGGTCCGGATGCGCCATCGAGTCGTAAAGGCCCGTCCGCGCCGCGTCGGCCAGCAACCGGAAGTATCGCTCCCACGCCGCATCCACGTCGCGGGCGGCCCACTCGCGCGCGCCGTTGGGGCCGTCGAAGTTCCATCCATCAATATGATGGACGCTGCCGAGGAAGAAGTCCCATTCGTAACGGGCTTGCAGGTCTCGCAACTCCCCCTCGATGCCCGGCAGGTAATCCAGCTCCATGCCGAGCAGGATTTTCACCTGGGGAAACTCGCGCCGCGCCTCCTCGATCCAGCCGACATAGCGCGGCAGTTCCGCCATCGGCATGTGCCAGTCGCTAAACCGCTTGACGAACGGCATGTGGTCGGTGAACGCTATTTCCGCCACGCCGGCGGCCACCGCCCGCGCTGCGTAGTCGCGCGGCTCGCCCTGCGCGTCCGTCAGGCGCGTGTGCATGTGGTAGTCGCAGAGCATGGGCGACTGTAGGAATCGCCGGCGCGTCCTGTCAATGCTGCGAAACTGACATGAAGAAGCTGTTGCTGCCCCTGCTGGCGCTGGTCGCGCTGGTCTTGTTGTTTTTCATCGGCAACTATCTTTACGAACAGACGTGGGGCATCGAAGGCCCGTTCCGGCCGAAGCATCATCACTGAAAGCCGCTGACGGCCGGCCCTTGACTGCCCGTCGCGGTTGCAGCAAACTGCCGTTGTGCGAACAGGAGGATCCCCCATGAAACGGTTTTCGGTTCTCACCAGCCTGCTTGTGTTTTGCGGCGCGGCATGGCCAGCGTCCGCGCAATCCAGCCTGGCCAGCCCGGTCCAAGTGACCGTCCAACCGCTCAACACGAAGAAAGGTTCCGGCGGCTACTACTCGCAGAACGTTGTCGCCGGCCGCGCCCTGCGCATCACCATCCAGAACCTCACCCCGCAACAGATCAACGGCCTGACGTTGCGCTGGGCCGTCGTCAAGTCGCACATGGGCAGCGGGTCGGACGCCTATCGCGAGCGCGCCTTCGGCGCTGAACAGCAGGTGGACCTCAAGTCCCTGGAGACGAAGGTCATCGAAACGGATGCGGTGGGGGCGTCACGCTACGAGTGGTATGACGGCGGCTACAAACATGGGGATGTCATCAACGGCCACGGCGCGCAAGTCCTGCGCGACGGCAAGATCATCGCCGAGCAGCTCAACCCGCCCACGCTCAAGAAGGCGTTCGAAGAGATCCGTCCGATCAAGGACGAGAAGAAATAGTCTGCGCCCGCGCAGAAGTTCCGGACGGAAATCAGCGGGGCGTCCTGGTCTCTCCCGCCGCCGGCTGCGCTCCGGTCACCGTGCGATAGCGAAGCTCCAGCGTCACTGGCCGGCCGGCCGGAACGTCCATCTCCCACCGCAACCATCGCCCGCCAGCCGCGTCCCGTTCCTCCACGGCGCGCGGCGACGTCTCCTCGACCACCGCCGGCGCAGCCCGCAACACCAGCGCCCGCACCGGCCACGGCGACGGATTCGCCAGCGTCACGCTGCCCACCGCGAGCACTTCCTCGCGCGCCGAGCCATCCGCCGCGGGCCGGCGGCTGATCTCCTTCACGCGGCGATCCACCCGCAACGGCGCCGCCTCCTCCAACACCACCAGCGCCGAGCCGCCGGCCGGCGTCAACGGCATCGCCAGCCGGCCCGCCGGCCCCGCCGGCCACGGCTGCGCGCCGCGGTTCGCCAGCCGCAGCGCCGGATGCGCCATCACCGGCGCCTTCGGGTCGTCAAGCAGCACCACCTGCGCGAGCCGCTCGCACGGCACGTCTTCCTCAAACAACACCGGACTCCCCTGCCCCACCTCTGCCACCTCCCAGCCCGGCCCGTTTGGCGCCAGGGCAAACCGCCCCCTCGTCTGCCCCAGTCCGGGCACGCTGCCCTCGATCCGCGCCCGCAACGTCAGCCGCGCCGTCGCCGCCCCGTTCGTCGCCAACTCGTAAGCCGGCGACCACCGCAAATCCGGCAACGAGTAGCTGAGCCGCAGCGGCCCCGGCGCGTTGGTGTTGACGCAGCGCGCCAGCAGGATCGGCATCGTCTCCGCCACCTCGTGTTCCGTCCGCAACGGCCCGTCCAGCCGCCTCACCACCGAGACCGAGGCCACCGACACGGCGACCGTGCGGTTGGTAGCCTCCTCGATCAGCGCCAGTTCCCCGGCGAGCCGCAACCGGCCGCGGAAAAGCCCGTTGGTCCCCGCGCCAATCTCCACCGTGGTGCCGGCATTGGCCGCCAGCAGCCCCGCGATGTCCCGCGCCGTCACTCTCCGCTGCTGCGCCACCGTGCCGAGCCGCCCCGGCCCGTCGAACAAGCTGGCCGGCGACAACTCCACCTGCACCTCGCGGCCCGACCGGCGCAGCGCATCGAACGGCAGATCCAGCCAGCACACCGGGCCGGTCGCCGTCGGCATCGCGCCCTCCATCTCCACCCACGCCCCGCCGCTCGCGAAGACCGTCACGCGGGTCACACGCGAAGTCAGCTCGATTTGAGCCGACGCCGACGCGGCGGCGACGACGGCTGCAGCAATGAACAGCATCCTTTGCATGATGACGCCCGCGGCTTATAATCCCGCCAACCATGAGACTCCAGACCAAAACCACCCCTGCCGCCGTGGAGCGCGCCGACGCGGTCGTCTTCCTGCTCCACGACAACCACAAACCCGCCTCGCTCGGCCCGGCATTTCGCGACGTCCTCGCCGAGGAATTTGCCGGCAGGCCCGGCCAGCTTTGCGTCATCCACACGCAAGGCAAACTGGATGCGCCGCGCGCGCTGCTCGTCGGCCTCGGCCCGCGAAGAGATTTCACGCTGCCGAAGCTCCATCGCGCCGTGTCGGCCGCGACGCGCCACCTGCGCAAGATCGGCGTCCAACGAGCGGCCTTCGATGCCGGCGACGCCAAACGCGCCGGCGTCATCGCCGAGGCCGTGGTGATGGCCCATTACGACTTCGACGAGTTCAAGCCTTCCAAAGCTGCGCCAAAGACCAAGCTGGCGATTGCGACCCTCCATGTCCGCGCCGCCGAGGCGAAGGCCGCCGCTGACGCCGTTGCGCGCGGCCAGGTCATCGGCGAGACAGTGAACTGGACAAAGTCCATCGCCAACCTGCCGGGCAACGTCATCTATCCCGCCACACTCGCCACGCGGGCGCAGGCCCTCGCCCGCGAATCGCGCGGCCGGTTGCGCTGCCGCGTGCTGGACAAGCGGGCGCTGGAGCGGGGCGGCTTCGGCGGCATCCTCGGCGTCGGCGTCGGCCGCGCGCGCGAGCCGCGGCTGATGGTGTTGGAGTATCGCGGCGGCCGTGCCGGACGGAAACCGTTCGCGCTCGTCGGCAAGGCCATCACCTTCGACAGCGGCGGCATCTCCATCAAGCCCTCGGAGAAGATGGACGAGATGAAGTGGGACAAGTGCGGCGGCGTGGCCGTGCTCGGCATGATGCGCGCCGCGGCGCTGCTGCGCCTGCCGGTGAACCTGCTTGGCATCATCGCGGCGGCCGAAAACATGCCCAGCGCCACGAGCTACCGGCCGGGCGACATCCTAACCACCCGCAGCGGCCAGACCATCGAAGTGCTCAACACCGACGCCGAGGGCCGCGTCATCCTCGCCGACGCGCTGGCCTACGCTTGCGAACAGAAGCCGCAGGCCATCGTGGATTTCGCAACACTGACCGGCGCGTGCGTGGTGGCGCTCGGCAACGAGATCGCCGGCGTCATGGGCAACGATGCGGCGTTGGTCAAACGGATCCTGCGGGCGTCCGATGCGACCGGCGAGCCGTGCTGGGAGCTGCCGTTGCGCGACCAGTTCCGCGAGATGGTGCAGAGCGATGCGGCAACGGTGAAGAACTCCGCGGGCCGTTACGGCGGCGCGCTGACCGGCGCGGCGTTCCTGCAGGCGTTCGTGGACGAGAAGGTGCCGTGGGCGCACGTGGACATCGCCGGCCCGGCCTGGGTGTCCGACGCCAAGCCCCATCACGAAAAAGGCGCGACGGCGTTCGGCGTGCGGCTGATGATCGAGTTACTCTCGCGAGAGTGACCGCCCGCGGCCCCGCTGCAAGGATGACGTTTTCCTGTTGCTAACGCCATGCACTCGCAGTTGCCGTTCCTCCAGTCTTCGCGTCTAATGCGGCGGCATTTTCATCCTGCGGGCCGACATTTGGATCCGTTCTAACGACCGTTGGAACAGTCCAAACGGTCGTTGCCCGGCAGGAAACGGTCGTTGCCTCCGCGCCAACAGTCGTTTGACGGATTCCAACGGTCGTTGGAGAGCTTCAAACGGTTGTTTGCTCGCTTCCAACGACCGTTGCCGCGCAACAAACGACCGTGTGGCAGCCGCCAACGACCGTTTGCCGGCTTCCAACAGCCGTTAAACCGCGTCCAACGGTCGTTTGGCAGAAACAAACGACCGTTTTTCAAAAGAAAACGACCGTTTATTCCCGGCAAAATGCTTTTGAACTCTCTGAAAATACAGGTGGTTAGCTAGACTCCCATGTCTTTTGGCTCCAATGTCCTGCGCCACGCCACCAAGCTCGCTTCCACCAACTTCGCAAGCCCTTTGCCCCAACTGCAAGGACGGCGTTTTCCCCTCACCGAGGCCATGCACGTGCGGTTGCTGTTCCTGCCCATACTCAGCGGTCGGGCACGGAATTGAATAAGCCAGCTAGCGGCTTCTGATTTGACGCTATGCTTGCTACGCGCTTGGCGACGACATAGTATTCGGTGCGGTATGAGCTTCTTTGCCGCCGCCGCCAGCCTTATAGGCGATCTCGTGGTTTCCATCGGCTCGGACGCGCTGGGTGAAAAATTCAAGGACATAAAGACCCAACGGCGCATGGCGCGCATGGTGGAAGACGCCGTGGATCGCATTGTGGAGCAAGTGGAGGAATATCTCCGCGCAGAGAAAGTGAGCGATGAACGCAAGAACATCCTCATTACCGCCCTCTGCGCGAAGCTTCAGCCACTCGCGGACGACCCGCAGCGATTCTTCGCCGGCGACCTCGACGGTGCGCTCATTTTCAAGCAATGCCACCCGAACGGAGAACTGCCGCAGGAAATCCACGAAGAACAGCTCGGTCAATTTTACACCGTGCTCTTCCCGCAGATTGCCCATTTCCTCGCTGGCTCGCGCATCGCTATCGCACAGTGGCAGGCAGAAGGTTTTCGGGAGGAATTCAAGCGTCTAAGTCAGCTCGCTGAGCAAATCCGCGCCATGAACGCCAAGGTGGCCGACCTGCCAATAGCTGTGGCGGGGGTTTTGACCGACAAGGCCGGGCAGGAGGCGGAAACGCTTCTACGCGAGTTTGCCCAGACCCTCCTCAATAACCTTCTGCTCCGGCTCGACCTGTCGCCTCTGCGTGCCGAGCGTGCGCTGTCTGGCGCTTTAGGCGACCATTTTGTTGTTCCTGCTTTTCGCGAGCGGCGAGATAAGGTAGAGCCGATTGGCGCTGACCAGAGCATCCTCACTGCGCTCGCCGCGACGGCCGCACGCCGCATCGAGCAGGGCGGCGCGGGCGTCGGGAAGACGACGTGGTCCCTCTGGCTGCAATCACAACTCCTCCGGGCCGACCCTAGCCGACTCGCGGTGGTGTTGCGCCTTCGTGAAGTCAGCGACATCGAGAAGCACTCACTGCTCGACCTGCTCCGAAAGCTTGCCGGCACGCACCTGCGCGATACGCTCACGGACGAGGTGCTCCGCAAATGGCACTCCGGAGGGAGGCTCGTCGTGATTCTCGACGGCTTCGACGAAGTTCCTGAAGAACGACGCAATGCGGTAGAGAAGTGGGTGACGGATCTCGCTGTCGTAGCCAAAAACACCGCCTTACTCGTCACCTCGCGCCCCCTGCAAAGCGGGCACTTGGAGGGCTTGAAGAACCCTTGGCAGCAGTGGGACCTGCTGCCCTTCGACGAACCACGCATAGTTGAGTTCATCGAGCGTTGGCATCGCTTCTTGCCGGAGGGCGAACTTTCAGCGACGGAGCGGAAAGTGGACGCTAAGGCGCTGGCCCGCACCTTTTTCAATGACCCCAGCCTCAAACCGCTGGCGGACACGCCGCTGATGCTCGGCACGCTTCTCTTCGTCCACCACCGCGACAAGAAGCTGCCTAGCGGGCGCGTGGACCTTTACGAGCGCTACATCGCTGCTATGCTCGGCCTGCGCGACTCCGGGCTGGGCATTCAGGCGCGTGCAACGAAGCTGTCGGATAAGGAAAAGCGCCGCGTGCTGGCGCACATCGCGCTGCACTTCCATCTACACCGCGTGAACGAGGCAAGCGACGAGATCATGCGCCAGCTCGTCACGGAGGCGCTGACAAAGTTCAGGTTTGAGGAGGACGTGGACCGGCTACTCGCAGCACTGCGCGAGCGCACCGGTTTACTTCAAGGGCCGGGAGCTTGGTCCTTCATGCACAAGACCATTGGAGAGTTTCTCGTGGCTGAGTTGGTCTGCGATGGCACGACCCGCTTGTCCGACAAACGCCGGCTCGACCGCAAAGAACTGTGGGCGCACCGCCACGAGGATACGTGGACAGCGGTGCTGTTCTTCTGGGCTGGGAAAACATCCCCACGCGAGTTGGAGGAGTTCATAGGTGAGTTGATGGACGAGGGAAAAGGCGAAGCGATCCATCTCGCGCTCTCACTTCTGCATGATCAAGGAGACCGCCTCACGCATGAGACGCAGCGAGGATTGGCGGTGCGGTTAACTTCGAAGCCACAGTTGTCTGTAAAGGAGCATAGTTCGAGTGTCGTGTATGAAACACATACGGGGCCCAGCTTCGTTTTCAGCACTTACTCAGTGAACACCGTTAGGCTGCCAGGGCTTTCCACGGTGGACTACGTAGTAGCACTACGGACATTGTTCGAACACCGGGTGCTGACATCGGCCGATCTGCAAACGTGCCACCCAACTGCTCGCGCGGCGCTTACCATGGCCGCACTCTGGGCATTGCACGAGGTCGGGAGCACTGTAACGCTAGAAGTGCGGCACTACTTCGAGGACGTGCCACCGCGTGACCTTGCGCTCTTTTGTTTCGGTTCAATTTACTACCGGACGCTTCACAATGAGACTTTGGGTTGGCAAAGCCTGCTGGGACAATGGCTCGAAGCATTTCCCGAAGGACGTGCATGGGTTCCTTTGTTGCTAATCGGTCTTGCTAGCGAAAGTAGACATCATTCCGACAAAGGCGGTGCGTTAAAGCGGGTTGGACCAGAGTTCTGGGCGTGGCGCGATCAGCCACTAGCTGAGGATTGGGTGCGAGAGTCGAATGATTGCAGGGGTTTCCACAGCGAACGCAGATCTGACTTGATTGAAGAAACCAGCCAGTCGCTAAAGAAGGATGGAGCAGTCGCTTGGGGCGTCAGCGCCGAGCAGCACGCCGATTTACTGGTGTGGTGCGACCGGATAATGGCCTGGCGGGCTGAACTGAAGGCGGCAGTGAAGAAGTAGCGCAGCGGCTCTGTTGCTTGCATCTGTTTGCTTAGCTACTATCGAGTTGCTCAGTGAGTGCTGCGCTTGGTCTCCGCGACGGGGAACATGCTGACGCGGAATTTGGTGCAGCCGTAGGGGACCAGTGTGATGGTGGCAGGCTTGCCGTCTTGGATCGGCGCGGCGGGGAGCGGTTGGAGTTCGGTCGGCTGCCAGTCGAACTGGCGGGCGGAGAGTTGCAGTTTCACCGGCGAGTCGAGTTGCCACGACCAATGCTCCGGCAACGGTTGGCGGAGCACCTGCACGTCGCGCGGCGCGGTTGAAACATCCAACGCGTAGTTGCAGACGGCGTCCTTGACTGGTTGGTCGGGAGTCTCGTCCGGGATCGGCAGTGCGAACAGCAGCGGACCGTAGTTCACGCTCGCGAAGGGGTTGTTCACGTCGGTCAGCTTGGAGAGCGAACGCTTGGTGAAATACTTGTCCTGCGGGAACGGCGTCTCGCGGCCCTTGACGATCTCGACGCGCATTGGCAGGCGCAGCGTGACGCGGTCGCCGGGCGTCCAGCGGCGCTGGAGTTTCGCGAAACCTTTGCTGTCCTTCCGCACCGCGACGGTCTGGCCGTTGAGCTTGAGCAACGGCTGCTCGCACCACGCGGGGATGCGCAGGTAGAGCGGGAAGTCCGCTTTCGCGGCCGGGCGGATGGTCAGCCGGATTTCTTCCTCGAACGGGTAAGCCGTCTCGCTCTCGATCTCCACCGGCACGCCGTCGGCCACCTGCGCGCGCAGCCGGCACGGGCCATACAACGTCGCCGCCACGCCGCGGTCGGCTGTGGCCATCCACATGCCCATGATGTAATTCGGCACGATGCGGCTGCTGTTGCCGACGCAGCAAAGCACGCGATGCCCGATGGGTGTGTAAGCATAACTGTCTCCTCCCTTCGGGCCGGGATTGCCCGGCCGGTCAGCCGGAAACGACATGCTCAGGCGGTTTGGACACTGGTAGTAGCTCATCGTCTGGAAATCGCGCGCGATGGGCGCGGGGCCAGCGTTGAAGAACACCCGCTCCACCCGGTCGGCCCAGCCGCGCTCGCCGGTGA
>JACRKA010000190.1 GCA_016219905.1 Verrucomicrobiota bacterium
GATGATGACCTCCGCGCCGGCCTGGATGGCGCGCTGGACGATGCGCATGTTGCAGCGCAGCACTTTCTCCATCGTCAACTCGACCAGTTCCGGCTCGGCCAGCAGGTTCATCAGCATGTTGTCGAGGCCCATGAGGTAGGCCGACCACATGAACGCCGCGCGATGGTGGAAGCAGATGGCGCGTCTGCCTTTGTAGCGCGCGACGAGGTCGGGCAGCTTGCCGAGCCGGTGCGGCGCGTCGGGACCGGGCGGCGTGTAGGCGCGCGCGTCCTCCAGCGTCTCGATCGGCCCGCGCAACGGATGCGCCACCGCCTCGGGGCCGGGCAGGTAGCTCACGCCCCATTCGTCGGTGTAGGAACCGTCGGGGTTGTCGCGCACCTTCGCGAAAAACGCGCCGCAGCCGACGCCGTCCATGTCGAGCCGGTCCATGCAATCGGCGACATCGCGGCAGCCCGGCACGGCGGCGCGGGCGACTTTTTCATCCACGACAAATTCCAGCACCGGCACGCGGTCGGGCTGGCCGAGCTTCAGGGCGGTCTGGACGCGTTCGACAGAGTTCATAGTTCTGGCTGTTCCTTGATAACGCTCAACGACGGCTTCGCGCCGGGATGGTGGAAGCAGATGTCCGCCAGCTTCACCTTCGGTCGGTAGATCGGCAGCGGGTCGGCGGCGAAAGCGTGGCCGGCGACGCAGCAGGCGACGGCAGTGATGCTGAGAAGGATTCTCTTCATCGTCTTCACGACGGATTCTGTTCGGATGATTCGTAGGCCAGACACTCTTGTCTGGCCATCAAAAAAGAGGGGCGGCGGCTTTGAAACCGCCGCTCCTTGCCAATGCCGGCCAGACAGGAGTGTCTGGCCTACGATTTACCACCCGGCTGCACATAGAGGGCGCTGAAACGGATCTTCGTCTTCTGCTCGCCTTCGAACGTCACTTTGAGGCGGATGCGGTCCGGCAGACTGGTAATGGCAGTTTGCCCGTTCCATGAGATCGGCGTGTGGAAACCGCTTTGGCGAATGATGGCCGCGTCTTTGCCGGAGAATCCCGACAATGGGCGCTCGTGGTTGTCCAGCAGCTCAATCTTCAGGTGTGACTGCGGGCCGAGGCCGTCGGCGTTGAGATAGAAGCGGTGAGCGACACCGGGCTTGATCGGGACGGCGGCGGTGACGAACCCGCTCTGGATGACCGGTAGTTGGTAATCGCCCTTGCCCTTGCCGGCTTCCTCCACGACGAGGTCGCCGAAGCGGTCGCGCGGGAGGGTGGCGATGCCGACGCCGCCGCGTTCGGGCGTGTTCTGCCAATGCCGTGGATCCCATGCGCCGTAGTAGATAAAGGTCTCGTCAGCGACGTTCTCGAAGCCCTGCCCCTGCAACACTCCACCCTGGTCCCATGCGCCGTCTTCGCCGCGCTTGAGGAAGGTCCATTCATGCGCAGGCTCGCGGAAGCTCACGCCGTCGTTGCTCACCACGAAGCCGAGGTCAATCGTGACGTCCTTCCACTCCTTGCCTCCGTGCCAGATGCCATACAGGCCGAGCAGGACGTTGCCGCGGTTCCAGACGCTGATGGCTTCGTGCGTTTGCTCACCCTCGCGGCTCCGGCCCGGGCCGAGCGGCGTGTGCTGCGGCGTGCGAACGAAGCCGATGCTGCTGGTGTGCGACCAGTTCACAAAGTCCGGCGAGCGATACATGCGCGTCACACGGCCTTGGTAGGGGCGCGTGGCGTTCATGGCGTTCTGGCCGCAGATGTAATACATGCCGTCCCATTTATACAGGCCGCCGCACGGCTCGAAGTGAACGGCAGGCAGCACGAGGTCTTCCTTGCGCAACTCCGCCTTCACCGGCTTGGCCGGCATGAGCAGCTTCCATCGCAACCCGTCCGCGCTCGCAAACGGCGCCAGCGAGCCGAGGCCCGTGTTGTGGCGGAAATAGACGTGGGTGGAAATCTTGTAGCGGCGCGACGGGTCGGGATCGTCGGGATCGGCAAGCACCTTCAGGTTGACGAAGCCCAGCGGCGCGGGATCGGTCAGGATGAGGTTGTTGTTCTTGTTTCCGCGAAACTCGACGAGACCGAGATTGGGTTTGGTCCAGCGCAAGCCGTCCCGGCTCTCAGCATAAGCCGCGCGCCACCGCGCCGAGGCCACCTTGTTGTCGGTGTCATCGTCAAAGGCGACATACCACATGCGGAACCTGCCGCCCTCGCGAATGACCGAACCGTAGAACTGCACCCCGAAGGCGTCCGGCGTGCCCGGCTTGCCACGCTGCACCACAGGATTGGCCGGATGCCGCGTCGGCGACCGCATCTCCAGCCGGAGATTTTGCGAAAAAGGAATCGCCATCGAATCAAACGCAAACAACGTCATGCCGGCCGACTCGTCGAACTCCGCGGCAACCGACCGGTCACCGCCGCGAGCCAACGACAAGACCATCCCGACTGCCATAGCCAGCCCGCAGTAATTTCGTCGCGACATGGACACCATTAGCTCAGTGTTCTCTCTCGCTTGGTTCAGCATCTACTTCACCAGTCGCCAGCCCGAAGTGTCGGCGGTCAGCGCGGTGTGGCCCTTGTAGCGGTCATAGACCTTGTGCATTTCCTCGATCGTGTCGAACCAGCCCACGATGTGCGCCGCGCTGAAGGATTCGCCCGCCTTCACCGGCTTGCCGTGGATCTCCTCGATCATGACGATGATGTTGCCGGGTCGCTGGCTGCACCACGCCTCATAGACCACGGACGGCTCGAGCGTCAGACCCGCCAGCCACGGGCCGTCTTTGCCCGTCTGCTTGTCCCGCAAATGGTAAGCGCGAATGAAATGCTCCGGCGTCCTGTGCGTGTCGCGCCGGTAGCCGAACTTCAGGTCGGGCGGGAACGGCGTGAAGAACTCGCTGGACGGGATGCGCACTCCCTTCGGCCCGCTCAGGTAACTGAGATACATCTCGCTGAACGTGTCGCCCTTCTCGTGGCGGACACAGCCCGGCGTGTCGTTGCGCAGGAACATCTCCTCCGAATCGTTCACGCTCTCGATCTTGTCCATCAACACGAAGAACCGCTCGCCTTTGGGAAACACGATCAGTTGCGTCCAGCGCGATCCGGCTTTGCGGCCGGGGGCGGCATACTCGTATTGGTAGGTCGTCTTCACCGCGACGAAATCCTTGCCGCGAACGACCTCCGGCTGCACCGGCTTCATCCGGTGGCAGAGCTGGGGGCCTTCGACGTAGCGTTTGCGATGACTGCTGCCGTGGGCGTATAGGGCGCGGGCTTGCCTTTCCGATTCGGTCATGTTCGTGTGCCGGGGATAATTGTCCTTGTTCGTGTGCCACGAATAACGGCCGACGCCGTGCCCGTCCGGGGCGCGAACCTGATCCTGATAGGCCTCGTCGCTGCCCGGCTCCATGATAAAATCCACGACCATCAGCCCATCGCCGACTTCGCGGAAGCCGGTGGCCTTGTCGAGAAACGATCCCTTCTCGATGCCGGTCATCCACTGCTTGGGATTCTTCTTGGGGATGACAGCTTCGAGTTTGTCGGTCTCGACCTTGATGGCGCGCTCATCCTCGGTCACGCGCGCCCACCCGGCATCTTTCGCCGGCTGGCCCAGGACCGGGCCGGCGCCTGCCATCGCGATGAACCAGCTCAATGATAACCATGAGGACCGGGTGGCGAAGGTTTTGGAAAGTCTCATGCAGCCTCCTCAAGCAGAAGTGTTCACGATGTCCGACGCATTCATTCCTTGAGCCGCGAGGATACGCTTCCTCCACAGCCCGTCACGCCATGTTTTTCAGAATCCATGTTCGCCCCGCAGGTCGGCAGTGATGTTCACGCGTGGCACCGGTTCTTTGTCGTCGAGATTCTCCACGACCACCTTCGCAAAGCGGGGCTTCGGTTCCAGCACCCGACCGCCCCGCGCCAGCCTGCCCGCCTTCGCGTCCAGTTCGAGACCCAGCGCGTCGGCGCTGCTCCACTGCGCCCCGTCGTCGCTCGTGCAGACGCGGATGCGGACGCCTTTCGTCGCCCGGTCGCTGAACCTGCACTCCACGCAAAGCTCGGCGCGCGTGACGTTGGCCAGGCACAGCGGCGGGCAATCGAACGGATTCGTCAGCTCGCGCGGGCCGAGGTTCTCCCGGTGCAGCACCGGCATCGTCAGATGGAACGGCCGTTCCGTGGCGATCACCTCGATGCCCAGATGCTCAACCCGCGGGTGTTTCGCGCGGTCCTGCGGACGAGGCGGCTCCTTGTAGCGCACCGTGTGATAAAGGTAGATGAACGGCGGCTCGTGGATGGCATGCACCTCGGACATCGCGGCGAGATTGGGGACGGATTCGCGCCGGGCCGCCGGCTGCGGATGCTTTGAGAACCGGAACCCGTCGGGGCTGAACGCGTAGCCGATGCTCTCCTGCGTGCGCATCCGCTCGGGATCGAGCTTCGCGCCGCCGAAGAACAGATGAAACCCGCCGCCGCCCCGGAAGACCTCCGCCTCGGAGAATCCTCCGTCATCCCACTCGCCCTTCTTGCCCGCATGAACCACCGGGTTTTCCTTCCAGCGCTGCCACGGGCCTGTGGGCCTGTCGGCGATCGCCAGCGACATCGGGCCATAATCCGGCCCGGTGGACCCGATGGGATGCTCGGCGTAGAGATGATACTTGCCGTTGACCTTGACCACGCCGCCGACATAGCCGAAGTCCTCCAGAACCGGGTTCGTAGGGCACTTCTTCCAGGGGCCGGATGGATGCGCGGCCGTCGCCAGCCCGACATGCCAGCGGCCGCCCTTGTCGCGGCTGCCCGCGCCCGAATAGAACATCCGATAGTTGCCGTCGCCCTCCTTCAGCACCATCGCGCAAGCCACCATGCGGTCGTCCCAGGCGCCCGATTCGCCCAGGTCGAGGACCGGGGCCGTGCCGTGTTTCCGAAACGGCCCCAGCGGATGGCGCGCCGTCGCCACGCCCAGGCGGTAACTCTTGCCGCCACCGGTGGCATGATAGAAAAAGTAATAGGTATCGCCATCGCGTAGCGCGTCGGCTGCCTCGATCACTCCGTCGTCCCAAGCGCCCGGCTTGCCTTCAACCAAAACCGGATTCGGCCCCGGGATGTGGATGAACCGGTCGGGGTTCAGCGGCAGCAACTCGCCGGCGAAAACCGTGCCGGCGAGGCAACACGCAACGGTGACAACGTTGAGAAGAAAGGTTCGCTTCATGTCATCACTTCTCCGTTACAGTCGGCGCCTTCATGCCGGCGAGCAACACATCCGGCAGATACTTGCCGAGGAGGTAGTATTTGCGGTCGGGATACCAGAGGACGCGCTGGCCGCGCCATTCGGTGAGGCTCGGATAGGTGGCGATCTCGGCGGTCTTCTTCGGGCCGACGATGACGCCTTGCGTGTCGAGGATCTGCTTCGGCGCGCTGAACCAGATCGGCTGGCGCGCCTGGGGCCGGAATTCGCCCACGGCGATGAACGCGGGGTTGCGAATGTAGTTGGCTTGGTTGCCATTCCATTTCGTCTTCCACTGGCTGTAGTCGCCGTGCGTGCCGTCGTTGTTGTGGAACACGAGCAGGAACCGGCCGTCGGCCAGCGGGTAAATCGGCGCGGGCGCGAGTGGCTGCGGGATGGGTTTGCCGCCGTCCTGGTAACGCAGCGGCTCCGGTTTGCGCCACTTCGCGCCGTCGTCGTCGGAGACGCTATACCAGATCGCGCCCGCCATCGTCCGCATCGCCACGAGCAGCCGGCCGTCGGGCAGCAACACCACGCAAGGTTCCTGCGCGACCGACATATCGGGGAAGACGCGGTTCGGAACCTCCAGGCCCTCGCGGTCCGTTGGCAGCCACGTGACCTTCAGGTTCTTCGGGTCCGGCCCGTCGTCAATGTTCTCGAAACGCGCGAACGCGCAGCGGCTGTCCTTGTGGACCCAATACTTCGACGGCCATTTCTTGACCGCCTGGCTGGTCGTCGAGGTGTATCCAAGCAGATGCCGTCCGTGCTGGTCACGCGTCGTGGTCGTCCAGAGCCAGTAGCTCTTGGGGATTGCCGGGTCAGGATGGTCGAACCGGTTCCGGGGCATCGGGATGTCGGCGCCCGGTGTCCAGGTCTTGCCGTTGTCGTCGCTGGTGAGGCAGCCCATGCCGCCCGACTCTTGCTTCTGCCCGGCTTCGGCGTGCGGCTGCTCCTTCACATAGACGCAATAGATGCGCCCCGTCCGCGCGACGATGGGGACGCCCCAACTCGCCTGCGGTTCCTTCGTGCCCGGCGTCGTGCCGATGATGCGCTGCGGCTGGGACCAACGGCAGCCGTCGCTGCTGCGGGCCAGCATGATGCGATTGTCGCCGCGGCCCTCGACGCTGCTCTGCGTCCACATGCCGAGCAACTCGTCGCTCTTGGGCGCCTTGAAGACGATGAACATCTCGTTGTCGCCGTCGTGATGCTCGCCCTCCTTCGGCAGATAAACGGTCACGTCGGGCTTGCTCCGCTTCCAATCGGTGGCCGGGTTGGCAGTGGGGACGAAGTTGGTGTTGGTGTCGGCCGCGTCAAGTGAACCAGCCAGTAACGCCAGCAGGAGGGCGGTGAAGAGTGTGGAGCTTCTCAGCATTTTCAGTGGGAAAGTTAGAAAGCGGGCGGTTGTAGTTTGCCGGGGACGGAAGAACATCGTCACTTGATTATTCGCCGTTTCGGCAACCAGGTGGCATCGGGTCAGCGAAGTTCGACGATGCGATCACCGCGTTGCAACGCTGCGAGCAGGCGGGGCAATGCAACGGAGAAGACTGCGAGCAGCTTTTGTTTCCGACAGTTGCCAAGACGCACCCAAATCCACGGCGCGGTCTTCTTGGCTTGGTTGGCAAAGGGCAGGAAGTCCTCGTCTTTGCTGACGAGCACCATGCGGTGGGTGACGGCGTGATTCCAAACAACCTTGTCGGGAGCTTCGTCCAAGCCGAGGTCGGTCACGTGGAAAGCCGCCAATCCCTTCGACTCAAGGAATCGCGCCAGTGCCGGCGGCAATTGGTTGTCCACCAGGAATGTCACGCGGTCTGGAGCACGACGTGGTCGGTTTGGTGCGCGGCGTATTCAATCGCCGCCTGGATGTCCTCGCGTTCCAAGAACGGATAATCCTCCAGGATTTCCTCGAACGATGCGCCGGCACTGAGCAACTCCAACACGTCGGTGACGCGGATTCGTTTACCTCGGATGCAGGGTCGCCCGCCGCACTTGCCATCTTCGAAGGTGATTCGCTTGAGCAGCGCTTTTTTCATCGCTGACACTATGGCCGATTCGGCGGCGGGGTTCAAGGCCGCAACGCATGGGACGTTGTCCTGCGTTGCGAAATCCACCGTGTCGGCAAAGTTGAAGGCAGCCGGCAACAGTGGCTCTCCGTTGA
>JACRKA010000185.1 GCA_016219905.1 Verrucomicrobiota bacterium
CGATCGAGTTTCTTCAGCGTGTTGTCCTTGCGCGACGTGCCGTCGGCAACTTTCAGTGTCATGTCGAACATGCCCATGGTTGTGTCCTCGATGCGCGCGTTGTTACTTCTTTCTGGTGGCCGGCGTCAATGTCCGCTGCGGGCAAAGCTGCGGTTTGTCCGACCAGAGGCTAGAGCCTCCAGACCTGGTCCTTCACGGTCTTGCCGCCCTCGGCTTTGATCCTGCCTTCCTTCTTCAGGAGCAGCAGCGCGGAGACGATGGCGGCGGGCGAGGCATTTCCCGCCTTGCAAAGCTGTTCAAACCCCGCCGCCGGATGGCGCCGCAGTTCGGCGAGGATCAACTCTTTCGCGCGCTCGATGTTCTTGGCGCTGTCCGCCGGCGCGACAGGCTTCGGTATCCAGACGCCCATCGGCGTCAAGATGCGGTCGGGTTCGAGGGCGGGCGCGCCTTTGGTCTCCTTCACGGGCGCGAGGATTTTGTGGTGGGCTTGCACGGCCATGTGCATCGGCGTGTCGTTGTGCAGTTCGGCGTCCTTCTCCATGCTCGCGGTGCAGGGGAAGCTGCTCATGCGTTTGGAGATGACCTCGGTGACGAGATCATCATCGAGGCTGCGGCCGACCAGCCAGCGCGCGATGTAGTAGGTCGCGCCGCACGCCGCCGAGGCTTTCACGTCGGCCTTGGTGATGACGCGGTCTTTGACCTCGAGCGCGACTTCAGGCTGGCCGATGTGGAAGTGGCGGCGGAAGTCCGCGAGCACACCGCCTTCGGGCGGCTTGAAACCGCACAACGGTTTTGGGAAGGCAATCTCGACGCCCTGGGCCTCGCACAACTCGAAGGCGCGCGTGCGGGCGCCGTTCGAGACCCAGCCGGGCGCTTCGAGCGGCACGACCACGCCGCGCGTCCCCCAGTCCCGGCAGCGCTTCAGGAACTCGAGCAGAATCTGCTCGTGGACGTGGATCGCGAGCACCACGTCGTGGGCAGGAACGGTTTTCGGGACGTAGTGCTCCGGGTGCTCGAGCACGTAAGGCAGCACGTCCGGGAAGCCGATGACGCCGGCGATGTCGCGGCCGAAGTTCCGCCGGTAAGGCTCGCGGCAGGAGACGCAGGCGTCCGCGCATGCCGTGCAATAGCCCGGCTCGCCGCGCAGGTTGCCGATGACGCGGTCGGCGTAGTGCGTGTCAAATTGCTGGAGATAGTGGTCCTCCGGCCGAAGTTCCTGCCCGGACCTCTCGCTCCGCAAGACGACCAGTTTCATCGCCTACGATTTTTGAAGATAGGCGTCGGCGTAGATCTCCCGGTTCATCAGCAGGTCGCCGGTCTTGATGGCGTTGACGAGGTCAACGTCCAGCACGTCGAGGATGACGGCGTTGACGCCGGAGGCGATCGCCATCACCATGAAGGTGCGGTTGATCAGCTTCTTCTCCGTCGCCTTGCTGGCGATGTTGCTCAGGCCGCAACTGATGTTCGGCGGCGGGTCGGAGAGTTGCTGGAACTGGCGGGCCGCTTCCAGGAAGAGCTTGGCCTGCTCTTGCATGAACTTCAGCGGCATCACGATCGGGTCGAGGAACAGGCGCTCCATCGGCTGGCCGGCTTCCATCCAGGCGGCGGCGATCATGCCGGCGCACTCGACGCGCTTTTCGACCTCCTTCGGGCTGCCGCTCTCGTCCATTGCCAGGCCGATCATCGAGGCGCCGTAGGCCGAGGCGATCTCGATGAACGGGTCGAGCTTTTCCTTCGAGCAGGTGGTCGAGTTCAAGAGCGGCGGCTTCTTGCAGGCCTTGATCGCTTCCTTGAGGATCGCCAATTTGTTGGTGTCAATCGAGATCGGCACTTCGGTGACGGCCTGGACCTGCTCGATCATCCAGATCATGTCTTCGGGCTTGCCGGAGACGGCGCCGAGGTTCACGTCGAGGTAATTCGCGCCCGCCTCGGTCTGTTTCTTGGCCCAGTCCTGCAACGGGGCGGGGTTCTTGTCGAGGACGGCTTGCTTGATGTCCTTGAAGCCGGTGTTGATTCTTTCTCCGATGTAGATCATTGGTCTCCTTTCATCAACTCGCTGATGGTTTGTTTGGTGATTGCGATGGATTCGGGATGGGCCAGCGTGAGGATGTCAGCGCCGGCCTGGATATAACCGCCCGCGGTGGTGGCTTCCCAGCGCGGCCCGCGTTTGTCGAGGCGGTCCCAGCCGGGCAGCACGTCCTCGTCGGCGATGGCTTCCTTCACTTTCCAGGTTTCCCAGCCGACGTTGGCGATCTGCGGCAGCGCCATGTGTTTGTCGCCCTTCAGGCCCGCGATGCGGACGCGCTCGAAGATCGTATAGACGTAATCGAAACCGTAGCCGAGCGCCGCGGTCACCTGGCACATGACGACGTCCTTGATGTCGAAGCCGGCGTCCTGGAGCAGGATGTTGATCTGCTTGGCGATGTTGATGTCCACGGGCGCTTCGCCGATGAGCTTGTGCTTGTCGGCCTTGCCGATGGCGGCGAGCGTGCGGTAGTTCTTCTCGGTCGCGGGGCCGATGAGGCAGTTCTCGCCGCGCGCGGCCTGCGAGACTTCCGGCAACACGACGTTGTCCTTCTCCAGGTCGCCGCAGCCCCAGATGATCAACGGCACGTCCACGGCCTCGAGCAGGGCCTTGACGGTCTTCGCGGCGTGGTCGGCGGGGAGGTTCTTGCCGAGCGGGTCGGGGCCGAGCAGCTTCAGGCAGATGAGGTCGGCGCCGAACTGCTTGACCGCTTTCTGCGCCCACTCGGTCGGCGAATTGATCTCCGGGCCGATGGCTTTCTTGAGCGCGTCGGGCCAGTCCGGCGGCACGACGTCCACCACCAGGCCGGCGACCACGGGCGGGTTCGGGATTTCGCCCTCGAAGGTCAGCAACGGCAGCGTGGTCTCGCCACCGACGGTCACGGTCCTGGCGCGAGTGCCGCCCTCGGCGCGCGTCGCGCCGATGGTGACCGTGTTAATGCGGTTGATCCATTTCTCTTTGACGTCAACGATTTGCATCAGTCCTCCATCAGTTTCTTCATGATTTCGTTCATCTTCAGCACCGCGGGGCTGCCGTCGTCAAGGTCGAACAACGACCGGCCCTCGAACACCTGGTTTTCCAAAGCCTCGTCGCGCGGCAGGTCGCCGAGGTAGTTCAAGCCGAGCGCCTCCAGCTTCTGCCGGATCGCCGCGACCCGGTCGTCGCGCACGCCGTTGATGAGGAAGTGCTTTTGCTTCACCTCGTTCTTCATGTCGGCGACCAGTTCGGTGATCCGCCGCGCGCAATCCACCGCCAGCATGCTGCCGTTGACGACCACGATGAGGTGGTCAATCCGCGAGGTCGTGCGCCGGCTCAGATGTTCAAGGCCCGCTTCGTTGTCCACGACGATCCACGGGTAGGTGTCGTGCAGGTCCTCGCCGAAACGGCGGAGCAGGCTGTTGAGGTAACAGTAGCAGCCCGGCCCCTCGGAACGGCCCATCGTGATGAGATCCACCTTCGGCAATTCGACAATGATCTCATGCAGGCCCGCCTGGATGTAATGGGCCTTGGAAAGCCCGGCGGGCAGGTTGTTGATCTGCTCGGCGGTTTCCTCGCGGAGATCGCCGATGGTTTTCCCGATGGGGATGCCCAGCACCGTGCCGAGGTTCGCGTCGGGGTCGGCATCGAGCGCGAGCACCGGGCCGGCGGTGTGGGCGCGCAGATGACGGACCATCAACGCCGCCACGGTCGTCTTGCCCGTGCCGCCCTTGCCTGTGACTGCGATCAGTTTTGCCATCGGGGTCCCTAGGCTGCCTCGCCCGCGTGCTGCTGCGACGAGGGGAACAGCTCGATATTGGTGTGGGGCAGGAACATGGCCTGCTTGAATTGCTCGACGTAGTCCGCGCTGCCCAGCAGGTCGTAGTAAGTGGTCCGCTTCCGGATTTCGGACAAGGTCTCGCAGGCCTCGCGCGACAGCGCGGCCAGTTTCGCACCGGTGATCGAGGTGTTGCCGACGTATTGGATGCGGGACAGCGGCAGGTCGGGCAGCAGGCCGATCTTCACCGCGTTCTGCCGGTCTATGAAATTGCCAAAGCCGCCCGCCAGGAAAAGCCGCTTGATGTCCGGGAACCCCAAGTTGAGCCGCTCCAGCAGAATCTTCGTGGCGGCGAAGATGGCGGCCTTGGCCGTGATGATGTTTTCGAGGTCGTCCTGCCGGATGAAGATGTCGCGGACAGCGCCTTGCGCCTTGCTCACGAGCATGAACGAGCCGCGGCCTTCCTGGAAGCTGACCGCCGGGTCGCTGCCGGCGACGAACTTCCCCGCGCGGTCAATGATGCCCTTGTCGAGCAGGACCGCCACGAGGTCAATGATCCCGGAGCCGCAGATGCCCTTGGGGGCCGCGTTGCCGATGACGCGGTAATGGATCTGGCCGTCCTCGATGAACACCCGCTCGATGGCGCCCGTCTCGCCCATCATGCCGCACGCGACGCTGGCGCCTTCCAGCGCCGGGCCGGTCGAGGCGGAGCACGCCATCATCCAGTCCTTGTTGCCCAGCACGATCTCCCCGTTGGTGCCGACATCAATCAGCATCGTGATCTCGTCGCGCTCGTAGAGGCCGGTGGCGAGGATGCCGGCGGTGATGTCGCCGCCGACCCAACTGCCGATGCCCGGCACGCAGTAGAGAAGCCCGCGCGGGTGGATGCGCAGCCCGACCTCGGCGGCGCGCAACGGGGGCGGCTCGAGGCTGGCGGCGATGTAAGGCTTGCGCCGGATGTGGCTGGCCGGCAGCCCCAGCAGGAAATGCGTCATGGCGGAGTTGCCGGCGCAAACCACCGCGGTGATGTCGGTGAGGTTGACGTGGCTGCGCGCAGCCACCGTCGCGATCAGGCGGTTGATGTTGCCGACGATCATCTCCTGCAACGCGATCGGGCTGCGTCGTTCGCTCGCCATGATCCGGGCGGTGACCTCGCAGCCATAGACGGCTTGCGCGTTGAAACACGCCTCGGCGTCCACGGTGGCCCGCTGCGGCACGTTCACCAGGTGCGCGACGACGGTCGTGGTGCCGACATCCACCACCGCGATGAATTGCCGGGCGGAACTGTCCCCGCCTTCGATGTCCATGACTTCCGTGGTGTGGCCCCGCGCGCCGAGAAGGGCCGTCACGGCGAAGTTGTTCTCCCGCAACAGCGCCGGCAACTGGCGCATGATCCGCAGCCCCATCTGCAACGTGTTGTCCCCGCTCGCGCGGGCCAGGGCTTGCAGCACGCGCTGGCAATCGGCCTCGTTGTCCTCCAGCGTCGGTTCGGACAGTTTCACGAACACCTTGCTCACCAGCGGCGCATTGGCGAACGGCCGGCGCGAGATGCCCGGATTGAGCGCGCGGAACCGTTGGGCATCCTGGTCCACCTCGACGCGGTCGCCCGCGAGCGTCTGCGCGGGGATTTCGACCTTGAGGTCGCCCTGGATGCGGCTCTGGCAGGCGAGCACGTAGCCGTCGCGGATCTCGTCGAGCGTCAACAGCATCGTGCCGTTGCCGTGGATCCTGCCTTCCTTGACAATCATCTTGCAACGGCCGCAGACGCCGTCGCCGCCGCAGAGGTTGCCGATGACGATGTCGGCCTTCGCCGCCGCCTCCAACAAGCTGGCGCCTTCTTCAACGCGGACCGTCTTGTTCTGCGAAACAAACTCTACGGTGTAGGTGGACATTCTCTTACTGCTTCCCGTGCTGCTTGAGGAATGCCGGGATGCCGCTGGCGTTCTCGGGACCGATGAGCACCTGCTTCCACACCGAAGTCTCCTCGATCTCCGAGCGGAACGACGGCAACAGGCCGGGGATGATCAGCCGGCGGTGCTTGACCCGGTCGGGAACCTTCTGCGCCTCCAGCGTCTTGACGACCTTCTCCGGCGAAATCTTGTCGCCAGCGTAGGCGTTGAGGACGCCCAGGCCGCCGCTGTCCACGACGCAGATGAACGCCGGGATCTTGCTGCGCTCCACTTCGCCCGCGACGCAGAAGTAGGTGAGCGAGAAGTTGGTCGTGAAGAGCACCGGCGAATCGGGCGTGGTGCTGCCGATCTCGTAGAGCTTGGTCTCGACGATGTTCGGCACCTGCGGGTCGGTATAGACGTTCTGGATCGTGGTCAGGATCGGCAGCAGCTCGGAGGCTTCGAGGCCGTTGACGATGACGATGCCCGCATACTTGGCCGCGAACGCGCTGGCCATCACCGTCTCCCGGGCCGGGTTGTCGAGCGAGGCATCCACCATCGCCGGGAAGCCGAGCGCGCGGAAGCTCTTCTTCAGCGCCGCGCGGCGCGCGATGGCGAGCTGGCGGAGGGTCTTCGCCGGGTTCTTCGCGTCGAGCGAAAGCACCAGGTCGCTGACGCCACGGTCCTTGGCGGTCTTGGCGAGATCGGCGAGCGATTCGAGCGAATCGGCCGTGATCGCGAGCGGGCACTTGTGGCCGAGCGCGAGCTTGATGAACGCGTCGGCGTTGGTGGCGCTTGCCTGGTAGATCAGCGGGCGTTTCCCGGCAATGGCACCGACCGCAGCGCCCATGACGCCGGCGTCTTTCGCCATGAGGATGAACGGCACACGCGAGCTGGCGGCGAGCGCCTTGGCGCGCGCGGCGGCCTTGTCGGCGGGGAGACCGTCCAGTTCCAGCGCGGCGGCGCGCACGCCGAGTTGCTGGCCGACACGGACCCATTGCGCCTTGTTGATCGCGTCGAGCCGCGCGGCCGCATCGCCGTCGGAAAGGGCGGCGGCGATCTTCACCGCGATGGCCGGGGCGTGGTGGAACTTCTCCTCGTGCCGGAACATGACCGTTTCCTGGCCGATCTCAAATCCTTCCGCGCCGGCCCCGCCCACGCGCACCAGCTTCATCGGCGGCGCGGAGGCTTCGGAGAATTCGCCCTTCGCCTGCTCGGAGAGATGCGGGCAGGCGGTCAGTTCCTTCTGCTTGGCCGCGACCTGCATCGCGAACGCCATGCAGGTCGGGAAGCCGCAATCCTTGCAGTTGGTCTTGGGCAGATTCTTATAGATGGACATTGCAGTCAGGGCCATGGGTCGGTCTCCTTTCGATGCGAAATGTTTCGGTGCCAGCGATCAGACCAGCGGCGCCAGCGACAGCGCAGGATGGTTCACCTGTGTCAGAAACTCCACGAGTTTGTCGGGCGTCTCGGCGTTCTCCTCGGTGGCGATCTTGTCGAAGAGGTCTTCCTTGCCGATCTTGGCCAGGCGCGCCTTGAGGCGGTCGCCGACTTCTTCCTTGAGCGCCTTCGGCATCCACACGAGCCGCTCGACGCCGCCCTCGGCGGCGATGAACTTCGCGCTGGAGATGTAGAGCTTGCCGATACCGACGAAGCCGGGCGTCTGCGTGCCGCCGCCGATCTGGCCGGCGAGCGTCGAGAACTTCATGCCGACCGGCGTCATGTTCGGATACTCGCGGTCCACGATCATCACGCCGTTGGCCTCCGGCACGATGGCCGCGATGCACTCGAAGCAGCCGCAGGAGGTCATCGGCTCCTCAAGGATCGAGTAGGCATTGAACCGCTCCAGGTTGCCGTGCGACTTGATGCTGATGTAATCGTTGACGTTCTTCCACTGGCCCTTGACCGGTTCGAGGCATTCGCCTTTTGCCACCGGCTCGTTGGGGCCGTGCTTGTCAATCTGGTGCGACGCCTTGCAGTCGAGCCACGTGTAAGCGCCGCAAAGACCGAGGCGCTCCGGCGTGACGATGCAGACGTGGTTGGGGGCATACGACTGGCAGAGCGCGCACGAGTAGAACTCGTCCACGTCCTCGTCGGTCATGCCGGCGATGCGGTCGTCGCGGTGAGAGTAAACCTTCTTCGCTTCCTCCATCGGCGCTTTGATCTTCGCCGCGTCGGTGTAGATCTTCACCTGCACGCGGTCCAGGATGCTGGAGAAATCGTTGTGGATCTTCGTGACGAGGATCGAGCCGAAATGTTTGACCTGGAATCCCTTCGCCTTCGCGTCCTTGTGGATGCGCACCCAGATGATGGAGCGCTGGCCCATGTGGAAGATGCCGTTGGCGCACGAGATGTATTCGTGGACGCGCCGCTCGACGACCGACTCGAAGTCCTCCTGGAACTTCCGGCCTGCGACCTCGACCACGATGCCGAGCGGATACGCCTGCCCCTCCTGCATCTGGTCAACCTCCGGGCCGATGACCTCGACCTTGCCGTCTTCGATCTGGTCAATGGGCTTCATGCGCACCAGCTCGAACGCGTCGGTGAACTTGCCGCCGAACTGGCAGAACATGTCCTCCTTGCGGACGCGTTCGCCCTCGAAGCCGGCGCCGTAGGGCACGGGAATCGGAACCTTCTCGACCTTGATGTGCAGGCCCCGCACCTCGACGGAGCGGGTGATGATTTCCGCGACAGGGACGTTGGCAACGACGTGCTCGTAGGTGCAGATGCCGCTCGGAAGGATCTCGGGGATGTTGACGTTGGAGATGACGGGGAAGCCGAAGTTGATCGCGCCGGCGGCGGTGGCGTATTTCTCGTCGGTGATCACTTGGTCCTTCGGGACGCCCGGGTCGTCGCCGAGGGCCAGCACGAAGGCGTGGACGCGCTCCTTGTTGTAAAGCAGGATGGCGCGCGCCGCCTTCAGGTCGCCCGGCGCGACGCCGCCGAAGGTCATCGCCGAGCGGGCCGCGAAGTTCAGGGCATGCACCGCCGCCGTGATGTCCTTGCCGTAAGGCACCAGGAACGTGTCCCAGCTCATCTCGATGCGCTCCTCGGCCAACTGCTCCGCGATCGAGCGGCCGTTGGAGTTGCCGGCGATGAAGACGAGGATGTTGCGCTCCTGTAACCCGCGCACGAGGTCCACGGCTTCCTGGTTGGTCTTGGTGCAACCGACGATGGCGGCGAATCCGGGCATGCGGCCATCCACGAGCTTGATGCCCTGCAGGCGCAGGATGGCGTCGTCGGTGAAGCCGAGCCAGATGCCGTTGACGGGGTTGGAGCCGTTCTGATACTTGAGCACCTCGATGGTTTCCTCGGCCAGCAGCGTCGCGACGCCGCTGTCGAGCGCGTCACCGAGATACGGCAGCCAAAGCTCGTCGCTCGGCTCGGGATGCAGGAGCTTGCGCGCTTCCTGCAACGATTCCTCCAGGTCGCCCAGCTTCTCCACCTTCTGGCCGAGGAACAGCAGCATGATCGGCAGGTAGTAGGCGGTGTTGGGATACTCGATCTTGGCGTCTTTGCCTTTGGCGGCGATGGCTTTGGCCAGCGACTCTTCGGCCTGGCGGACCAGCTTGTGTGCTCCGCGGATTGCTGCGCTTGCGATAATCTTGGACATGGCGAACCCTTTCTTGAAAACTGTGCTTCGTCCCGAAATTCCCGGTTACTCCTCCGGCTTGAACGGCTGCTCATACATCATCGGCTTGAGCTTGAGCGCCTTCCGTTTCCTGTCAATGTGCCGGATCATCTTGTGGGCCGCCTCGGCCGCATCCGGCTCAAAGGCCCACTTGCCGCCGGTCTCCTGCTCGATCTCGTCGGTGAGATACTTAAAGAGGTTCTGGCTGCCCATCATCGGCAACGGATGGCCGATGATCGTATAGACGCCGCTCGCGACGAAGTAGAAGCCGATCGTCACAGCCTTCTCCGACATCCACTCCGGCGCGGCGCCTGCGACCGGCAGCTCGCTGAGGTCGTTGCCGAGGCCGCCTTCGCTGACGATGTTGGAGAGCGTGCGCAGGATGCGGCTGTTGTCCACGCAGGCGCCGACGTGCAACACCGGCGGGATGCCCACCGCGCGGCAGATTTCCTGGAGGCCCTTGCCGGCATACTTGAGCGCCGCTTCGGGCTTCAACAGGCCGTGCTTGCCGCAGGTGATCGCGTTGCAGCCGGTGGTCACCACGAGCACGTCGTTCTTGATCAGCTCGGTGACCATGCGGATGTGGCCTTCCTCGTAGTTGATGCGCGGGTTGGAGCAGCCGATGACGCCCGCCGCGCCGCGCAGGCGGCCGGCGATGATGGCGTCGTTGAGCGGCCGGTAGGTGCCGCGGTATTTGCCGCCGAGGAAGTTGAACACGCTCTCGGTGGTGAAGCCCGCGACGATCCGCTCGTTGTCCGGCGGGATGAAGACCTTGTCCGTCATCCGGTTCTGGTAGTTGTCAATGGCCTGCTCGATGATCTGCGTCGCGACGGCCTTGGCGCGTTCGGGGCTGAACTCGACGTGCTGGACGCCCGGCAGCTTCGCCTTCGACGAGGTGGTGATGAGCTTGGTGTGGAAACAGTTGGCAATGCTGTGCAGCGACGGCATCAGGCACTGCACGTCCACCACCATGGCCTCGATCGCGCCGGTCAACAGCGCCAGCTCCTGCTGGAGGAAGTTGCCGGCAACGGTGATGCCGTGGCGCATCAGGATCTCGTTCGCCGTGCAGCAGATGCCGGCGAGGGTGATGCCTTTGGCGCCTTTGGCCTTGGCTTTGGCGATCAGGCCCTCGTCCTTCGAGACGATCGCCAGCACCTCCGACAGCAACGGCTCATGGCCGTGCACGACGATGTTGACCTGGTCGGCCTGGAGCACGCCCAGGTTGGCGCGCGACCGGAGCGGGTTCGGCGAACCGAACAGGATGTCGGAGATTTCCGTGGCGATCATTGAGCCGCCCCAGCCGTCGGCCAGCGCGGTGCGCATGCCGTGGTTGATGATGTTCTTGTAGTCGGTGTCCACGCCCATCGTGGTGCGGTGCATCGTCTCGACGACCTCGCGGTCAATGGAGCGCGGATAGATGCCGAGCTTCTTCCACAGCTCCACGCGCGGCGCCGGGGCGGCCTTCGCGATGATCATCTCGCCGTGCTGGCGGCCGAATTCGTTGAGCGCGGCCTCGGCCAGTTCGGCGGCGATCTCGTTGGTCTTGCGGCCGTCAATCTTCACGCCGTAGAGCGTCGCGATGGAGCGCAGCTTCATCGGGTCTTTGATCTGGAAGTCGAAGTCCGGCTTCGACGCGGCGGCTTGCAGCGTGTGCACGACTTCGCGGCCGTGGTCGGAGTGGGCCGCGGTGCCGGCGGCGATCATGCGCGCGATGCCGCGGGCGGCGATGGTGTCCACGTTCGCGCCGCAGGCGCCCGTCTGCGGGCTTTTGCCCGGCACTAGGCTGATGCGGCAAGGCCCCATGCTGCAAATGCGACAGCAGACGCCCATCGTCCCAAATTTGCACTGGGGCTGCACCGCTTCATAGCGGTCCCAGATTGTGTCCACATTGTCCGCCGCGGCGCGCTTGAGCATCTCGCGCGTGGCGTTGTCAGCATAGGTCAGTTCTTTGGCCATCTCGATGTCTCCAGTATTAGTGGGCGTGTCTCTCGGACTTGCCGTGGGAATGCGTGTGAGCCGGTGTGTGTTCGCCTTTTTCCAGCGCCGCGACCAGTGCCGCCACGGCAAGGTCGGCCGCGATGCTTGCGCCGGGCAATGGTTTGCCCGCCTGGTCGGCCGCGCGCAGCCGTTCGTCATACGGGATGCAGCCGATCAACTCGATGTGGTGCAGCTCCCTTTGGAGGAACTGCCGGTCCGCGTCCGACTGGACCTTGTTCCCAACCGCGCAGATGTGCGTCAAGCCGATGTCCTCGGCGCAATGCTGGATGCGATGGGCCGTCTCGACGCTGAGCCGGCCCGGTTCCACCACGATCAATAGTTGGTCCACAGACTCAACCGTGGCGCGGCTGAGGTGCTCGACGCCCGGCTCCATGTCGAGGACGAGCGCCGCGTCCTTGTCCAACAGCATGTGTGTGACGAGCGCGCGCACAAAGGCGTTCTCGGGGCAGTAGCAACCCGACCCGCCGTGTTTGACCGCGCCCGCGACGAGCACCTTGATGCCGTTGACCGTGACCGCGTATCGGTCCGGAATGTCCTCGACGCGCGGGTTGATCTTGAAAAAGCCGCCGGTGGTGCCCGGCTTCGCGCCGGTGCGCTCCTCGATCAGATCTTTCAGTTCCACCAGCGGCGCGATGGAATCGGGTTTGGGATGGCCGAGGGCGGCGAGCAGGTTCGCGTCGGGGTCGGCGTCAATGGCAATGACTTTGCGGCCGGACTTCTGCAGCATGCTGGCCAGCAAGGCGCTGACCGTGGTCTTCCCGACGCCACCCTTGCCCGTAATGGCAAGTTTGATGGGACGCGCAGACACAGGCTTGCGCCCTGTTCCATGAGCACCACAATCTTTACACATAATTCAAACTCATATTAACCCGCCCCGACCCCAAACCAGAGTCACGACAACACGCAAGTTTTACTGATGTCCGTGTCCGTGTCAATCCGTCAAAAACACCAAAACGGGGGTCACAACATCGCCAGCGGATTCTGCCGGGTTTGCAGCGGCCACGTCACGCGCCGGCCGCCGAGCCGGTGCGACTCGAAGACCCCGCAGATCATCTCCACCGTCACGCGGCCGTCCTGCGCGCTGCACAACGGCGCGCGATCCTCGCGCATCGCGGCAATCAGGTCGCGCACGCTCAGCAAGTGGCTGGCAACGTCTTCCTTGAGGTCCGTCATTGGCTCCTGTTTGCCGGGACCTGCGGTGCTGATCGGAACCCACGGACGCGGCTCCTTCGCGGGACCGAACGGGCTGCCGGGCACGAGGTGCGCGAACGGCTGTTGGTCCGTCCGCAGGTCAATGATCCCCAGCGTGCCGATGATTTGCAGGCCGAAGCCGGCGGCCTTGTTGCCCGCCTTGCGGACCGAATCGAAGAACAACGGCACGCCGCGCTCCATCTCGAAGCGCGCATGGACTTCGTTGCCGGCGATGGGGCCGACGCCTTCGGCGCCCTCCTGCACGTCGGCGCGCGTGACGGGCCTGCCGTCTTGCAACATCCCTGCCGAGCAAGCGAGCGGTTTGCCGGCAACGAAGTGCGCCAGATTCAAGATGTGCGCGCCGAGCACCCACAGGTCGAGCGCGCCGCCACGGTCGTCTTCCTTGCCGCGCCCGCGCAGCTCCAGCAGCCGGCCGATGGAGCCGTCCTTTACCATCCGTTCCACCACCGGCAACACCGGGTCGTAGCGCCCGCGATGGCCGAGGGCCAGCTTCACGTTGCGCTTCCCGCAGGCCGCGACGATCTCATCCGCCTCGGCGGGCGTGCGGCAGAACGGCTTCTCCATGAAAATGCCACGTGCGCCCGACTCGATGGCCGCCAGCGCCATCTCGCGGTGCTGGTCAATGTGCCGCACACAGATGGCGGCGATGTCCGGCTTCGTCTCCGCGAGCATCGCGCGGTAATCGCTGTAACCTCTGGCGACCTTCAGTTTTTTCTGCGCCCCAGCGAGGCCGCCGGCGTCCGCGTCGGCCACCGCCACGATCCCGGTCTCCGGCGCGCGCAGCCAGACCGTGTCGAGGCCGTGGCCGTAGTTACCGCGGCCCGTGTGGCCGATGACGGCAACGCGCAGTTTGCGGTCAGGATCCGCCGCGCGCGCGGCGAGCGCGAACCCGGAGGCGGCGGCAGTGGTGAGGAATTGGCGACGGTTCATGGGAGGAGCTTTCGTGCGGTTCGATTTGGCGTTCGCCCAGCGCCGGCATCATAGCAGCACCGGCGGCGACAACAATGACAGTTTGCACCTGAGCTTCTACTTCGACATGACACGCGGCTGGTCGCCGTCCCAGCAGATCTTCACGCACGACAGGAACCATGTCCGCCCGCGGTCGTCGTTGCCCTGGAAGAACAGGCGGGTCTGGCCTTCCTCATCCACGAACACGCCCGGATGGCCCGACTCGCTGGAGTTCCATGAGCCGGGCGGGCCGTTGGGCAGGAGTGGCTCGGTGAAGAGGCGCTTCCACTTCACGCCGTCCTTGCTGGCCGCCACGCCGATCTGCTGCGGCTCGTTGTTGTAGCCACCGGCGTAGAACATGAACAACGTGTCCCCACGCCGGACCACCGACGGCGCTTCGATGCACTTCTTCTCCCACGGCAACTCGGGTTTGAGGATGGGCGCATCGCACAACTGCTTCCACGCGGCGCGGCCGAAGCTGGAATGCCGGTCAGCGGCGGCGACGCCGATCATCTGCACCTTCATCGCCGGGTCGCGCGTGGCGAAGTAAAGCAACAACCGGCCGCCGTGCTCGATCACGTCGGCGTCAATCGCCCGGCCCGCCGTCCACGCGCCCGACGGCCGGAACACGGGGTTGCTCGCGTCACGGGCGAACCGCAGGCCGTCCTCCGATACGGCATGGCAGATCGCGTCGCGCGGGCCGTTGCCATAGGTCTGATAGAAGAGATGCACTTTGCCGTCGAGCACGATGGCGCCGGGCGCGCACAGGCCGTTCTTGTCGCACTCCTGCTCCGGCAACAGTTCCGCGACCTTGCTCCAGTGGATGAGGTCTCGGCTCTCGGCGATGCCGATGGCCCAGCCTCGGGGCGCGTTCGGCGGGGCGAGTTCCTTCGCCCACGGCGCGGTCGAGTAGTAGAGCAGATAGCGCCCGCCCAACCGGATGACGGAGGGGTCCTTCGCGAACGGCCGACCCAATCGTGTCGAGTCGCCCCATAGCATCGGTGGCTTGGCGGCGGGCTTGTCGTCGGCTTGCGCGGCGGTTGTCACGCACACCACCGCCGCCAACAGCATGAGAGGCAATCGCGTGTTCATCCCCCATCAAACCTGGCTATTTCAGCCGCAGCACCGTCACCGAGTTGCCGGGGAAGGTGTGGCGGAATGACGGGCCGGTGATGTTGAGCGTCTGGGTCTTCGGCACGACCTTCGTCGGCTCGTCCAGCGTGTTCTCGTCGAGCGCGCTCTCGGAAGTCAGCACGATGACAGTGGCGGTCTTCACCTTCGACAAGCCCTTGAGGTTGATGTCGGTGGCCAGCGGCTGGGAGTTGCCGTTGACGACCTTGAGGATGAGTTCGCCGGTCTTTTTCACGCGGCTGGCGGAGGCGTAGAGCGACTGCAACGGCTCGCGCGTCACGTCGTGGATGAGTTTGCCGTCGAGGTAGCAGCGGACGCGCGGGCCGAGGCACTCGATGCGGATGTCATACCAGCGGCCGGTCTCGATCACACCAGCGACGGGGTCGGCGTGGATGCCGGGCACTTCGAGACCGTGCCGCTTGTTGCCCCAGCCGCCGAGGTTCCACCAACTCTTCTCCTTGTCGCGTTGGGCCTGGAACGGGATCAGGAAACCCTCCGCGCCGCCGAGCTTGCGTGACCTGAGCGAGAGCGTGTAGTCGCGCCAGTTCTTGTCGCCGGTCATCGCGTGCACGCCGTTGTCGCGGCTGGTCTGGCGCAATGCGCCGTCAACGACTTCCCATTTGCCGCCGTTGGTTTTCCAGCCGCTCAAGCCTTTGCTGAAGTCGCTCTGGAAGAGCACGCGGCCATCCTTGCCGGTGACCTTGATGTCCTTGAACTCCGCCTGTGTGGCCCATGTGCCGACGCCGACGTTGCCGCCGCGGCCGGGCTGGTCCATCGCGGGCGATTTTACGTCGAGCGGCACGGTGACGTCGCCGCGATGCTCGCTGAACATCTTCTGCACGTAATATCCCGGCAGGCCGAACGCGCGCGCGCTGTCGAAGTTGATGAGGTTGATGGGCCAGCGTTTGTGGTTCGCGTGGCAGAACAACGGCGCATAGCTGGCCATGATGACCACGTCGGAGTTGCGTTCCATGCCGGTCATGAACGCCGCCTCGCCGACCGCAGCACGCAGGTTGCCGAGGCCGCAGTCGCGGGTGACGGCGTATTCGCCGACGAAGACCTTCGGGCCTTTGCGGTCGTAGCTGTCGTATTTGCCCGCCTGCGCCATGAAAAACTCCGGCACGTTGTAGTAATGCTCGTCAATGATCGCGGGCGGCGGGTTGGTGGGGCAGCCGTGCCAGACGTTGGCGATGAGTTGCATCTGCGGATACTTCGCCTTGATCGCCTTGACGAATAGCGGCCACCGCTCGTGATAGGCCGGCCCGCCGTTCTCGTTGCCGATCTCCAGATACTTCATGTTGAACGGCTTCGGGTGGCCGTTTGCCGCGCGCAGGCTGCCCCAAACGGTGTGGGTCGGGCCGTTGGCGTATTCGATGGCGTCGAGCGCGTCCTGCACCCACTGGCCCATCTGGTCCATCGGCACGACTTCCTTGTGCGACATGCCGACGTTGATGCAGAACATCGGCTCCGCGCCGAGGTCTTCGCTCAACTGGAGATACTCGTGGTAGCCGAGGCCGTGCGTGGCGTTGTATTGCCAGATGTTCCAAAGCGGCGTGCGGCAGGCAATGTCGCCGATGGTGTTCTTCCAGTGATACATCTTGGACATGTTGTCGCCCTCAACCCAGCAGCCGCCGGGGAAGCGCACGAACGACGGCTTCAGCGCCGCGAGCATCTCGCAGAGATCCGGGCGCAGGCCGTGGTCCTTCCACGTCTTCTTCGGCATCAGCGAAACCATGTCGAGCCAGACGGTGGCTGGTTTGTCGGCGCCGATGACAAGCCGCGCTTGCGGGTCGGTCGCGTTCGCCTTGAGGTCGAGCGTGAACGTCTTCCATCCGCCGCTCAAGCCCTCAATCTTGCCCTGCGCGAGCGGCTGGCCGGCTTTGCTCTCGACAGTGACGGTAAGTGGACCTGTGAAACCATTGGTGCTGCGCGCGGAGATCGAGAAGCGATACTCGGCGTCCTTGGCCATCGCCATGCCGTAGTAGCCTTCGTTGATGAGACTGACCTTGCCGCCGCTCGCGTCGCTGATGTTCCAGCGCAGGCTGCGGCGGTTGAAAGGATTCAGCGGCTTGCTGTCGTCAATGGCGACCTCGGCCTTCGCGACGCCGTTGGTGGCCAGCGACCAATACTCCATGACTGTCTCGCTATCCTCGAACGAGCGGTTGCGCACCAGTTCCGGATAGATGCCGCCGTCGGCAGAGAGGTTGATGTCCTCGAAGAAGATGCCCCAAAGCGTCGGCGCGATCTTGTGGCCGGGCTTGTTGACCTGCACGGTGATGTTGGCCGGCTCGGCGTGAGCCATCGTCGCCGCAGTCAGCGCGAGCACAAACCAAGAGCGAAATGTGGTCAGGTTCATGGTGGCCGGAGGTTGGCAGAAGGAGGCGCGGTTGCCAAGCGCAGGAAGTAGCCGCGTCACGGAGTGACGCGGTTACTCTCAACCCCGGAAATACAGATACGCTCCCAGAATGGCCGCCAGCACGAACGCCGAGGCGGCCAGTTCGCGCCAGCCCCAGCTCTCGCGTGTGCGAAGGCGGTCCTCGTCGGTGGCGGTGCCGTAGGTCAGGCTCCTCATGCGCGCGTAGTCCGGCGGGGCGGTCAGGTAGCTGACGACGACCATCACCGCGGCCGATACCAGCGTGATGAGGATGCTGAAGTATTGGAAGTTGATGTTGTTGATGATCCAGAAGAACGAGCCTTCCGGGTATTTGAAATCCTTGAACAGCGTCGCCGGCGTGTCCACGAGCATCCGGAAGACGCCGAGGATGAAGCCCACCACCATCGCCCAGAGGCAGCCCTTCGCGTTGAGCCGCTTCCAGAAGACGCCGAAGAAGAACACTACGAAGATCGGCGGCGCGAGGTAGCCCTGGATGGCTTGCAGATAGGTGTAGAGGCCCGCGGCGCCCTTCACGACGGGAATCCACGCCAGCGCGATGAGCACCATGATGGCCGTCGCGATGCGGCCCATGCGGACGATCTCGTGCTGCGACGCCTTGGGCCGCATCTTTTCGTAGATGTCCACCGTGAACAGCGTCGAGCAGGCGTTGAACACGCCCGCCAGCGAACCCATCAGCGCCGAGAGCAGGCCCGCCACGACGATGCCGCGCAGGCCCGCCGGCAACAGGTGCTCCACCATCAACGGGAACGCCGCCTGCGCCGCGTTCGGGTCGGCCGCAAACGCCGCGCTCAGCCCAGGCACCTTGTCGCTCTTGACCAACGCGAAGCAGATCAGGCCGGGGATGATGAAAAGATAGACCGGGAAGAGTTTCAGGAACGCGGCAAAGATGCTGCCGCGCCGCGCGACCTGTTCGTTCGGGGCGCCGAGCGCGCGCTGGACGATGTATTGGTCGGTGCACCAATACCACAGCCCGATGACCGGCGCGCAGATGGCCATGCCGAGCCACGGGAAATTCTGGTTGAAATACCACGCCTGCCGCACCGTCTCGCCCGCGGCGTTCTTCTCCCACACCGGCGCCCACGTCGCCTCCACGCCCGCCGGGATCAACGGCTTCCAGAGGTTGAACATGTCCGAGCCGCAAAGGCGCCGGAGTTCGTCCCAGCCACCCAACTGGATCAGGCCGTAGATGGTCAGCAGCGCCGAGCCGCAGATGAGCACGACCACCTGCACCGCGTCGTTGTAGGCCACCGCCCTCATGCCGCCGAGCATCGTGTAAAGGCCCGTCAGCACGACCACCAGCACCGAGCCGATCCAGAAACTGTCAATCTCCGCGCCGGCGATGTGCAGCCGCAGTTCTGGCAACAGCGCGCCGAACACCACGCCGCCCGCGAAGATGCCCACCGCGATCTTCGATACGATGAACGTGAGCAGCGACACGATGCTGAGCACGTAGCGCGAACTGGTGCAGAAGCGCCGTTCGAGGAACTCCGGCATCGTGAACACCAGCGAGCGCGCGTAGAACGGCACGAACACCCACCCCAGCACCAGCAGGCACCACGCGTGCAGTTCGTAGTGGGCCAGCGCCACACCATCCTTCGCGCCCGAGCCGGCGAGGCCGACGATGTGCTCGGAGCCGATGTTCGACGCGAAGATGGACGCGCCGACGAGCCACCAGCCGAGGTTGCGTCCCGCGAGGAAGTAGTCCGCGGCGGTGTCCTTCTCCTTGGTGATGGCCTTCCAAGCCACCGCCAGCAGCACGGCGAAGTAGAGGCCGATGGCGAGCCAGTCGAGGCCGGTGAGCGTGGTGTGACCGGCGGAGACTCCGAGGATGGGCGTGATGAAGTTCATGCGAATCGTTCCTTGATGCGTGTCGCGGCGGTGCCGGCGTGGGCGCAGATGATCTGGAAATCCGAAACTCGAAACTCGAAACTCGAAACAAATTCAAAACCGGGGCGGAACCAGGAACTCAAACCCGATCGGGAGAAACTGTGTGCGCGGCGACACACCTTTTCCGTTTGGGCATTGGGATTTGTTTCGGATTTCGACATTCGGATTTCGGACTTGGGATAATACCGACTGCCGCCCCTACTGCAACGCCACTTTGCGGGAAAATCTCACCGGTTTGCGAATGGGTGGAACTTCCAAGCTCTTGCTGCGTAGAACGGGTTTCCAAACCCGTTTTTCCCAACGGATGTGGACATCCATTCTACGGAGGCGTTGAACTGCATAGCTGGGAGCGGCGACAATCTTGTCGCCGGATTGTCGGAGATTATTTTGGGCGACAGGAATGTCGCCCCTCCCAGCGACGGCCTGCTCCGGCCCGCGTCGCACAGAGCAGGACAGTGAGAGCTTTCAGACCGCGGCTCGTCTTCATCGCGTTTGCTCTTCGGCGTTTGTAAGGGCGGTAGTCTTACCAAGTGAAGAAGCGGAGTCAACGGCGATGGGTTGCGGCAGCAGTCAATCAGCGGTCATTTCGGCTAGTGTCCGGGCTCAAAGGAAGGTTCGGCCGGTTCCGCCACCGGCGGGCGCTTGCGCAAGGCATCAACTTTAGGATTCAGCCCTTGGAGCTGCGGATACTCTGCGATGTATCTCGAGATCAAATCTGCATCCTGTGGGCGGGCCATTCGTATCAGTCGATCCACACTCGCAAGCAACGCTTGTAGCGTATGCCATTCTGCGGACTGTGTATCGGCTGGAATCCCGTGACATGCTTTAAGTGTTAGAAGCAACTCCGGAATCGCCTCACCGGTCTTTCTTTCGTAAAGTTCAACTCTAGCATCTCGGGTGTCGTTATGTTCCAACCTAGGATCTCGCTGTAGTCGTTCCCTCAGAATCCTGATCACGAAATAGAATTCCGGTTCGCCACACAAGGCTTTGTGTGCGTAGCGCGGCCAGAAGCCGTGGAATGAGGAGTCGCGAGGAATTCTATACTCGCCAGTGCTTTTCCAGATGATTTCGACATAGTAATACCACAATCGCCGTTCCCTGAATCGCTGCAACGCTAGCCCGAAAAGATCAGCGCCAAGGCCAGCCCTGCTTACAAGACGTGGAGACTTCCACCACATGTCGGATTCGGGATCGGTTTCCCAAGAGTGCTTCCGCAAAGCATCAATCTCCGTCCCGCGCTCCAACCACTCGCAACAGATTCGTGCCATCAATCGTTGTTGCCAAGTCAGCGCAGAATCATCGGCTGCTTTATGGAGCGCCGGCAATACTACTTTGCCCTGGCTGGTGATCTCTCCACGCGCCGTCAGATATCTCGTTCCTTCTGCCGTTGCAGCTTCTCGAAGTTGCTCATGAAGCGTCGCAGAGTTTGCGGCGATTGCCGCCATGGCCAGACACAAGCAGGAGATTAGTTGCGTTTTCATTCTCTTTGTTCTGCCTAGTGTATTAGCGCCCCGCTATCATCTCACAATGCGCCGAGGTCGCAAGTAGTTTGAGAGATGACATGAGTAGTTGGCAGGTGTAGCGCCTTTGCGCTCGCCTGCCCACTACTCATGTCATCTCCAAGGTGTGCCGCTCATTTCACCTCCAGCGCGACGACGGACTTGGGCGGGAGGGTGACGGTGAAGCCGCTGTCGGCGGGGCGGAAGGCTTTGAACTCGGCTGGCTCAACGTTCTCCGGCTTGTCGAAGGTGTTGTGGCGATGATGGCGTCGGCGGTGACCGTGGTGCCGGCGTGGGCGCAGACGGGGCTGA
>JACRKA010000023.1 GCA_016219905.1 Verrucomicrobiota bacterium
CAACGGCCCCCGCCCGTGAACGGGCCGGTGGCGATCTTCGCACCGGTTTGAGACGGCACCACCTTCTTTGTGGCCACAGTTCCCAACGCTGCGAACACGCACATAAACGCCAGACCTCCGAAGACTTTTGAGACAGTCTCTAAAACGCCGGGCTATTATCAGTGCGTCCCGACGGGACGCACGCAGCAGGCCGAAAGTCCCGTAAGGACAAATGAGAATAGCCCGCCAGTTCACTGGCGGGTAACACGACGGAGAAAGCAACGAGTCCCGTAGGGACGATTGATTCATTTCCGAAACCAGAAAGAAGTTCTCAACCCGATGACCCGCCGCGAACGCATCCTTGCCGCTATCAACCACGTCCAACCCGACCGCGTGCCGGTGGACTTCGGCGCGCACCGTTCCAGCGGCATCATGGCCATCGCCTACCGCAAACTACGCGAGCATCTCGGCCTGCCGGAACGCCCGATCCGCGTCTATGACATGGTCCAGCAGCTCGCCATCATTGACGAAGACGTGCTCCAGTGGGCCGGCGCGGACGCTATCGAGATGGGCCGCGGCTTTTGCAACGAGGACCGCTTCTGGAAGGAATGGCAGCTTCCCGACGGCAGCGAGTGTTTGATTCCAGCGTGGGTGGATGTGCGCAAGCAGGGCGACGACTGGGTTCTCTACAGCGAGCGCGGCACCGCGCTTGGCGTGCAAAAAGCCGGAATGCTTTACTTCGACCAGATTCACTGGCCCTACCTCGACGGCGTGCCCGACGATCTCAGTGGTCTGCGCGACGTGATGCTCGATGTCATCTGGTGCGTGCCCACGCCGCCCGGCCCCGGCGCCGACCTCGCCGCCGGTGCGAAGGCATTGCGCACCTCGACCGACCGCGCCATCAACGCGCTTTTCGGCGGCAACCTGCTGGAGTGGGGGCAGTTTCTCTGCCGCAACGACAATTTCTTCATGCTGCTGGCCGGCGAACCGCAGGCCGCGCACCGGCTGCTCGACGCGCTTGTGGAGATCCATCTCGCGAACCTGGAGAAGTTTCTCGGCGCGGTCGCGCCTTACATTGACATCATTCTTTTCGGCGACGACCTCGGCATGCAGGGCGGGCCGCAGATCTCGCCGGCGATGTATCGCGAGTTCTTCAAGCCGCGCCACCGCGCGCTCTGGCAGCGCGCCAAGCAACTCGCGCCGCGCGTGAAAGTTCATCTCCACTGCTGCGGCGGCGTGCGGCAACTGCTCGACGACTTGATTGACGCGGGCCTCGACACGATCAACCCGGTGCAAATTTCCTGCGACGGGATGGACGCGGGCGGCCTCAAGCGCGATTTCGGCTCGCGGCTCTGCTTCTGGGGCGGCGGCTGCGACACGCGCTGGATGCTGCCGAAGGCGACGCCCGCCGAGATCCGCGAGCACGTCCTGAACACGCTGAGGATTTGGTCGCCCGGCGGCGGCTTCGTTTTTCAGCAAGTCCACAACATCCAGGCCGACATCCCGCCGCAGAACGTCGTCGCGATGTTCGAGGCCGTAAAGGAATTCAACGGGCGCGCTGGCGCGGGATAGCGCGCGGCGAGAATTGCAGGGTGACCGCGACAACCCGTGCCCGGTTCACGTGCTCTTGGGTCGGATTTCGCCGCTGAGAATCTTCTCCAACTCGGCAGTCACGCCCAACTCCACCGCCCACCGCCGCAAGTAGGGCAGGTCGAGCGCCTTTTCCTGCACGGCGACGACGCCGGCAGCGTCTCCAAGCTGGCGTTCGGAGGGCATGATGCGGTTCCAGAGCAGCTTGTGAAGCACGATACCCTCCGCCGTGGCCAGCCACGCTGGTTCACCGAACAAGACCTGCCGCACGCGGCGCGCAAACATTTCCTGCGCGAAAGGCTGTGGCTGCAACAGCCAGAAATCCACCTTGAGCGCCGACCGGCGATCAATGGCGTTGAACTGATGGGGCGGCTGATAGGCGTCGCGCACGCCCGCTTCGTCGAGACCAAAGTCGCCCCGGAACTCCGTTACGAATCTCTTGATGGCGGACGGCGGAAGTTGGACGACGAAGTCCAGGTCGTGCGTTGTGCGCGGGATGCCCCAGTAGTTGCTGGCCATCGAGCCGGTCAGCATGTAAGGGATGCCGCAGCGGTTGAGGCGCTGCAGGCAATCCAGCAGTAGCTGCTGCTCCGTCACCGGGACCTCGCCAGTTCGATCCGATGCTTCAGCAACCGCTCGATCTCCTGGTGATCGGCTTCGGGATGCAGGTTGCGGATGCCTTCCCGGGCCACGCCGCACGCCAGCTCATGCAGTCGCAACGCGATCCCAAGCCGTTGCTCGCCGCTCATCCGGCGGTAAAGCGTGATCTGCCATTCGGTTGCCGCTTCCGGGTTCATGCTCGCACCAGTTCTTGTTTAGACCCGCGAGAGGAATCGGTCAAGCGCGCACAAACCTTCGTCCAGACCGGCGTTGAGCAACACAAAGTCCGGTGTTAGCATCGCCCGCCACAATGCCAATTCACTGCAAAGCCATCCTCTTCGACCTCGACGGCACGTTGCTCGACACAATCGAGGACCTCGCCGACTCCATGAACGCCGCGCTGGCGCGCCTCGGCGCGCCGCAGCACCCGACGCCGGCCTACAAGCACTTCGTCGGCGACGGCGTCATCGAACTTTGCCGCCGCACGCTGCCGCCCGACCGGCGCGACGAAGCGACCATCAAGACCGCCGCGCTGGCGATGCGCGAGGAATACAAACGTCGCTGGGCCGACAAGACGCGGCCCTACGATGGCATCCCGGACCTGCTCGACGCACTGACCGCGCGGGGCCTCACCATGACAGTCCTGTCGAACAAGCCGACGGATTTCACGCGGCTTTGCGTGCAGAACTTTCTCGGCAAGTGGACATTCGCCGCCGTGCAAGGCCTCGACGAGACGGTGAAGAAGAAACCCGACCCCTCCGGCGCGCTGGCCATCGCGCGACAGCTCGACATCGCGCCCGCCGACTTCCTTTATCTCGGCGACACCAACACTGACATGAAGACCGCCGTCGCCGCCGGCATGTATCCCGTCGGCGCGCTGTGGGGGTTCCGCGACGCGGACGAACTCACCGCCAACGGCGCGAAGGTGCTGGTCGCAAAGCCGGCCGACGTGCTGCGGCTGCTCTGAGCGCGGCCGTCACTTCTTCGTCACCGCGATGTGCGGGCTGTGGCCGTAGAAAATCTCCGCGGCTTCCATCACCGACTCGGACATGGTCGGGTGGGCGTGGATGGCCAGCTTGAGGTCCTTGGCGCGCGCGCCCATCTCCATCGCGAGCACACCTTCGGCGATCATCTCGCCTGCGCCGACGCCGACGATGCCGACGCCGAGGATGCGGCCGTTGCGCGGGTCGAGGATGAGCTTGGTGAGGCCCTCGTTGCGGCCGAGCGTCGTAGCGCGGCCGGAGGCGGCCCACGGGAACCGCGTGATGGTGTGCGGCTGGCCCTCGGTGAGCGCTTGCGTCTCGGTCAGGCCGCACCACGCGATCTCCGGGTCGGTGAACACCACCGCTGGGATGGCCTGCGGGTCGAACACGCTCGGCTTGCCGGCGATGGCCTCGACGGCGACGCGGGCCTCGTGCGTGGCCTTGTGCGCCAGCATCGGCTCGCCCGCCACGTCGCCGATGGCGAAGATGTGCGGCTCGGCGGTGCGCCGCTGCTCGTCGGTCTGGATGAAACCCTTCGCGTCAACCTTGACCGCCGTGGTCTCGACGCCGATGTCGTTGGAGTTCGGCTTGCGGCCGACGGCGATGAGCACCTTGTCGAACACGCGATCGGGGTTCGGCAGGTCGAGGCCGACGAGCTTGACGTGGACGCCGTCGTCCCTGACTTCAAGGCTCGATACGCGGGTCTCGACGAGGATTTCCTGGAAGATGTTCTTGAGCCGGCGTTCGAGTGGGAGAACGAGGTCGCGGTCGGCGCCGGGCAGGAGGGCCTTGGCCATCTCGACGACGGTGACGCGCGAGCCGAACGCGGCGTAGGCTGTGCCCAGTTCCAGCCCAATGTAGCCGCCGCCGATGACGAGCATCGTCTTGGGAATGTCGTTGATCAGCAGCGCGCCGGTGGAGTCCATCACGCGAGGCGAGTCCACCCACAGGCCCGGCACCACCGCGGGTCGCGAGCCGGTGGCGATGATGGCGTGGTCGAACTCGACGCGTTCCTGGCTGCCGTCGTCCTTGTCCACAATGAGCGTGTGCGCGTCGGCGAACCGGCCGCGGCCCTGGATGGCGTTGATGCGGTGCTTCTTCGAGAGCGAGCCGAGGCCGCCGGTGAGTTTGCCGACAACGCGGTCTTTCCATGCGCGCATCTTGTCGAGGTCAATCTTCGGCTCGCCGAACTCGATGCCCCACTCGCCGACCTGCCGCGCTTCGTGAAGCACCTTCGCGAGATGCAGCAGCGCTTTGGACGGGATGCAACCGCGATAGAGGCAGACGCCGCCGGGTTTCGCTGCCAGATCCACCAGCGTGACCTGCATGCCCATCTCGGCGGCCAGAAACGCCGCCGGATAACCACCCGGCCCCGCGCCGAGCACGACCAATCGTGTGGAAGAGGGTTCGCTCATCGGTTCAGCTTTCCATTGCCAGCATCAAAGGTTTCTCCAGCGCCTCGACGATCCAGTGCAGGAACCGCGCGCCGTCGGCGCCGTCCACGACGCGGTGGTCGAACGACAGCGACAGCGGCAGGATGAGGCGCGGCCGGCAGATGCCGTTGGCGAACGACGCTTCGCTCGCTGCGCGGCCCACGCCGAGGATGGCCACTTCCGGATAGTTGATGATCGGCGTGAAGTGGGTCGTGCCGAGCGCGCCGAGGTTGGTCATGGTGAACGTGCCGCCCTGCATCTCGTTGAGGCCGAGCTTGCCGGCACGGACACGGTCGCTGGTCTGCGCCAGCTCGACGGCGAACTGCAGGATGCTCTTCTTGTCGGCGTCGCGGATGACCGGCACCACCAACCCGCGCGGTGTGTCCATCGCGCAGCCGATGTTGACGTAGCGCTTCAGGATGAGTTCCTCGCGCGCGAGGTCCACGCTGGCGTTGAGGTGCGGGTGGGCCTTCAACGCCGCGCCGACGACCTTCAGCAGCATCGCGGTGATGGTGAGCTTGCCGCCGGCGGCCTCGGCCTTGGCTTTATATTGCTGGCGCAGTTCCTCGGCGGCCGTGATGTCCGCGCGGTCGAAAAGGGTCACGTGCGGGATCTGCGACCAACTCAGGCTCATCTGGCGGACCGTGGCGCGGCGGACGGCGTTCATCGGCTCGCGCGAAATCTCGCCGAACTTGGTGAAATCCGGCAACGGCCCGGCTTCGATGCGGGGCGCGGCGCCGGCAGGCGCGGGAGCGGACGCGGCACCACTGCCTTTGCTGAGGCGGCGGGCGTGGTTCTTCACGTCGTCCATCGAGATGCGGCCGTCGGGGCCCGTGCTTTGGACGGCGCGGATGTCCACGCCGATCTCGCGCGCGAACTGGCGCACCGATGGCGCGGCGAAAACGGGTTCCTTGTCGGACTTGGCGGCGGCTGGCGCAGCTTTCGGCAGCTCCGGTGCTTTGGCTGCGGGCGCTGCCTTCTTTGGCTCGGCCGGGTTTGGCGCGGCTGCGGCGGTCACGCCTTCCTCGATGGTGAGGATGACCTGGCCGGGTTTGATTTTCTGGCCGGTCTTGACGCGGACTTCGACGACGCGGCCCGCGACCGACGAAGGCACCTCGGCGGTGGCCTTCTCGCTCTCGATCTCGATGACGGATTGTTCCTTCTTGATGACATCGCCGGGCGCGACGAGCACGTTGAGCACGTCGGCGCTCTTGATGCCCTCGCCCAGTTCTGGAAGTTTGAACTCGGTTGGCATGACTGTTCCTTCGCGTCGGTTTACTGCCGGCCCTTCAGGGCGGCCATGAATTGCGATGAGTGACCCAGGGCGGCGCTCGCAGACTCGCTTGCCCTGGGCTGATATACTGCCGGCCCTTCAGGCCGGCCTGCATGGATGTTCGGCATCACAGCTTCAGAAGTATGAACTCGGTCGGCATAGACAATTCCTTCTGGCAGCTCCGTCAGGAGCGGCATGTGTATAGCAACGTCACGACCGCCACCAAACAAGCTCCTTTAGGAGCGGCATGGGAGCGGCCGCGCTGCATCATCCCCATGTCGCTCCTGACGGAGCTTTCATTCTTTTGCGAATCGGCATCTATAAACATGACGCTCCTGCGGAGCTTCTCGATTTTCATACCGTCAATGGATTCGGCTTCTCGGGGTCAATGCCCAGTTCCTTGATCGCCTTGGCCGGTGCTTCGCGCTTGATGTGGCCGTCGCGGGCCAGCGCGGCCAGCGCGGCGAGCGTCACGTAGCGCGCGTCCACTTCGAAGAAGTTGCGCAGCGCAGCGCGGTCCTCGCTCCGGCCATAGCCGTCGGTGCCGAGCGCCACGAGCGGGCCGGGCAGCCAGCGGGCGATGGAATCGGGCAGCATCTTGACGTAATCGGAGGCTGCGATGAAGACGTGCGGGCCTTCGCCGAACGCCGTGGTCACGTAAGGCACGCGCGGCTTCGCGTCGGGGTGGAGCGTGTTCCACCGCTCGCAGTCGAGCGCGTCGCGATGGAGTTCCTTGTAGCTGGTGACCGACCACACGTCGGCGCCGACGCTGAACTTCTCCGCAAGCAGCGTCTGCGCTTTGACGACTTCATTCAGGATGGAACCGCTGCCGAGCAAGTGGAGCCGCGGCGCGCCTTTCGGCCGCTTCACGCCCTCGACCTCGCGGATGTGGTAGAGGCCGCGCAGGATGCCGTCCTTGGCGCCGTCGGGCATCGCGGGCTGGGCGTAGTTCTCGTTGCCGACGGTCAGATAGTAGAAGACGCTCTCGTCGTTCAGATACATCCGGCGGATGCCGTCCTCGATGATGACGGCGATCTCGTAGGCGAAAGCCGGGTCGTAGCAGACGAGGTTCGGCACCGGCTCGGCAAGCAGGTGGCTGTGGCCGTCCTGGTGCTGGAGGCCCTCGCCGGCAAGCGTGGTGCGGCCGGCGGAGCCGCCGATCAAAATCCCGCGGCAACGCAGGTCGCCCGCGGCCCACACAAGGTCGCCGACGCGCTGCATCCCGAACATCGAGTAGTAGATGAAGAACGGGACCGTCATCACACGGTGGTTCGAGTAGGCCGTGCCGGCGGCGATGAACGAGCAGATCGAGCCGGCCTCGGTGATGCCTTCCTCCAGGATTTGGCCGTCCTTGGCTTCCTTATAATATAGGAGGCTTTCGCGGTCCACCGGCTCATAGACCTGGCCAACGCTTGAGTAAATGCCGCACTCGCGGAACAGCGCCTCCATACCGAACGTGCGCGCCTCGTCGGGCACGATCGGCACGATGAAGCGGCCGAGTTCCTTGTCGCGAAGGAGCTTCGTCAGCAGCCGCACGAAGGCCATCGTGGTGGACGCCTCGCGGGTGCCGGTGCCTTTGTAGAACTCCTCGAAGACGCTCTCCTTCGGCGCGGTGAACGTCGCCTTGACCACGCGGCGCTGCGGCACGGAACCGCCGAGCACGCGGCGACGTTCCGCCAGATACTGCATCTCGGCGCTGTCGGGCGGTGGTTTGTAGAACGGCGCTTTGGCGATCTGGTCGTCGGAGATGGGAATGGCGAACCGGTCGCGGAACTTCAGCATCTCCTCATCGTTGAGCTTCTTTTGCTGGTGCGTGACGTTGCGACCTTCGCCGGCCTCGCCGAGGCCATAGCCCTTGATGGTGCGCGCGAGAATGCAGGTCGGCGCGCCTTGCGTCTCGACGGCGGCTTTGTAGGCGGCATAGACCTTGTCGGGGTCGTGGCCGCCGAGGCGCAAGTGCCAAAGGTCGTCGTCGGAGAGATGCTCGACCCTCTTGAGCAGGCGCGGGTCCACGCCGTAGAAATGTTTGCGGATGTAGGCGCCGCCCTCGACGGAGTATTTCTGGTATTCGCCGTCCACGACCTCGCTGCAACGTTTCGCGAGCAGGCCGTCGCGGTCGGCGGCGAAGAGCGGGTCCCAGTCGCTGCCCCAGATGCATTTGAGGACGTTCCAGCCCGCGCCGCGGAAGATGGCTTCGAGTTCCTGGATGATCTGGCCGTTGCCGCGCACGGGACCGTCGAGGCGCTGGAGGTTGCAGTTGATGACGAAAATGAGGTTGTCGAGCTTCTCGCGCGAGGGGAGCGTGATGGAGCCGAGCGTCTCCGGCTCGTCGCATTCGCCGTCGCCGAGGAACGCCCACACCTTCGCGTCGCTGCGCGGGCGCAGGCCGCGGTCTTCGAGGTAGCGCATGAAGCGCGCCTGGTAGATCGCCTGCAACGGGCCGAGGCCCATCGAGACGGTCGGGAACTGCCAGAAGTCCGGCATCAGCCACGGGTGCGGATACGACGAGAGGCCCGCGCCGGGGCGCAGTTCGCGGCGGAAATTCTTCAGGTGTTCCTCGGTGATCCGGCCTTCGAGGAACGCGCGAGCGTAGATGCCGGGCGTGGCGTGGCCCTGGAAATAAACCAGGTCGCCGCCGCAGGCGTGGTCCGGGCCGCGGAAGAAGTGATTGAACCCGACCTCGTAGAGCGTCGCGGCGGACGCGAACGTGGAGATGTGGCCGCCGATGCCGGCGCTCTCGCGGTTGGCGCGGACGACGGTGGCCATCGCGTTCCAGCGGATGATGCTCTTGATGCGGCGCTCGATGTTGCGGCTGCCGGGATAGGGCGGCTGGAGGTTGGCCGGGATGGTGTTGACGTAGGGCGTCTGGGACGTCACGGGCAGCGTGACGCCGGCGTTCTGGGCGCGGATCTGGAGCGCCTGCAACATCCGCCGCGCCCGTTCCGGGCCGCGCGTCTGCAACAGGTCGTCCAGCGCGTCGAGCCAGTCGCGCATCTCCAACGACTCCGCTTCCGTGTCGCGTGTTGATGGAAACTCAGGCGTGCTCATGTTCTGACCCGAGAAAAACCCTCTTCGGCATCCAGCCTGCCGGTTCCAATCCGGCAGGTCAAGAGCGCCAGCGACTATAACACGGTTACGCGACCGCGCAAAAAGCGGGGAATCGGCCGCTGCGTAACGCTTGCTCTTGCGCCCGCCGCGACATAATCTTCGCGCCATGTTCCGCCCCATCGTCCGAGGAACTGCCGCGATTCTCGCGCTGGTCGCCCTGAATCTTGACCACCATCCCGACGCCTTTGGCGCACAGGGCGCACAACCGGCGCCTTCATCTCCTGTCGCGCCCGCAGCGCCGGTCACCCCTGCCGCTCCTGCGACGCCGGCTGTTGCGCCAACGCCCGCTCCGCCGGTGCCGCTGCCTGCGGCCACCGGCGACATCTGGCAACCGGGCCGCTTGCGCGAGGTGTTGCTCCACGGCATCACGAACGACACCGCCGCGCTCAGCTCGTGGGTTGCCGCGGGCGCGAACTCCTGCATCGGTGTCGCGCCGGCTACCGCGCACAAGGCCGGCCTGAAGGCGCGCGGCTGGTTCGCGATGAACTACATGGACGACCGCAGCATCGCCGCCACCAACATCACGCTCATGGCCGCCGTCGCGCGTGACAAGACGTTGTTCCGGCCGGCCGAAAATCCGCTGGTGCCTGACCTGTCGAAGCATGGCTGGTCGGCGTGCGTCAACAACCCGACGTGGCGCGCCTCCGCTTCCACGGCGATGGCGAAGATGGCTGTGGACGATTACGACGGCTGTCACGTGGACTACGCCAGCCATCTCGAAGCCTGCTTCTGCCAGCACTGCAAGACCCAGTGGCAGGCGGTGGTGAAGAAGAACGAATTGACCGGGATGGCCGTCGAACTGGAGGGCGCCGCCGACGCGAAGGATTTCCGCACCCGGATGCTGCTGCGCGAGTTCCGCGTCCGTTCGGTGATGGAGTTTCTGGGGTCTCTTCGCGACGCAGCGCGGCAGGTCAAAGGCGGCTTCATGCTGGACGCCAACCTCCACCAGGACTCCGGGAGCCTCTACCAGTGCGCCTACGGCGACCATGTCGGCGCGGTGTGCATCGAGGGCGCGACGTGGGGCGAGTTCCCGCCGGCGAGCCAGCAGATCCTCGCGTTGAAGCTGGTGCGCGCCGTGAGCGGCAACAAAGTGCCGCTGGCCGTCAGCTACCACACGCTGCGCGACCGCGAGGGCAGGACGCACCATGCCCGCATGGCGCCCGACCGGTTCAGCGTTGCGATGGCCGAGACTTTCTCCGTCGGCAGCGCGAGCTGGCTCGGCTGGGGCGGCCTCGGCGTGGACAACCTGATGCGCGAACACGAGGCGCGGGCGAAGACGATCTGCAGTTTCGCGGCGCGACTGGAACCGTCGCTCACCGCGGCGAAGCCCATGGCGTGGCTGGCGGTGGTGTTCTCGCCGCGTTCCTACTTTGCCGACAACACCGCGCGCGCCCAATACTTCGTCGCCGGCCAGGCGTTGATGCGGGCGCACATCCCGTTTGCGGTGCTGTCCGACGCCGGCCTCAGCGCCGAGCAACTCCGCGGTTTCACGGGCGTGCTGCTGCTGGAATCCAGCGCGCTCTCCGACGCGGCCATCGCCGCGCTCGACCCCTACGTCAAGGGCGGTGGCAAACTCATGATCGTCGGCGACACCGCCAGGGTGGACGAGAACTGGAAGGACCGCGCCAAGCCGCCGGCGTGGGCGCCCACGACCGACAAGCCGCTGGTTTACGGGCAGGGAATCGTGCATCCGTTGAAAGAGGAGATCTTCTCGGGCCAGACCCTGGGCGCGACGCAGAACGTCAGCATCAAGCAGGACCGCCCCGAACTGCTGGTCGTCGAAGGCTGGAGCCGCGCTCAGGACGTTGTCGGCGCGCGCGGCCCCGACTACGCCATCGTCGTGGATCTCCGCTACGAGGACGACACGAACCTCACCGGCCTCGCCGCCGAGTTCACGCCCGGCACGCACGACTGGGAGTATCAGCGGCTTTTCATCAGGCCGGAGAAGGCGGTCCGGCGCGCCACCGTGCGGCTGGTGTTTCGCGGCCGGTCCGGCACGGCGTGGTTCCGCGAGGTGCGCCTCGGCGAGTGGAACAACAAGACCCAGCGCATGTCGCGCAATCTGCTGGGCACCACGCTGAAACCTGCCAGCGGCAAGAGCTACACCGCCAAGCCGATCGGCGACGGTGACAAGGGCGCGTTCCAGCCGTTCCGCGACGGGTTCACGGTCGAAACCTTCCCGGGTCTCGGCCACGTCGTGAAAGTGACCTCCACCGGCGGCCTGCCGGTCGGCCAGATGCACGTGCCGCAGCCCGACATCGCGCAACGCATCCGGCAGGTCGTCGCGCCACTGCTGCCGGCCCAGCCGTTGGTGACGCTCCAGGGCGCGGGCGCCGACAATGTCTATTGCGACACCAGCTTCACCGGCGACCAGCTTCTGATCCAATTCCTCAACTACAACGCGCAGCTTTCCAAGCCGGAACAGCCCGAAGCCGACCAGGTCAAGAACGACAAGACGGTTCCCGTCGCCAACCTCAAAGTCACGCTCGGCGTCAACCTCCGCCCGACTGGCGCAACGTGGTCCGCGCCCGGCATCGAGCCGCAGCCGCTGCCGATCACACCGCCGTTGACGTTCACACTGCCGCGGCTCGACCACTGGGCCGTCGTGACCGTGCAATTGAAGTAGCCTTGCCGCGCCCGCATGAGAATCGCCTACGTCGTGGACGTTCACGAGCAGTTCGCCGCCGTCAACCGCGCGATGGAACGGATCGGCGCGGCCGACGTGCTCATCATCGGCGGCGACATCACGCACCGCGGCACGCCGGAACGGTTGCAGGCCGGGATCGAAAGCTGGCAGCCGCTCGCGCCGCGGCTGCTGGCGGTGGCGGGCAACATGGACTCGCTTGCGCTCGACGCGCGCCTGGCCAGCCTCGGCGTCTCGCTCGACAGCCGCGGGGTTGTCATGGGCGACATCGGATTCTTCGGCGTCTCGGCCGCGCCGAAGTCGCCGCTGCATCTGCCCTACGAACTGACCGAGGAGGAGATCGCCGCGCGCATCGAGGCCGGCTTTGTGCAGGTGAAACAGTGCCGGATGAAAATCTTCTGCCCGCACGCGCCGCCGCGCGACACGGCCTGCGACCGCATCCATAGCGGGCTGCACGTTGGCAGCACGGCGGTGCGGGCGTTCATCGAGCGCGAGCAGCCGGACCTGGCGCTCTGCGGCCACATCCACGAGTCGCGCGGCGAGGACCGCATCGGCCGCTCACGCATCGTCAACCCCGGCCCGTTGACGGAGGGCCGCTATGCCGTCGTGGAGATCGGCGGCGGGATTGACGTGATGCTTTACTGACCCGTCGTGAAAGGACGCAACGCATGAAAAAATGGATCCTGGTCATCGCCGGCGCGTGGGTGTTCCTGCTGCTGACGCTCTGGCTGTTCGAATACGCGCTGATGACCGAGGAGAAGCGCGTGTTGCGCCGGGTCGAGGAGTTGAGGGTTGCGGCGGAGGCCGGCAAGATGCTGAAGCTCAGCGACTACATCTCCGGCGACTACCGCGACGATTACGACTTCGACAAACGCGGCGTGCTCGGCGCGGTCGCCAGCCTGCGGCGCGAGTATTCCGACCTGTCGTTGCATGTGGAGCGCATTCACGTGCAGGTCAAGGGTGACGAGGGCGAAGCCGATGTGCGCGGGCGCGCCACCGGCCGGATGGAGTTGATCGAGCGCGGCGAGTTCATCCTGAGCTTCCGCAAGGTGGACAAGGAATGGAAACTCACCCGCCTCGCGAAAAAGGAGAAGTCGCAGGAGCAACCTCCGGGCCGTTGAGCGTGGCGCGCGGAAACGGCGCGGGCCACTGCTGAAATCCACCTCCAACCGTTGTCGGACTCGTGTTGTCGCGCGCGCCGGGTTCGCGTAGGATGGCGGCATTGTCCGGCATGAAGATTCCAACCAGTTTTTGCGCGAAGGTGCTGGCGCTGGCGCTCGCAGCGGCGGGCTGCGGCGCTGAACCGCCCACGAACCCCACGCCCGCGCCGGCCGCAGGCCGCATCGCGCTTGACGCGACGCGACACGATTATGGGACGATGGGGCAGGGCGAGGAGGCCACGCATGTCTTCACGATCCGCAACAAGGGCCGCGGTTTGCTGAAGCTGTCGGGCGTGTCCACCACCTGCGGCTGCGCGGCGATGATGTTGGACAAGAACGAGGTGCCGCCGGACGGCACGGCGCGGCTGGCGGTGACGTTCCGGTCGGGCAGCTTCGTCGGTTCGGTGGAGAAACACTTGATCGTGCAGTCCGACGACCCGGAGCAGCCGCAGACGACGGTGACGATCCGCGCGAAGGTCAACCCGGTTTATATCATCGAGCCGCCGATTGTGAACATCGGCGGGATCCCGCGCGGCCAGGGGGCGGTGCGCGAGGTGACCCTCCGCGATTCGAAAGGCCGCCCGTTCGGCATCAGCAGCGTGACGGTGTCCCATGAGGACTTGAAAGCGGAGGTGCAGCCCAACGACGGCGCCCCGCATGCCGAGTATCGCTTCCGCGTGACGCTCGACCCGAAGCGCAACGTCGGCCCGTTCAATTTCCTCGTCATCCCGCAGACCGACCGCGCGCAGTTGCCGCGGCCGATCATCCTCGTCAGCGGCACGGTGACGGGGCCGGTGGGCGTCCGGCCGCAGGCGGTGTTTCTGGGCCAGGTCCGGCAGGGCCAGCCGTTCCGGCCGGCGATGCTGATGGTGACCAACAGCGGGCCGTCGCAGTTGACGATCGTGTCGGTGGACACCGGCGACGAGCGCATCCGCGCGACAGTGACGACCAACGTGCCGGGCAGGGAATTCCAGATCGAGCTGGCGGCGGGCGCGATGCCGGTGGGCTGGTTCCAGCGGACGCTGCGGATCCGCGCGTCGGACTCGGAGACGCCGCTGGAGGTGCCGGTCAACGGCGTCGTGCTGAAGGCGCCGGAGGGAACGGCAAAATGACTGCGGGCATCCTGCGGCGGCTGATGCAGGAGACCGTCGGCTTGCTGGCGGTCACGACCGCGCTGGCGCTGGCGGTCAACGCGTTCTCACCGCGCGGGATCGCCGTGACGCGGCCGTTGACGCTGCGGGAACTCGACGCGCGTTACCTGACGGCGGAGGAGACGAAGGCCCGGTTCGACGGTGGCCAGACGATCTTTGTGGACGCCCGCCGGCCGGATCATTTTGTGCGCGGTCACGCTGCGGGCGCGCTGAACCTGCCGGCGGAGGAGTTCATGCAGCGCTACATCGGGTTGGCGAACTGGCTGCCGCGCGAGACGGACATCGTTGTCTATTGCATGGGCCGGGGTTGTTACGAGAGCCGGCTGCTGGCCGACAGGCTGGCCGCCGTCGGCTACACGCGGCTCTGGATTTTCCGCGACGGCTGGAAGGCGTGGCAGGCGCGCGGCTGGCCGACCGAGCCATGAGCGCGTGGGTGACCATCCTGGGCCGGCTTGTCCTCGGCGGCGTGTTCGTCGCGGCGGGCGCGCTGAAGGTCGTGGACCCTAAGGCGTTTGCGCGGGCCATTGTGGACTACGATCTCGCGCCGGAGGTGGTCGTGCCCGCCCTTGCCGTCGTGTTGCCGTGGTGGGAGGTCATCGCCGGCGCGCTGGCGATCATCGGCCGGTGGCGGCTGGGGGCGTTGGGGGCGTTGACGCTGATGTCGGCGGGTTTTTTCGCCATCGGCGTGGTCACGCTCTGGCGCGGCCTGTCACCGGAGTGCGCGTGTTTTGGTTTCCTGAGCGAGCGGGTGGGGCCGGCAAGCGTGGGCCTGGAGGCGCTGCTGGTGGTCGTGGGCGGGTTGTTGCTGTGGATCCAGGCGCGCGGCGCGGGGTCGGCCCAAAAATGATTGTTGCTATTCCGGCCGGGATAGCTACTGTTTTCCCGCTCGCAGTCGGCAGTATTCGCAGTGAGTTGGTAGATTGTCAGGCAGCCTCGATAGCTGGTGACGATCCGAAACCCGAAAGTGTCGGGAACAGTCACGGCAAGCGGCCACCGCAGCAGAAGGAAAGAAGAAACAACCAATGGCTACAAAGCTATTCGTAGGCAACCTGTCGTTTAACACCACGGAGGGCGACATCCTCGACCTGTTCAAGCAGGCCGGCAACGTCACCTCGTGCGAACTGATCCTGGACAAGTTCTCCAACAAGTCCCGCGGCTTCGCATTCGTGACGATGGCCTCGCCGGAGGAGGCCAATGCGGCCGTCACCCGGTTCAACGGCCAGGAACTCGACGGCCGGAAGATGACCGTCAACGAAGCCCGTCCCCGCGAGGAGCGTCCCCGCGGCGGTGGCGGCGGCGGCGGTTTCGGCGGCGGTCGTGGCGGTGGCGGTGGCGGTCGCCGCGACTTCGATCGTGGCGGCCGGCGCTAAGCCGACTGCGGAACATTTTCGTTCCGAAACAAGAGAGCGTCCCGCGCAAGCGGGGCGCTCTTTTTGTTCCGAGGGGAACCTCGTGTGCGGCGGCGTCACCGCGGGCCGCGTCCACCGGGTGCGTGCTGCCAGGCGGTCTTGGGACCGTCAAGGACCGCACGACCGCTTGCGACGCCGCGCGATGGCGTGGTAGTCTCGCGTCGTGAAGGCTGTCATCTTCGACGAACACGGCGGGCTGGAGAAACTCCAGCTTGCCGACATGTCAACGCCGGTGGTCAACCCGAAGGAAGTGCTCGTGCGCGTCCGGGCTTGCGCGCTCAACCACCTCGACATCTGGGTCCGGCAGGGGCTTGGCATCCCGCTCGAGATGCCGCACATCGGCGGCAGCGACATCGCCGGCGAGGTGGCCGCCGTCGGCGCGAGCGTCCGCGACCTCAAGCCCGGCCAGCGCGTCATCATCGCGCCCGGCATCGGCTGCGGCCGATGCGAACAGTGCACCAGCGGCAATGACAGCCAGTGCGCCCAGTTCGATGTCGTGGGCATGCGCCGGCAGGGCGGCTATGCCGAGTTCGCCAAGGCCCACGTCAAGGACATCCATCCCGTCTCCGAACGGCTCAGCTTCGAGGAATGGGCTTCCATCCCGCTCGTGTTCCTGACCGCGTGGCACATGCTGGTGACGCGCGGCCGCATCGCGCCCGGCGAGACCGTGCTCGTCCACGCGGCCGGCAGCGGCATCGGCTCGGCGGCGATCCAGATCGCGAAACTCTGCGGCGCGCGCGTGCTGGCCACCGGCGGCAGCGAGGAGAAACTCGACTTGGCGCGCCGGCTCGGCGCGGACGCGGCCATCAACTACACGAAGGAGGACTTTGCCGGGCGCGTGTGGGCCGAGACCGGCAAGCGCGGCGCGGACCTCGTCTTCGAGCACATCGGGGTGGAGAACTGGCAGAAGAACTTCCGCTGCATGGCGCGCGGGGCGAGGATGGTGTTCTGCGGCGCGACCGCCGGGCCGCAGGCCCAGCTCGACATCCGCCTCCTTTACGTGAAGCAGTTCTCGGTCCTCGGCTGCTACATGGGCGGCAAGCGCGAATTGTTCGACGTGCTGAAACTCATCGAGGCCGGCAAGCTCCGTCCCGTCGTGGACCAGGTCTTTCCGCTGGCCGACGCCGCTGCCGCGCAGCAGCGGATGCTCGACCGCAAGAACCTCGGCAAGATCGTGCTGCGCGTTTGACGCCCAGAGGAAGAAGATGACCGTGGCCAACACCGACCCACTCTCCGACACTGACAAACGACTGTTGAGCATGATCCAGACCGGCGTGCCCATCGTCCAGAGGCCGTTCGCGCGGCTGGGCGAGCCACTGGGCTTGACCGAGGCCGAGGTCATCGAACGCATCACCGCACTCAAGCGTGATGGCATCATCCGGCAGATTTCCGCCATCTTCGACACGCGCTCGATCGGCTACGCCTCCAGCCTGGTGGCGGCGCGATGCGACGCGGCGCGCGAGGAGGCCGCCGCCGCGGTCATCAGCGCGCATCCGGGCGTGAGCCACAACTACAAACGCAACCACGACTTCAACATCTGGTTCACCCTCGCCGTGCCGCCGACCTCGCGGTTCGGGCTGGAGAAGGCCGTGGACATCCTCCAGCGGCTCAGCGGCGCGCAGTCCATGCGGCTGCTGCCGACGTTGAAACTCTACAAGATCGGCGTGCAGCTCGACATCGAGGGCAGCATCGAGCCGGCGACCAAGTCCATGGCCGCCTTCACCGCGAAGGACCAGGCCGGGGGCGCGCCCGTGACGCGGGACGAAGTGAGGTTCATCCGCGAGATGCAGCGCGACCTGCCCGTCGAGCCGGAGCCGTTCGCGGGCGCGTGCGAGGCGCTGGGGGTGAGTTGCGCGGGCTTGGCGGCGATGGCGGCCGAGATGCGGGCGCAGGGCAAGATGCGGCGGTTCAGCGCCGTGCTGAACCACCGGCAAGCCGGCTTTGCCGCGAACGCGATGGGGGTCTGGCCGGTGGACCCGGCGCGGCCCGACCTCGACGCCATCGGCGAGAAGATGGCCGCGTTCCGCGCGGTGTCGCATTGCTACCGGCGGCCGACGTATCCCGACTGGCCTTACAGCCTTTTCACGATGGTCCACGGCCGCACCGGCGAGGAGTGCGAGGCGGTGCTGGCGGAAATCTCGCGCGAGACCGGCGTCACCGGCTACCGCGCGCTTTACTCGACGAAGGAGTGGAAGAAGACGCGGGTCGTCTATTTCGACCGCGCCATCGAGGACTGGGAAGCGGCGCACGCCGGCGAGGCGTGATGCAGCGGCAGCTTTTGCTGGCGCGCGCGGCCGGGAGCCGCTAACTTGCGGCCCAAAATCCGAAACGCAGGAACCGAACAATCATGGCTACCAACGAACAAATCATTCTCGCCCGCGACTGTGGGGCGATCCAGATTCCCGCCGGCAACAAGGTCACGCTGCCCAAGGGCACGCCGGTGATCATCACGCAGACGCTCGGCGGCACCTACACCGTGCAGGCGCCGGGCGGGTTGTGTCGCATCGAGGGCAAGGACGCCGACGCGCTGGGCATCACCGAGACGGAGCAGGAGCCGGCAGAGGCCGCGGCCGGCGCGGGCGGCGGCGATCTGGGCGAAGACGCGCTTTTCGAACGGCAGGTCTGGGGCGTGCTCAAGAGCTGCTACGACCCGGAGATTCCCGTCAACATCGTGGACCTCGGCCTCATCTACGACATGAAGGTCAGCAAGGTGGAGGAGGGCAGGAAAGTGGATGTGAAGATGACGTTGACGGCGCGCGGCTGTGGCATGGGGCCGGCGATCGCCGGCGACGCGCAGCAGAAGCTGCTGACGCTCGACGGCGTGGAGGAGGCCAACGTCGAGCTGGTGTGGGACCCGCCGTGGAACCCGGCGATGATCTCGCCGGAGGGCAAGAAGCGGCTGGGCATCGAGTAGGTCGGCAATCTGATCGCGTCACGGAGTGACGCGGCTGCTTGGGTCGCGGCTTGGCCGGAACAATTCGATTGCCCCTTGTAGGCGCCGACGTAAG
>JACRKA010000191.1 GCA_016219905.1 Verrucomicrobiota bacterium
AAGTGTTCATTGCCGTTGTCAGAGGTTGAGCCGTCAGCACTCTTTGGCACATAGACCGTAAACTCGGACTGGGAACGTTTGATCTCACGGGAGAGATCAGGAAAGGCAGATGGCGTCGGGCAATTGTCGATCCCGGCGGCTACGGGGGAACCCGACGGATTTTGCGCCAAGAGCAAAGTGCCGGGGCAGAGAACGACGGCTCCGCTCCCGAGGGCGGTTTTCAAGAAGCGCCTGCGATTGAAATTTGCAGGTTTATTCATTGGGGAACCGCCGAAAACTGCTTTTCGGAGTTGGGTTGATGGTGGCGGTTTGGTTTTCGGTGTGGATGGATTCATGGTGGCTCCTTGGATGCGGGGCGGTTATCGGTCGCGGCTCGCAGCTTTGCCGTTGAGCAGCAGGGCGGTGATGGTGAGAAGGTGGTTCATGATGTTTGCTGTCTCATCGTTTCATCGTTTGCTGGCGGGCTGGCCGATGATGCGAAAGCCGTCCACCACTGGAGTGCTGGCCACATCGGATCCGCGTGACAGATCGAGCCGCACACGGACCGCGTGCGCCGTGGCCGCCAAAGAGTTTAGCGGATACGTATTCACGCCGTCCCGAACATGGACTTCCATTGCGGACACGATGGTCCGAAAGCCATCGTTGGACAACTCGATCGTTGCGGTCACTTGCCCGCCGTTGAGTTCCGCAGCCAGCGTCAACTCGGTCAGCTTGGCTGGCAGCGCCCAATCGTATGGCGGGCTTTGATAGGAACCGGATGGTGGGTAGGTCACCGTCGCGCTGCCGTAGGGCGAAGGATAGTCCTGCTGAAAGCTGAACTGAGAAGGCTTCAACGCGCCGCGGAAGATCGAAGTTTCAGCCAGCCAGCCGATAAACGGAGAGCCGCCCCCCAAGCCGCCAATCGTCAAAGGATCGCGAGCGGTGGACAATCCCAACGAGGAAATGTCCACCGGATTTGCCGCGGCGGGCGAACCCTCAGGTGCATCGAGCTTGCCGTCGAGGTAGAGCGACAGCCTCTGCGCTTGCCGGTCGCAGACGGCGGCGACGTGATGCCACTGGCCGTCCGCCACGCGGTGGCTGCCGAGGGCTTCTCTGAACTGGCCGCCGTCCTGCATCAGCCAGGCCGCGAGTTTGCCGTTTTTCACATACACGCAATAAGCTCCTGACTTCCCGATCATCACGCGACTGTCGGTCGCCTCCGTGTTGAAACAGCACTGGACGGTGAAACTCTGCGCGCAATCAAACGACAGACCGCCGTCGTCCTGAATGTCCACTCTTCCTTCGCCAGCGAAACCACAACCCTTGCCGGTTGGATTGCGTCCGGCGACGCCTTGCTGAACGCCTTTGCCGGCGATCCTACCGTGACGCTGGTGAGGACTGGCATCGCGGACGACGCCGGACGACTCGTCGAGTTTCCACAGGCCCAACGCGCCGCGGTCATCGCAGGTTTTCTTCAGCGTGATCGAATCGCCATACGGTCCCGGCAGATCCACATTGGCGGTCGTGGCGACGCTGCCCGGCAGGCTGCGAAGATTGAAGTCCATCACCCACAGCAGCGGCAGGTCGAGGACTTGCTCCAGCGGTCGTATCTGCGCGCTCCGGCTGTTGATGGTCACGCGGTGCCGCCGGCCCTTGTAGAGGATGTCGGCGTTGGCCCGTGACCACCCGGGCGGCAATTGGGGCGTGACTTCCAGACGATCCCAAGTCGGCATGATGCCAAGGACGCCGTGGATCAACGAGGCGGTGACCGCAACCATGTCGGCCAGATACGGTTCGCCGTCGCCGTTTTTCATCTCGCCGTGGATGTCCGCCGCGTTATCGCCGGCCCAACTGATTTCCGCGGCCCGGCGGGCAAAGAGCTTCAGTCTGCGCGCGGCTCCTTCGGCATCGCCAGCACGGGCGCGAGCCACGATCTCCCAGTAGGTCTGGCACAGCAAGCTGCCGCCGTTCATGTAGTTCCCCCACTTGCCATGAGGTCGGTCTTTGCCCGGATTGAAGCAGTCGGGCACGGGCCAGAGAGCGGATAGCCCGGCGAAGCCCTGATACCCGTGCTCCCCTTCGAGTTGCGCGATGCGGGCATCGGCGGTGGCGACGATCTTGCGGGCTTGGGCCGGCGAGGCGATGCCGACGGCGATCGGTGGCCATTGGCAAAGGTCACAGAAATAGGCCACCTCGTTGCCTTCGGCGTCAATCCAGTCGAGGTAGCGCGGGCCGCCGGGCGCGTCCTCTTTCCAAAACACGCGATTGAATGCGGTGCGAATCGAACTTGCCAGATTCCGATATTCCCGCGCCTGCTTGGTCTGTCCGGCGGCGGCTTCCATCTCCGCGAGGTCGCACGCCGCCTTGTAGAAAAAGGCGTTGTAGTAGCCGTTCACCCCGCTGGTCTTGATCGCGTCGTAATACCAATGTGCTCCAACACTATCCATCTTGAACAACCCCTGATCATTTCGCCGCTTGACGAAATAGGCCAGCATCCGCTCCAACGCGGGCAGGTTCTGCCGCACGAATGCCAGATCGCCCGAATGCAACAGATAGGCGCGCGTGCCGATGATCGTGTGCAGGTTGTCGTCCACCCACTCTCCACCCTGGTTGTAGCCGAAGTGGGCGCGCCCCTTGTCGTCCACGACGCTGAGCACATGCGCCAAGTGCTCACGAAAGGCCCGTGCCGCGTCGTAAGGGCGTGAGGACAGTTGCCCGGAGGCCGGCGTGCCGGCGGCCAGTGCCACGCCATACATCCAGCACGAGCCGGCGTAATAGAAGCCGTCCGTCTCGTTGCCGAAGTCGAACCCTTTCTGATCGTTGACGGCTCCACCGTTGAACACGGACTGGTAGAAGTCCTTCAACGACGCTTCGGTGGCCTTGTCGGACAGCGTGACAGCCAGTTGATAACCGGTCGCAAACTTGTCCACGGCTGAAATCTTCAGGACAATCTCTTCCACTTGTCCGCGGCGAAAGCTGTGCGCAGTCTCGGCCGATGTGACGGCACCCGCTTCACTAAGCCAGGCATAGCTGCCTCGGCGATAGAGGTGTCCGCCTTGGACTTCCAAACGCAGGTCGGCCGGCGCGCGCCAATTGGTCCACAACTTGTAGATCGCCCACGAGTCGCGGTCCTTGATTGTTTGGAGATGGTTCTCCGAAATCTTGCCGGGCCTGCGAAGGGCGGCATATTCGCTGCTCGACCGCGCCGCCACGTGAAGCGGCTCATACCACAGCGTGCTCGTCACGGAGTTGGTCACCCGCGGCGCATTGAAGCAACAGAACAACGCTGGACTGCCCGAAAGCGTCGCAGTGAAATCTCTCTGCCAACGACGAGTGATCTTCCAAACCAATTGCGAACCGTCGCCCGGGGCCGACAAGCTCCAATCCTCCACGGCCACCGGCGCTTGGTCGCGCCCCGCCGACAACTTGACGCCGCTGACTCGCACGGCCGGGCAACTGCCATCCTGAAGCTGCTCGATCTTGTCCGGCTTGGCGAGCCGGCTCTCGTAGCGGCGGTCGTCTAGCCCGACAACGTAGGTGTAGGCGCCGCTGGCCCACGGTTTGCGCCTGGTAGTGGCCAGAACAGATTGTTGGCTCAGCCCCTCCGGCCCGCGCAGGTAGAGGGCCGTCATGGCGGGCGCATGGACATCAAACTCCACACGACCAAACTTCGCTTCCAGCGTAGCGGCGCGCTCAGGTTCAGCAGCGTGCAACGCCACCAGCGGAGCCAGCAGCAGGGCCGGGAGGGTGAAGAAGGTGTGTTTAATTTTCACGGCGGCGAGTTTACGCCCGTGCGTCTGGCGCGGGAACACAATCATTGCCTTGAAAACCGGCTTTCTGACCCTGAAAATCGCCCTGTGAGCGCGCGGCACTTGAAGATACCAAAACGGTTTCTGCGGCTGGCCGACTTGCAACCGCAAGTGGACTTGGCCGGCTGTTACCGCTTTCCGGAACGCATCTGGTTCGACTGCCGCAACCCCACGCATGGCTTCAAGCTGATGGAGTCCGGCGTTCTCGAAGTGCGCACCGTGGACGGGGCGTTCAGCGCGGGGCCGGGCGACCTCGTCTATTTGCGGCCGGCCCCGCGCTCTCAAGTCGGCGTCACCGCCGGCACAGTGTTCTACCAAACGGCAGTCGCGCTCGCTCCGCCGCCGCGCGGCCGGCGGTCGTTGTGGCTCGACCCGGTCGGCCCGTTGCCCGGCCGGATCGCGATGGGCGAGCACTTCGAGGAAATGCGCGCGGTGTTTGAGTCGCTCATTCTCGAACTGGACAAGGAGGGCGACCTTCACAAGCTGCGCACCGTGGCCGCCGTCCATCAAATGCTCGCGTTGATCGTGCAGGTGGCCTCCGGCGCCGGCAGGGAAAGCACCCGGCTCGACCCGTGGCAGCGCGCGCGGTTGCGGCTCGAACAGGATATGTCGCAGGAAATCCGCGTCGACGCGCTCGCGCGCGAGTTAGGTTTCAGCGCCGACTACTTCATCCGCCAGTTCAAAGCGCGGTTCGGCCTCAGCCCGATGGAATACCGGACCCGCGTGCGGCTACGCGAAGCGGTGCGCCTGCTGCGCGGCACGGACCTCGCGGTGAAGCAGATCGCCCACCGGCTTGGCTGGCGCGATGCCGGCTTGTTGGCGGGCCACTGCCGGCACGTTCTCGGTCGAAGCCCCACCGACATCCGCTCCGGCCAGTCCGCCGCCGACCTGGCGTTGCCGGGCGAGAAACTCTACCCGGTGAACCTGCACGTCGTCCCGCCCGGCGCCGGCCCGGATTGGTTCAAGCAATGGATGATGCCCGACCGCCCGTGGGATGTGTTCACAAAGGCCACGGCGCTGAAGTTGTCCGCCAAGCGGCCCGTAACAGTGTAGAAACTGAGTTAAAGATCGGACAACAAAGAGCCGCCAGTTGTGGTCATGATGGCAGGGCAGATATTACCTGGTCGAAAAAATGCATGATTTCAAGCGCCCTCGTGCATTCTCAAAAACCGCCCGGCTGGCTAGTCTGCGCTGACATGAACCGCGCACTGGAAGGAGTCAAATTGATCGCAACGAAAGGAACATCATGAACACAAGACTGGTCTGCGGCACAGTGACGTATCGGCAGCAATCGTTGGAGCGCGCGCTGGAAGGAATCGCGAAGTCGGGCTTCCGCGCCATCGAAGTCGCCTGCATCTCCGCTTACTGCGAGCACATCGTGCCGGAGGCGATGAGCGCGGGCGACATGGACCGGCTGGCGAAACTCGTCGAGCGTTCCGGATTGTGCATCGCCAGCATCGCGGGCCACGTGGACTTGGGCTGGCCGCTGATGGGCAAACGCGCGGACATCGAGCAGATGCCGAAGCTCCCACCCGGCACGGACATCGCGCGCGAAGGCTTCGTGCGGTTGCGCAGCCGCATTGATCTGGCCAGTCACCTCGGCGTCGAGATCGTCAACACGGGCATCGGCGTGACCTCGGATCAAAAGGAAGTCGAGAGATTCTACCGCGAGTTCGACGCGCTGCTTGGTTACGCTGAAAAACGCAAGATCAAGATCGGCCTCGAAAGCCACGCGGGCTTGACGGAAACCGCCGTGGCCACGCTCGCTCTGTGCAACAAAATCGGCCGGCCGAATCTCGGCCTCAACTACGACGCCGGCAACGTGCGGTTCTACAGCGGCCTCGATCCCGTCGCGGACCTGAAGTCGTGCGAGAAAGAACTCCGCGACCGCATCTTCCACGTTCACATCAAGGACCACCGCGGCGGCAAAGCCAACTGGGACTTCCCGCCGCTCGGCGAGGGCGAAGTCAACTTCAAGGAGCTTGCCGCCATCTTCCGCCGCGTCGGCTACCGCGGGCCGTTCAGCCTGGAGATTCAGTTCCACGGCCCCGGCACGACCGATCCGACGCCGGAGTTCATTGACGAGGGCATCGCCGCGTCGTATCGCTTCATGCACAATCTCGGATTGGAAGACTGACATGAGCGTCAAACACATCGTCTTGCTCGTCATTCTTGCGTGCGGTCTCCAAACATCGCCAGCGGCCGACGCGGCGCGCAAGGGTCTGGCGAATCCTTTCTTCGCCATGAACTTCGAGCGCGGCGATCCGAAGCTTGCCTCGTCGCGAACAGCACAGGCGAAACTGCTGAAGGAGTTGGGCTATGACGGCGTGCTTTATCTGGGAGCGCTCGACGGCATGAACGAAGCGCGCCGCGCGCTGAACGCGGAAGGTTTGGAGATGTCCGCGGCGGCGGTGCTGCCCTACAACATCCCGGTTGATCCGGGCGGGACGTGCCCGGCGAGTTTGAAAGAGGCGATTCAACAGTTGAAAGGCCGGAAGACTTTGCTGTTGATCCAATTCGTCAGCAAAGCCCACCCGGCATCATCATCCGCTGGCGATGCGCGCGCGGTCGAGCTGGGCCGCGAGTTGGCCGACTTCGCCCGCGGTTACGGCGTGCGTCTGGCCATCTATCCGCACGTGAACGTCTGGTGCGAGCGGGTGGACCACGCGGTGCGCATCGCCAAACAATGCGGACGGGAGAACTTCGGCGTCTGCTTCAACCTGTTTCATTGGCGTCGCACCGATCCGCACGGCAACCTGGAGTCGCTGGTCCGCGACGCGATGCCGCACCTTTTTCTCGTCACCATCAACGGAACCTCGCCGGAGGGAACGAAGGAGACGATGGAACTCGGTTCCTACGACACGTTGGACCGCGGCGCCTACGACGTGGGCGGATTCCTGAAGCCGTTCATCGCGGCGGGCTATCGCGGACCCATCGGGCTGCAATGCGTCAGCATCAAGGGCGACGCACGCGACATCCTCACCCGCTCGATGGCCGCCTGGCGGAAGATCTCGGCGCGCTTGGCCGCCGAATAACTGACATGAACGCGAAACCCATCGGCCTCGGCGTCATCGGGATGAACCCGCAAAACATGGGCAGCACCATGACGCTGCTCGCGAGTGAGCCGGACTTGTGTTACCGGCTCGTGGCGGCGTGCGCGCGGCGGCGCGAGGTGCTGGAGCCGTATGCGAAAAGCGCCGGCATCCCGTTCGCGACGACCGACTATCGCGAACTGGTGCGCCGTCCTGACGTGGACGTGGTGGCGGTCTATTCGCCCGACGCGCTGCACGCCGAGCATTGCATCGCCGCGCTCGACGCGGGCAAACACGTCATCTGCACCAAACCGATGGTGACGAGCCTGCAGCAAGCGAAGGCGGTCGTCGCAGCCGTGCGGCGCAGCAAACGAAAGTTCCTCGTCGGCCAAACGATGCGCTTCGATCGTCAGTTTGCGACGCTGCGGAAATTCGTCGGCGATGGAGACCTCGGCGAGATGATGGCGGCCGAGGCATTTTACATCCACGACATGCGGCCGGTTTATGACTTCACGCCTTGGCGCCTCAAGATGCCGCAGGATTTCATGTATGGCGGCGTGACACATCCGGTGGACATCCTGCGCTGCTTCCTCGGCGACGTGGCCGAGGTGCATTGCTACGCCGCCAAAGGCAAGCTGACGCCCGGCTATCCGCTGCGGAATCTGTTCTTCCTGAACCTCAAGTTTGCCAACGGCGTCATCGCGCAGGTCAAGGGTCTCTACGACGTCGTCGAACCGCCGCTGCCGATGATGCAGCTCGCGCTCTACGGCACGCGCGGCACGGCCGTGGCCGAGTTCACGGACAACAAGCCCGGCAGGTTGCAGATCGTGCGCGACCAGTCGCCGAAAGAACCGCAGACGCTGTGCTTCGAGCCGGAGCGCGATACAAGCGCCTATGGGCACGGTGCGACAGTGATTCGCTACATGCGCCACTTTCAGGAATGCCTCGACCAGGACCGCGAACCCAGCCCGAACGTGCTCGACGGCGCGCGCGGCTGCGCCGTCGCCGCCGCCGCGTGGGAATCCGCCGACACAGGCAAGCCTGCGCGAGTCTTCAACGAGTTCTAAGGAACACACCCATGAAACCATCCATCACCACCACCCGCCGTTCGTTTCTGCAAACCATCGGCCTCGGCGCTGCCGCGCTGGGGCTGAGTGCGCCCGCTCACGCCGCGGAGAAGGTCATTCCTGGATTTGAGAAGACCGCCGCCGATGCCAACACCTCCAAAGGTTGGAAGCCGGTCTCCGACCGCAAGATTCGCGTGGGCATAGCTGGCTACGGCTATTGTCGCTTTGGCGCAGGGTTTGGCTTTCAGGACCACCCGAACGTTCAGGTCGTGGCCGTCACGGATCTCATTGCCGAACGCTGCGACGGGCTGGCGAAAGCCTGCCGTTGCAGCAAGACGTATCCGTCGCTCGAAGAGATGGTGAAGGACGACACCATCGAGGCGATCTTTGTGGCGACCGACGCGCCGAGCCACGCACGGCATTGCATCGAGGTGCTGAAACACGGCAAACACGTCGCCACGGCCGTGCCGGCGGTCTTTGGCTCGTTGGACAACGCGGAGCCGCTGCTCGAAGCCGTCAAGTCGAGCGGCAAGAAATACATGATGTTCGAGACGTCGTATTTTCACACCGACCTCCACGCGATGCGGCAGATTTACAAAGCCGGCGGTCTGGGCAAGCTGGTCTATGCGGAGGGCGAATACTACCACTACATGAACGGGCCGCTGCCCTCCTACAAAGACTGGCGCGTCGGCCTGCCGCCACAGTTTTATCCGACGCACTCCAACGCCTACTATGTGGGCGTGACCGGCAGGAGTTTCACCGAGGTCTCGTGCATGGGCATGCCGAGCGCGGTCAAGCACCTGCAAGCGGCGAACAATCGCTACAAGAATCCGTTCGGCACGGAGATCGCGCTGTTCCGCACAAGCGAAGGCGGGATGGCGCGCATGGCGGTGAGCTGGGATACGCCCGGCGCCGGCGGGGAGATGGGCCGGATTCGCGGGCAGCGCGGCACGTTCTACGACAAGTATGTGGGGTTCGAAAAGAAGCTGCCGTCGTTGGAGCGTCCGCCGCTGCCGCCCGGCGTGCAGCCCGGCGGCCACGGAGGTTCGCATGGCCAACTGATGAACGAGTTCGTCACGGCGATTCTGCAAGACCGCAAGCCGCTGGTGGACATCGTCGCGGCGTTGAACCTAAGCGTCGCCGGCATCGTGGCGCATCAGTCTGCCCTCAAGGACGGCGAGTTGCTGAAGATCCCGCAATACAAGTTGTGAGAGCGACAGCAGTCATCCTCGCGTGCTACATCGTCACCCTCGCGACGGTCGCGGTGCTTGCTGCGGAACTCCGCGCGTTGCCGGCGAAGCCGGGCAGTCCCGCCCAGATCGTCGCTTGGCAGAAGAGCCTTCGCGCGAAGTTCTGGAAGCTCCTGAAGATGGATGACCTCGTCGCCAGCAGGGCGAAGATCTCTTTCGAGCCGAAGGAAATCAATTCCTGGGACATGGGCGATTTCGTCGCAAAGAAAATGACGATCCGCTCGACGCCGGGGCGCGTCATCACCGTCGTCATCACGCTTCCAAAGGGCGGCCGCAAGCCGCATCCGGCGGTTGTTTGCATCGGTGGGCATGGGTCGGGCCTCTACAGCACCTACGCCAACGGGAAGCCCTTTGCGGACTGGTCGCCGAAGGGGAAGGACGGAAGCCCGATCTACAAGGGCTTCGCAGCGGAACTGGCCGGGAAAGGCTACGTCACCATCGCGACCGTGGTCAGCCAGCATGAGATTTACGAGCCGGGCCGCACGTTGATGGGCGAGCGGCTGTGGGACCTGATGCGTTGCGTGAGTTACCTGCGCACGCTGCCGGAGGTCAACAAATCCAGGATCGGCTGCGGTGGACTTTCGCTCGGCGGCGAGATGACGATGTGGCTGGCGGCGATGGACACCCGGATTGCGGCGGCCGACAGCGCGGGTTTCCTGACGGTCATGGACCAGATGGAGAAGGGCCATTGCATGTGCTGGAAGTTCGACGGCCTGCGCGATCTGGTGGACTACGCCGACATCTACGCGCTGATCGCCCCGCGTCCTTTGGAATGCCAGAACGGCCGCAAAGAACCGCCCGGCTCATTCACGCCGGCGCTGGCGGAGAAAGCGATGGGCGAG
>JACRKA010000204.1 GCA_016219905.1 Verrucomicrobiota bacterium
AACGGGCCGGTGGCGATCTTCGCACCGGTTTGAGACGGCACCACCTTCTTTGTGGCCACAGTTCCCAACGCTGCGAACACGCACATAAACGCCAGACCTCCGAAGACTTTTGAGACAGTCTCTTCACTGGCGGGAACACGGCACACCATGCAGTGCGAGTCCCGTAGGGACGATTGATTTGTTTTTTCAGTTGCCATCGCTTGCGCGGGACGCCATCTATGCCGTCAACTTATGCCCCAAGCCACCACCGAACCGCCCCATGAGCTGCGCGTGGCCGCCAGCGCCGTCATCCTCAACGACCGCGGCGAGGTGCTGCTGCACCGCCGCAGCGACGACGGCACCTGGGCCGTGCCCGGCGGCCGCGTCGAGCGCGGCGAAAGCGCGCCGCAGGCCGCCATCCGCGAGGTGCGCGAGGAGACCGGCCTCGACGTCGAGATCGTCCGGCTCACCGGCGTCTATTCGCGAACCGACGAATGCACCTGGAAATACGAGGATGGCAACGTCGTGCAATACGTCGTGATCAATTTCCAATGCCGCGTCATCGGCGGCGCACTGCGGCTGAACGAGGAAACGCTGGAGCTACGCTGGTTCGCGCCCGACGCGCTGCCCGACTCCGTCCGCGCCAACCATCGCCGCCGCATCACCGACGCCGTGCGTGGCGGAGCCGCGACGTGGAATGGATAGCGGACTACTGAAAGCTGAGAGCCATGAAGAAACTCATCTCCATCTTCGGCGGCTCGCAGTGCGGGCCGGATGACGTCGAATACCGCGATGCCCTCGCGCTCGGCCGCTTGCTTGCAGCGCGCGGCTTCACCGTCGTCTGCGGCGGCTACTCCGGCGTGATGGAGGCGGTCAGCCGTGGCGCGCGCGAGGCTGGCGGTGAGGTCATCGGCATCACGCTCGCGTTCCGCCAGAAGCCCGGCAACCCGTTCCTGTCACGCGCGGAGCCGGCGGCGAACCTCTTTGACCGGTTGCGGGGACTGATCGAACAATCATCGGGCTACGTCGCGTTGCGCGGCGGGATGGGGACGGTGGTGGAGGTCACGCTCGTCTGGAACCACTTCCTGCTGAAGTTGCTGCCGCCGCGCCCGCTGGTGTTGCTCGGCGACTGCTGGCCGCCGGTGGTCGAGTCGTGGAAACAGCATCTCGTGGTCGAGGAACGCGAGTTGCGATGGGTCCGCTTCGCCCCGACGCCCGAAGACGCCGTCGCCCACATCCAATCGGCGGCATAAGCGGCGGGGCGCAGCACCGCACGGCTCGACAAACGCGGGCCGCGCCGCTAATCATACGCGCCATGAAGATGTTCACCCTGCTTGCCACGCCGCTCTTGGCCGTCTGCACCCTCATCGCCGCCGGGCCGAAATCAGTCTCACTCTTCGACAGCAAGTCTTTCGCCGGCTGGAACGGCGACACCGACAAGACGTGGCGCATCGAGGAGGGCGCCATCGTCGGCGGCTCGCTGAGGGAGAAGGTGCCGCGCAACGAGTTCCTCGCCTCTGACCGCAGCTATACCAACTTCGTGCTGCGGCTGAAATTCAAACTGACCGGCACGTCGGGTTCCATCAACGGCGGCGTCCAAGTCCGCAGCCAGCGCGCCAGCGAGCCGGCCAACGAGATGATCGGTTATCAGGCGGACATCGCCGACCCGGCATGGTGGGGCTGCCTTTACGACGAGTCGCGCCGCAAGAAGGTCCTTGCGAAATCGAACATGGAGGAGTTGAACCGGGTGCTCAAACGCGGCGACTGGAACGAATACGTCATCCGCTGCGAGGGTCGCCGCCTCCGGCTCGCGATCAACGGCGTCCAGACGGTGGACTACACCGAGTTGGACGAAAGTCTCCCGCAACACGGCCTCATCGGCCTCCAGATTCACGGCGGCGGTGTGGCCGAGGTCCGCTACAAGGACATCACCATCGAGGAGCTGCCATGACGCCGCCGGCCGTTTCCGCGGCCCGCGCTTGACTTCGCCGACGTTGGTGTTACAGCCTACGCGCGCGTAACACCATGAAAGCGAAGACACAGCAAGGCGTCACCCGATTCAGTGTCTCATTGAGCAAGCAACTCTTGGAGAGCTTGGACGCGATGGTCCACGAGAAAGGCTACACCAACCGCTCGCTCGCCATCGCGGACATGATCCGCGACCATTTGGTCCAACACCATCAGCAGCGCGGCAACCAGGAAATCGCCGGCACCATTACGCTGCTCTACGACCACCACAAGCGCCACCTCCAAGCCCTGCTCACCGACATCCAGCACGACCACGAGGACGTCATCATCTCCACCGTCCACGTCCACCTCGACCACGACAATTGCATGGAGGTGTTGCTGGTCCGCGGCAAAGCCGCCGCCATCAAGTCCATCGCCGACCAGCTCATCGCCGCCAAGGGTGTCAAGCACGGCAAACTGACCGTCACGGGCACCGGCAAAGACCTCGCCGGATGACGGTCACGCCACGACCTGCCCCTGCCGCATGTGGATCGTGCGGCTGGCGAATCTCGTCGCTTCCGGATCGTGCGTCACCAACACCACGGCGACTCCCGACTTTGCCGCTTCTGCCAGTGCGCTTAACACCAGCGCGCCGTTCTCCGGGTCAAGGTTGCCGGTGGGTTCGTCGGCCAGGATCAGCTTGGGTTGGACCAACAGGGCGCGGGCAAGCGCGACTCGTTGCCGTTCGCCGGTGCTCAACTGCGATGGATAGTGGCGGGCCCGCGGCGTCAG
>JACRKA010000193.1 GCA_016219905.1 Verrucomicrobiota bacterium
AAACCTGCCCCTCTTTTTCTTTGTCGCCCCGGCTCCTACGCCGTGGTAGAAACGCGCACCGTCGGAGTTCGCCCAACCCGTCCATCATGAAAGGAGCGCCTCAGATGAACTCTCCCCATCCCTCCTGCAGTTGCTGCTCATGCTGCGGCGATGACAAGCCCGCGCCCGGGAATTCGCTCGATCTTTCACTTCCGCCCGTCTCTCGCCGTGAGTTCATCGCTGGCGTCAGCGCGCTCACCATCGGCGGTCTCGCCCTGCCGGCGTTCGCAAAAAGCGCCGCCGAGGCCGGCTACGCGCCGAAGCGCCCGCCGCGCGCGCGGCAGGTTCTGAAAGTCCAGCCGGTGCTCACCTATGACACGCCCAAGCGCCGGCAGGCCACGAGCTGGCGCAACTGGGGCGGCATCCAGACCGAGGAAGACGCCGCCAAGGAGAAGGCGCGCATCACCAAGGAACTGGCGAAGCTCAAGACACAGGCTGATTTCCCGCTGGAGATCCTGCCGCTCGTCGCGCTGAAAAAGGGCGACCCCGCCGTTGCCAAAGGCCCGCACGACGTGACGCTCATCTACGCCGCCGGCGGCTGGGGCCTTGAATCCCTCACCGCGCCCGACAAGTGGAACCTCATGTTCCTCCGCCACGATCCGGGGCCGACCTATCTCTGGTATGAGATCGTCCATCCGCGCTTCCTACGGAAGACCGTGGACGACTACGGCCAGCCCGGCTGGGACGTGGACGATGTGGTGGTGGACAAGCACGCCGACCTGCTCTGGCGTTTGCGCGCGTTTAGCGGCTTGAAGAACACGCTCGGGAAAAAGATCATCTGCATCGGCGGCGCGGGCGGTTGGGGCGCGGGAGGCAAGACCGCGCCGGCCCGCACCAAAGAACAGTGGAAGATGGAACTGGCCGACTATCCCTACAAAGACCTCGCCGCGCGCATTCAGGCCGCCCGCAAGAACGGGCCGCTCGTGAAAGCCTGCCAGGCCGCTGCCGGCAAATACCTGCGCAACGTCGCCGCGATGCGCACCACGCGCGAGTTCGTCAACAACGCCTTCGTCCTCACCGAGGTCTTCAAGGACATCATGGACGAGGCCAAGACCGACTCGATCACTGTCCACCACTGCATGGGCACCATCATGCCGATGTCGGAGACCACCGCCTGCCTGACGCTGAGCCTCCTCAACGACGATAACTACCTCGCGTTCTGCGAGTCTGACTTCGTCGTCATCCCCTCCGGCGTCCTGCTCCACTACATCAGCGGCCTGCCGGTGTTCCTCAACGACCCGACCTATCCGCACGACGGCACCGTCACGCTCGCCCACTGCACCGCCCCGCGCAAGATGGACGGCAAGCGGCTCGACCCGGTGAGAATCCTCACCCACTTCGAGAGCGACTACGGCGCTGCGCCAAAGGTCGAGATGCGGCTCGGCCAGCGCTGCACCAACCTCGTGCCGGACTTCGCCAGCAAGAAATGGGTCGGCTTCGACGGCACCATCGTCGCCAACCCGTTCCTCGACATCTGCCGATCGCAGGTGGACGTGCGCATCCACGGCGACGCCACCGCGCTCTTGCGCGAGATGAAGGGATTCCACTGGATGATGAGCTACGGCGACTACCTGCGCGAGTGCGGCTACGCCCTCAAGAAGGTCGGCGTCGAACTGCTCAACGTCAGCGCCAAGGCGTGAGCGTCGGCAGGAGGATGACTCGGACCGCACTGCCTGCGGGCACGCTCGCGCCCGGATCGAGGCCGATGAGACCGTCGGTGTCCAGCAGGCCGCTGAGGATGTGCGACTGCTGGCGCCCGCCCGCCGCGCGCGCCAGCAACCGGTCGCCCTCGCGCCGGAGGCCGACGCGGAGGAAATGACGGCGGTCGCCTTTGTTGCCGAACGGCTCTTCAGCGACAGCGTTCGCCGTCGGCAAATCCAATGCGTCACTCGCGAGGCCGCGCATCTTCTGAAGCGCCGGCCAGACGAACAGCAGGAACGTGATGAACGCCGACACCGGATTGCCCGGCAGGCCGAACACCGGCTTGCCGTTGCACATCGAGAACACCAGCGGCTTGCCGGGCTTCATCGCCACCTTCCAAAGCTTGGTGTCCGCGCCGAGCGCCGCCAGCCCGTCCTTCACGAAATCGTATTCGCCCACGCTGACGCCGCCGCTGGTGATGACCGCATCGGCCCGCACCAGCGCGTTCGTCAGCGCAATCTGGGTCGCCTCCAGCGTGTCCGGCACGATACCGGACGTCACCGACTCACAACCCGCCTGCCGCACCAGCGCGGCCAGCGTCGGCGAGTTGCTCTCGTAAATCTGTCCCGGCCCAAGCGGCTTGCCCGGCGTCACCAATTCCTCGCCCGTCGCCAGCACCGCCACGCGAGGCCGGCGCACGACGCTGAGTTGCGCGCGGCCCAGCGACGCCGCTACGCCGACGTGGGACGCGCCACAAAGTGAACCGCGCCGCAGCACGACCACGCCCTTCCCAATATCCTCGCCCGCGCGGCGGATGTTCGCGCCCGTTTTCTCCGAGTCCAGCACGACCACCACGTCGCCTTCGCGGCGCGTGTCCTCTTGGATCACCACCGCGTCCGCGCCGGGCGGCACGGGCGCGCCAGTGAAAATCTTCAACGCGCAGCCCACTTGAAGCGGCGACGACGCGACGGAGCCAGCAGGCACTTCTCCCTGACAGCGCAGCCGCAGAGGCCGTTCGGCGCAAGCGCCGGCCACGTCCGATGCGCGCACGGCGTAGCCGTCCATCGCGGAGTTGTCGAAGGACGGGATGTTGATGTCGCTGGTGACATCCTCGGAAAGCACACAGCCGAGCGCGGCGGCGGTGGGGACGGTGTCAGCCGGCAACGCGGCGACCGCGTCGAGGATGGTTTGTCGGGCTTGTTCGACGGTCAGCATGGAAGAATTGGAGTGTTGGAGTAATGGAGTAGTGGATGGTCGTTGTCAACTCCTCGCGTGCGCAATGTGAGTCCCCTATTCACCCGCCGCAGCCTATCGAAGTTCTTTCGTCCCTACGGGACTCATGGTTCCCCTTTGTCCGTGTTCCCGCCAGTGAAGAGACTGTCTCAAAAGTCTTCGGAGGTCTGGCGTTTATGTGCGTGTTCGCAGCGTTGGGAACTGTGGCCACAAAGAAGGTGGTGCCGTCTCAAACCGGTGCGAAGATCGCCACCGGCCCGTT
>JACRKA010000192.1 GCA_016219905.1 Verrucomicrobiota bacterium
CGTCACGGAGTGACGCGGCTACTTCACGGCCTCGACGCGTGCCGCGGCGACTTTGTATTCGCCGGTCTTGGTCACGCTTGCCTCGTTCTACGGGGTCGTCGCAGGCGGAGTTGGTCAGCTTGTTGGCGGAGGCCTCGGCGAAATGGAATGGCATCCAGATGATGCCGTGCGGGACGCGGTCGCTCACGGCGCTCGACAAGTAAATGCCAAGTGCCTGATGCTAAGACCCGACCACGACGATTCACTCCGTCCTGCCGGAAGCTTGGGTCAGTTCCGCAAGAAACTTTGTATCCACCTTGCCGCCGAGTTCTCTGCACTTTTTCACATCGGCCCATGCGCGGTCGTAGTCGCGTTTCCTGCAATAGGCCCAGCCACGGTTGTTATAGGCGAAGGGATTCTTCTCATACAATTCGATTGAGCGGTTGCAACCCTGAATGGCGCGCTCGTAGTCACCTTTTTCCATATACGCTTTTCCGCGGTTGTTGTAGGCGAAGGCGAGTTTTGGGTCGAGTTCGAGGGCACGGTCGAAGTCGGCGATCGCGGCGTCCTGATCGCCCTTGTTACTTTTGACTAACCCGCGGTTGTTGTAGGCTAAGGCGTATTTCGGGTCGAGTTCGAGGGCGCGGTTGTAATCGGCGATCGCGCCGTCGTAGTCGCCCTTGTCCTGTTTGTTATAGCCGCTATCAAGCAAGCGATCAGCATTGAACCTGGCGGGGTTGAGCAAAACAGTGCCGTCGTTTGCCTCCAGACCATACGGGGTGATCTTGTAGTAAACAGCCCGTGTTGTCCCCATCACGGTTTGGACGACACGGAGCGTGTCGTCTTGTCTGGTGTATTTGCAGATGAGGTTATTTGCCCCCACGTCGCCTCCCCGCATTTCCAACTCGTCCTGAGAAACCAAAGTGATTGCCTGGCTATCGTCGGCTGTCCGAAAAACCTGGCCTTGAAACGGTTTGGCTTTCGCAGGCTCAGTCGCTGGGGCGCTGGCATTTGATGCCGCCTCCTGTTTTGAGCATGATGTAACCAGCATGGTTAGCGACAGGAACAGCGCCGCCAATAGATCGGCCAGCCTTGTTGATTTCATTTGGACCTTCATTTTGATATTCGTTGAGTTGAGCTGGTTCTTCCGGGTTATTGTCTCCCTGGCTGGGTCATCGGAAATACTGCTGCAATATAGCCGCGCAGATCATTTTGCCGACTCCACATCCCACGATCAGGATCAGCGGCACGGCCAGCGTGGCGGCCTTCTCGCTCAGCTTCAGAATCCGGCAGCAACCCGCGTGAAGCACCATCACCGTCAAGCACACGGCGAACACCCCCAGCACCAAAAGAATCTGGTAGTTGCCGAATCCCAAAACTCCGCCGATGAACACATACAGGGCGACCGGCAGCAAGGACGCGCCGACCGTGAACACATCCGCGTTCCAGCCGCCGTCTCCCTTGAAGAGTTTCCGGGCCAACGCGCTTCCGGCCACCGTTCCGGCGAAGCTGACGGCCGCACAGAATATCGCTTTGGAATACGTGCTCCAGTCATTCGGCCGTATCCAAGTCGGCAGCGACATGTAACCGCCCAACACCACACACACCACAAACACAACACCGAACGCTATGCCAACGCCCAACGCACGGCCGGGATCCAGCGATTCAAAAGCTGCGGCCAGCCCGCCCACGGGATTCACCACCAGTAACCTCAAAGACTTCAGCGCGTCCTTCGACGCCACCTTTGTCTTGTCCTTGAGTCCAGCTAGGGGATTCCCGCCTGCCACCGCGTGGTTGCAGTGTGGACAGGACTTCAGTTCGCTACCGATTTCTTTTCCGCATTTTTGGCAGAACATACTTCGCTCCTTGGTTCCCTCGATCCTACCTTGGGAAATCATCGGGGATCATCGGGGTCTTCATCGAGGTCAACTCACGACTCTTGGCATGGATGCGACATGGACATCGCAAGGCTTCATCGCTTCCACCCTTGCCGCGGCGACTTTGTATTCGCCGGTCTTGGTCACGTCGTCGCAGGCGGAGTTGGTCAGTTTGTTGGCAGAGGCCTCGGCGAAGTGGAAGGGCATCCAGATGATGCCGCGCGGCACGCGGTCGCTGACGGCGGCTTTGGCCTGGATCGAGCCGCGACGGGTTTCGATCTGGACCATCGCGCCTTCGGCGAAGCCGAGTGACGCGGCGTCGTGCGGGTTGATCTCGACGAAACACTCGTCGGACTTCTTGGTGATGCCTTTGCTGCGACGGGTCATGGTGCCGACGTTGTAGTGGAAGAGCGTGCGGCCGGTGGTCAGCAGCAACGGATAGTCCGCGTCGGGTTGTTCGGCGGGCGGACGGAAGCGCGCGGCGAAGAACTGGCCGAGGCCGCGCGTGAATTTGCCGGCGTGGAGGAATTGCGTGCCGGGATGGTCGGGGGTCGGGCAGGGCCATTGGAGGCCGACGTGTTCGATGCGGGCGTAGTTGATGCCGGCGTAGGCGGGGACGAGGCTGGCGACTTCGTTCCAGACTTCTTCGGGCGAACGATAGGGCATCGGGTAGCCCATGCGCGTGGAGAGTTCGCAGATGATCTGCCAGTCGGGCTTGGAGTTGCCGACGGGGTCAATGGCTTTGCGCACGCGCTGGACGCGGCGCTCGGTGTTGGCGAAGGTGCCGTCCTTTTCGGCAAAGGTCGCGCCGGGCAGGATGACATCGGCGAGCTTGGCGGTCTCGCTCATGAAGATTTCCTGGACGACAAGGAAGTCGAGCGAATTGAGCGCCTTGACGATGTGGGACTGGTGCGGCTCGCTCATCACCGGGTCTTCGCCCATGATGAACGCGGCCTTGAGCTTGCCGGCGAGCGCGGCGTCGAACATGTCGGGCATCAGCAGGCCGGGCTTGCTGGAGAGTTTCACACCCCACGCTTTCTCGAACTTCGCGATGACGGCGGGGTCGGCGACCTTCTGGTAGCCGGGGAAGATTTCGGGCAACGCGCCCATGTCGCAGCCGCCCTGGACGTTGTTCTGGCCGCGCATGGGGTTGACGCCGGTGCTGGGCCGTCCGATCTGGCCGGTGAGCATGGCGAGGTTGGCCAGCGTGCGGACGTTGTCGGTGCCGCAGACGTGTTCGGTGATGCCGAGGGTGTAGAAGATCGCGCCGCGCCCGGCCTTGGCGTAGAGCCGCGCGGCCCGGCGGATGTCGTCGGCGTTGACGCCGCAGGCTTCGGCGGCGTGCTCGGGGGTGATTTCGCCGGCCAGCGCCTTGAGCGCGTCGAAGCCCTCGGTGCGCGTGGCGACGAATTCCTTGTTCTCGAGTCCCTCGGCGAGGATGACGTGCATCATCGCGTTGATGAGCAGGTTGTCGGTGCCGGGGCGGAGCGGGAGATGGATGTGGGCGTGCTGGGCGAGCCAGGTCTTGCGCGGGTCGGCGACGATGAGCGTGGCGCCTTTGCGGAGCGCCTTCTTCATCTCCAGGCCGATGATCGGGTGCGCCTCGGTCGGGTTGGCGCCGATGACGAAGAGGACCTCCACACCGGAGATTTCCGGTATGGAATTGGTCATAGCTCCGCTGCCGAAGGAGGCCGCCAGACCGGCGACCGTGGGCGCGTGTCACGTTCTCGCGCACTGGTCTATGGAGTTCGTCCCTAGAACAGAGCGCGTGAATTTTTGGAGGAGGTAATTCTCCTCGTTGGTGCAACGGCAGGAACTGATGGAAGCGAGACTGTCGGGGCCGTGCTGGGCTTTGATTTTGCCGAAGCGCCGGGCGATGAGGTCGAGCGCCTCGTCCCACGTGGCCTCGACGAACTTGCTGTCGCGGTTGATGAGCGGCGTCTTGAGCCGGTCGGGGTGATGGATGAACTCGTGGCCGAAGCGGCCCTTGACGCAAAGGTTGCCGTTGTTGGGGACGGTGCCGACCTCGGAGGTGACGCGGATGACGTGGTTGTCTTTGACGTTGAGCGTAAGCTGGCAGCCGACGCCGCAATAGGCGCAGGTGGTGCGGACCTTCCTGAGTTCGCGGGCGCGGATGCCTTTGCCATGCTTGTCCACCAGCGCGGCGGTCGGGCAGGTGGAAAGGCACTGGCCGCAGAGGGTGCACGGGTTTTCGAGGTGCGAGCGGCCGAAGGGCGTCGTGATGAACGTCTCCATGCCGCGCTCGACGAACGCCAGCGCATGGGCCTGTTCGACCTCGTCGCAAATCCGGACGCAACGGCCGCACAGGATGCACTTGGAGTTCTCGCGCTCGAACATCGGGTTCGGGTCGGGCAACGGCGCCCGCGGTTTCGGCTGCGTGCCGAACCGGTCCCCCTTGATGTCGAACCGGAAGGCGAGGTCCTGGAGGTCGCAGTCGCCGTCCTTCTCGCAGGTCATGCAGTCGTTGGGATGATCGCTGAGGATCATCTCCAGCACGCCGCGGCGCGTCTGGTGGACGCGGTCGGTGTTGGTGCGCACGACCATCTTGTCGCGCACGCGGGTCACGCACGAGATGAGCAGGTCGGGCGCACCCTCGACCTCGACCAGGCACATGCGGCAGCCGCCAAACGGCTCCAACCGCTCGTCGTGGCAGAGCGTCGGAATCCAGATGCCGTTGCGCCGGCAAACCTCCAGCACGGTCATGCTGTCGGAGGCCGTGTAGGACTTGTCGTCAATCGTTAGCGTGCAGTCAGGCATGGCGGTCAAACCTTCTCTGGGGCGTATTCTTCCAGATCGCAGCGCAGACAGCGTCTCGCTTCGCACGCCGCGATCTTCTTGTCGAAGCACAGGTCCACTTCCGAAAAATCCTTCGCCCGCTGGGCGACGTCGAGGCGCGGGGTCTTCGCCCGCGGCCGGCCTTCGAGTCCTTCTTCGTGCGTGGGCGCGAGGCCGGCCACCAGCGGATCGCTGTTGAATGGCAGCTCGCCCTTGCCGCCGAGGTAGCGGTCAATCTCGACCGCGGCCCGCTGGCCGTGGCCGACGGCCTCGACCACGGTGCCGTGGCCGGTGATACAATCGCCGCCCGCAAAAACGCCGGGCGTGTTGGTCATCAGCGAATGCGGCGCGGTCTCCAGCAACAGCCACTTGCTCAGGCTGACGCCGCTGCCGGTCAGAAACTCGTAAGCGGATTTTTTCTGGCCGGCGGCGCGGATGACCGTGTCGGCGGGGATCACGAACTCCGAACCTTCGATCTGGTCGGCCTTCCGCAAGCCGCTGTCGTCCACGGGGCCGAGTTTGAAGCGGACGCATTCGACCGATTCAACGCGGCCGTTGCGGTTGACTTTCTTCGGGCCGGTGAGGAAAGCGAACTTGACGCCCTCCTCCAAGGCCTCCTCGACCTCGCTGGGCATGCCGGGCATCTCGTCGCGGTTGCGGCGGTAAAGGACGGTCACCTCGGACGCGCCCAGCCGCAACGCGGTGCGCGCGGAATCCACGGCGGTGGTGCCGCCCGTGTCGCACCAGGTGGCCCGCGGGCAGAGACAGCCGGTGATCACGACGACGCGCCGTCCCACCGGCACTTTCTCGCCGGCTTTCACGCGGCGCAGGAAGTCAAAGCCTTCCAGGACGCCGGCGGATTCTTCCGGGCTGCCCAGCCCCGTGCCGAAGTGCGACCCGACGGCGATGAAGATCGCGTCGAACTTCTTCCTCAACTCGGCGAAGAGCTTCGCATCCATGGGCGAGTCGGTCAGGATGTTCACGCCGGATTTCCTGATGAACTCGATCTCCGCGTCGAGCACGCTGTTGGGCAGCCGGAACTCGGGGATGCCCGCGCGCATCATCCCGCCGGCCTGCGGGCCGGACTCATAGACCGTCGCGCGGTGCCCCATCAGGCTCAGGAAGTAACCCGCGGAAAGCCCCGCAGGCCCGGCGCCGATGATGGCGACCTTCTTGCCGGTCGGGCTGGCCTTGAGTTGCTTGATCATCGCCGCCTCGCCTTTCGAGCCGAGGTCGGTTGCGATGCGCTTGAGGTGCATGATGGCGATCGGCTCGTCGAGTTCGCCGCGCCGGCAAAGCAGTTCGCAGGGATGATGGCACACGCGGCCGCAGATGGAGGCAAACGGATTGCGCCGGCGGATGAGGTCCACGGCGCGCTGGTATTTTTTCAGGCCCACCAGCCACACGTATTGCGGCACGTTGATGCCCGCCGGGCAGAGATGCTCGCAGGGCGCTTTCACCATCGCTTCGCACACGGCGGCGCGGCAACGATGCTCGCGGATGTGTTCCTCATACTCCTTGCGGAAATACTTGAGCGTCGAGAGCACCGGGTTCGGAGCGGTCTTGCCGAGGGCGCACAGCGAAGCGGTCTGCACCGTCTTGGCGATGTCCTCCAACGTCTCGATGTCGCCCTGCCTGCCCTGCCCGTTGCAGATGCGCGTGAGGATCTCCAGCATCCGGAGCGTCCCGATGCGGCAGGGCGTGCACTTGCCGCACGATTCCTTTTGCGTGAACTCCAGGAAATAGCGGGCCATGTCCACCATGCACGTGCCCTCGTCCATGATAATCAGCCCGCCGGAACCCATGATGGCGCCGATCTGCTTGAGCGACTCGTAATCGAGCGGCAGGTCGAGGTAGCGCGTCGGCACGCAACCGCCGGACGGACCGCCGGTCTGGGCTGCCTTGAACTTGCGCCCGCGCGGGATGCCGCCGCCGATATCGAACACGATGTCGCGCAACGTCGCGCCCATCGGGACCTCGACGAGGCCGGTGTTCCTGACCTTGCCGGCGAGCGCGAAAACCTTTGTGCCCTTGCTTTTCTCGGTGCCGAGACTGGCGAACCACTCCCAGCCTTTGAGGCTGATCGGCGCGATGTTCGCGAGCGTCTCGACGTTGTTGATGGTGGTGGGCTTGCCCCAAAGGCCGCTCTGGGCCGGGAATGGCGGACGCGGGCGCGGGTTGCCGCGCTTGCCTTCGATGGAGGCAATCATCGCAGTCTCCTCGCCGCAGACAAACGCGCCGGCGCCTTCCTTGATCTCGAGGTCGAAATTCAAGCCGGAGCCGAGGATGTTCTTGCCGAGCAGGCCCATCTCGCGCAACCGCTCGACCGAGAGCCGCATGTGGCGCACGGCAATCGGATACTCGGCGCGCACGTAGGCGTAGCCGTGCTCCGCGCCGATGGCGTAAGCGCCGATGAGCATGCCCTCGATGACCGAGTGCGGGTCGCCCTCGAGCACCGCGCGGTCCATGAACGCGCCGGGGTCGCCTTCGTCGCCGTTGCAGATGAGATACTTCGGCGTGCCCTTGGCCTCGCGGGCAAACTTCCATTTCATGCCGGTCGGAAACCCCGCGCCGCCACGGCCGCGAAGGCCGGACTTGATCATCGCGTCAATCACCTGCTCCGGCGTCATCGTCTGCAACACGCGGGCGATGGCCTGATAGCCGTCGCGGGCGATGTATTGGCCGACATCGAGCGGGTCAATCTCGCCGCAGTTGCGCAGCACGACCTTGAGTTGCTTCGAGAAGAACGGCACTTCCTCCGCCTTGCCGGCCGGCTGGCCGTCGCGCTTGCAGGCGAGCCGCTCGACGATCTCGCCGCGCAGGACGGTGCGGGCGATGATCTCCTTCACGTCCTCCGGCTGCACCTTGCCGTAGAACACACCCGGCGGCGCGACGGTGACCACCGGCGCAAGCGCGCAGAATCCCTGGCAGCCGGTGTCCACGAGCACGGCCTTCTCCTGCAAGCCCTGCGCCGCGATCTCCTTCCGGAACGCCTCGCAAACGTCCTCGGCCCCGAGCGCCTTGCAGCCGGTCATGCAGAGCCGGATCTGCGCGACATCGGGCCGCTGCCGCGCGCGAAGCTGGTCGCGCAGCGCGGTGAGGTCTTCGATACGTTCGAGTTGTTTGAAATTCATGCGGCGCTGCCGGGTTGGCCCTCTACTTGCACTTGTCGAGAATCTTGGTGGCCTTTTCCGGTGAGAGGTTCCCGTAGAACCGGTCGTCCACCATCATGACCGGCGACAGGAAGCAGGTGCCGAGGCACGCGACGGTTTCGAAGCTGAACTTGAGGTCTTTCGTCGTCCCGCCCTCCTCGACGCCGAGATGTTTCTGGACGCTGGAGACGATGCGTTTGGCGCCGCGGACGTGGCAGGCCGTTCCCCGGCACGGCCGGACCATGTGCCGGCCGCGCGGCGTGAACGAGAACTGCGCGTAGAACGTCGCGACGCCGTAAATCTGCGTCAGCGGGATGCGCGTCCGTTTTGAGAGAAGCTCAATCGCTTCACGGGGCAGATAACCGTAGGTTTCCTGGACGGCTTGCAGGAGCGGGATCACGTCCGACGAGCCTGGCTCCGGGAACTTTGCGAGGACCCGGTCGAGATGGGACAGGTCCACTTCAACAGTAGAAGACGCGGAAGTCATCGAATCCCCTTCAAGCTGGGCGGAAATCTTTCAGCACGCGCCAGAAATCTTCGACGGCCTGGCTGGCGTGCAACTGGCCAAAACGTTCCATAAGCTGGATCCCTCAAGCAAGAACATCGCCGCGGAGACTAGACAGTCCGCCAACGGAAGGCAACGCTGGAGTCAGCCGAGGATGCGATCCAAGCGGTCGGACGCATGGCCGGACGCTGGCGCGTTCGGACACATCCGTCCTCTGGAAGATGGGCCGACACTTCCAATCGCATCCCCGCATTACGTGGCTTGCAATGCCCCTGTCGCTTCGTTAAAGTCCGCGCCATTCCATGAGGAAAATCGCCGTCATCTTGTTGTTGCTGGGAGCGATCTCCAGCCTGACCCCCACCGCCACCGCCGCGCCCGCGCGCGACGCCTCCGACCTGTTCCTTCGGGCTTACATGCAGATCCAGGAAGGCGACGCCGCCAAGGAGCGCAGCGATTGGAAGACCGCCGAGGCCCGCTATCAGGACGCGCTCAACATCCTGAAAGACATCGAGACCGCCCAGCCCGACTGGAACCCGCACATCGTCAACTTCCGCAAACACTATTGCGAACAGAACATCACCGACGCGCGCAACAAGGCCGCCGGCATCACCGCCCCGCCGAAGACCGCCACCGCGCCCGCCGCGCCCTCCTCCGCGCCCGCCACGGCCCCGGCTGCCGCGACGCCCATGGAGTCCAACGTCGTGCGCGACCTTGCCTCCGAAGTCGAACGCTTGCGACAGGAGGTCCAGCGCATGCAGACCGAGCGCGCCGCCACCCCGCCACCCACGCCCGTGCCGATGCCCTCACCCGCCGCGGGCGGCCCCGATACCGACAAAGTCCGCCAGCTCCACGCCGAACTCACCGACGCCCGCCGCCAGATCCAGCAGTTGCTCGCCGAGAAAAGCCAGCAGACGCCGCCCGTGCCCGTCATCAGCGGCGACGCGCAGAAGGTCCGCGAGTTGAACGACCAGATGACCACCTTGCGCTCGCAGCTCCAGCAGATGCTCGCCGAGCGCGCCCAATGGGAGCAATCCCGGCAGGAACTGGCCCGCCTCCAGACCGAACGGTCTTCCCTGCTGCGCCAGCTCCAGGACAAGGACGCCCGCCTCGCCGCCGGTCCCGCCGCGCTCGACCAGGCCACGCCCGGCGTGCGCATTACGCCCGAGCAGATGGCCCAGCACGCCCGCGCCCTCGACGCGGTCCGCAGCGAGAACAAGCAACTCGCGCTGAAGCTCGCCAGCGCCGAGCGCGACGCCCGTGAGCAGACCGCCAAGGTCGCCGAGCTGACGCCGCTCACCGGCCAGATCGCCGCCACCAAGGCCGAGATTGACAGGATCAAACAGCAGCTCAACGTCAAGACCGAGGAAGCCGACAAGGCCGAGACGCGCGTCAAGGAACTCACCCCGCTGGAGAAGGCCGCCGCCGACCTGCGGCTGGAGCTGAAGAAATCCCAGGCCCTCCTCGACACCAACGCGCAGACGCTGAAGGACAACTCGGAGCAAATCGCCAGGTTCAAGACCGACCTGAACGAAGCCAGGACCCAGCTTTCCCAGGCCGGGCAGAAATCCACCACCCTCCAGCAGCAGGCCCAGGACACGCTCAAGCAGCTCGACTCGCTCCGCCGCGAACTCGAACAAGCCAACGGCCGCGCCACCAACAACGACATGCAGCGCCTCGCCGCCGCGAAGGAGGTTGCCACGTTGCGCGCCGCGCTCGACTCGCAGAAGGAGGAAGTCCGCAAACTGGCCGCCGGCAGCACGGCCGACCGCGAGAAGCTTGCCCAGGCCGAGACGCTCAAACAGAAGCTCGCCGACACCGAGAAGCTTGCCGGTGACCGCGAGAAGGACAAGGCCACGCTCGTCCGCGAGAACGCCATGCTTCGCGCCAGCCTCGACTCGAAGGTCGAGGAGATGCGCAAGATGGCCGCCGGCGCCGCCGGCCCGGCCATGTCCGACGCCGACCGCGAGAAGCTCGCCCAGGCCGACGCGCTCAAGCAGAAACTTGCCGACGCCGAGAAGCTCGCCGCCAGTCGTGAAAAGGACCGGGCGACGCTCATCCGCGAGAACGCGCTGCTCCGCGCCAGCCTCGACTCGAAGGACGAGGCGGTCCGCAAGATGGCTGCCGCCGCTCCCGGCAGCACCGGCCTTTCCGACGCCGACCGCGACAAGCTCGCGCAGGCCGGCACGCTGAAGCGGCGGCTGGATGACGCCGAGAGGCTTGCCGCCGACCGCGAAAAGGAACGGCTTCAACTGGCCCGGGAAACCGGCACGTTGCGGACCAGCCTCGACCAGAAGAACGAAGAGTTGCGCCGCGCGCTCGGCACCGTCGCTACGGCCAGCCGCGAGAAGGGCGCGCAGGCCGAGGAACTCCGACGCAAACTCGCCGAAGCCGAGAAGCAGGCCGGCGAACGGGAGAGCCAGCGCCTGATGATCGCCAAGGAAAACGCCGTGCTGCGCGCCGCGGTTGACCAGAAGACGGGCGAATACCAGAAGCTGCTCGCCACGGGCGCCGCCAGCCGCAGCAAGGAGGACGCGCTGGAAAAAACCCTCCGCGACCTGGAGAAGAAACTCGCCGTCTTCGAACTGGCCCGGCCGAAACTCTCCGCGGAAGAGGAGGAGTTCCTGAAGAAGACCGAGGTCCTCGTCCGCCCGCCCAGCGAGAAGGGCATGAGCGGCGAGATCAACGCCCACGTCCGCCGCGCCAAGGAACGCGCGCTGGCGCAGGCCGCGGCGTTGAACACGGCCGCCGGCGTGCCGACACCCGCGCCCACGCTGGCCCAGGCCAACACCACCGGCAGCAACGTCGTCAGCGATGCGCCCAGTTCGTCCCGGCCGCCGTCCGCGGCCGCGGTGGCCGACCCCGGCAAGCCCGGCGCGGCCGGCGCGAAACTGCCGCCGGATTTGAAGGCGCTGGTGGACGAAGCCCGCGAGCTTTACAACGAGAAGAAACTCGATGCCGCCGCCGCCAAGTATCGCGAACTGCTCAAGCGCGACCCGGAGAACCTCATCGGCCTGTCCAACCTCGCTGTCATCCGGTTCCAGCAGGAGCGGATGGAGGAGGCCGAGCACCTGCTGACGCGCGCGCTGACGGCCGCCCCCGAGGACGCTTACTCGCATTCGCTGATGGGCATCATCCATTACCGCCAGCACCGCAACGACGAGGCCATCGAGGCGCTCACCAAGGCCGTCAAGCTCAACCCCGAAAACGCCGAGGCCCACAACTATCTCGGCATCGCCTGCTGGCAGAAAGGCTGGCGCAGCGCCGCCGAGCAGGAACTCCGCCGCGCCCTCGAACTGAAGCCCGACTACGCCGACGCGCACTACAACCTCGCCGTCGTCTATGCGACGCAGAAGCCGCCGTTCCTCGGCCTGGCGAAGTTCCACTACCGCAAGACCGTCGAGTTGGGCCGCCCCCGCGACCCCGCGCTGGAGAGGATCTTCGCCGGCGAACCGGCCCCCGCTGAAAAGAAGCCGTGACGGGCCTGCCCGTCTCCGTCCCATCGCCACCCGCAACCTCCGGCTTGTGAAATCCCGCCGGGCGCGGTAAACGTTCCGGCCATGCAGCCCCTCCGAGCCTCCTATCGGGGCGCCGTTGCGGCGTGCGCGATGCTCCTCGCGCTGAACGCATCAACGGCTGCCGAGAACCTCAACGTCCTTCCACCGTCGCCGCCGCTGCCGAAAGGCACCACCGCGCCGCTGGCGATGCTCGACGCCTATCTGAAGGTCGCCGCGTTCGCCGCGCTCGACAAGCGCAAAGCGGACTACGAGAAGGTCAAGACGCCGGAGCAGGTCGCCACGTGGCAACAGCAACGGCGCGAGTTCTTCGTCCGGCAACTCGGCGGCTTCCCGAAGCGCACGCCGCTCAACGCGAAGGTCACCGGCACGATGGACGGCGGCGATTACCGCGTCGAGAAGGTCGTCTTCGAGAGCGAGCCGAAGCACCACGTCACCGGCCTGCTCTACCTGCCGAAGACGCCGCCGCCGTATCCCGGCGTGCTCGTGCCGTGCGGCCACAGCGCCAACGGCAAGGGCGCCGAGACCTACCAGCGCGCCAGCATCCTGCTCGCGAAGAACGGCCTCGCCGCGTTCTGCTACGACCCGATCGGCCAGGGCGAGCGCGCCCAGGCGCTCAGGCCCAACGGCACAGTGGC
>JACRKA010000018.1 GCA_016219905.1 Verrucomicrobiota bacterium
AAGGTGACATCACCATGAGAACGCTTTCCCGTCGCAGCTTCTTGCAGGGTGGCTCCGCTCTGCTTCTCGCCGGCAGCCGGGCGCGCGTTCACGCTGAACCGGCGCCCGACCCGGCCGCACTCTCGCTGGAGGAAAAGGTCGGGCAACTGGTCATCGCCCGGCTCCAGGACTGGCCGTTGATGGAGAAATATGCCAAGCAGGGCCTCATCAGCGGGATGACGCCGTCGCTGACGAAACTTTCGCCGCAAGAAGTGGCGGAGTTCACAAACAAGTTCCAGAGGCTCTCGAAGTATCCGTTACTGTTCGGCTTCGGCGGTGTCAGCTACAGCGGCGGGAGCGACGTGCGGCTGGGCCAGGCGATGCGGCTGGCGGCCACGCGCTCGCGCGAGTTGTGCCGGGAAGCCGCACGCATCGAGGCCGTGGAGGCGCGCGCGCTCGGCTATCACTTCGCCGGCGTGCCCAACCTCGACGTCAACACCAACCCCGATAACCCCATCATCAACCTGCGCAGCCAGGGCGACAACGTGGAGCTTGTCACCGAACTCGGCAGCGAACTCGCCCGCGGCTCGAACGACGGCGGCGCGGCGTCGCTGTTGATGCACTTCCCCGGCCACGGCGCGTCCAGCGGCGATTCGCACATCGCCATCCCGGAGATCCGCCGCAGCCTGGCGGAACTGGAAGCGGTGGATCTCAAGCCGTTCGCCGAGGTCATCCGGCGCGGTTTCGCGCGGGCGGTTTGCACCAACCACTGCCATTATCCCGCGCTGGAGCCGGATCGCGTGATCCCGGCGACGCTCTCGCGCAAGATTGTGACCGGCCTGCTGCGCGAGAAGATGGGCTTTGACGGCGTCATCATATCCGACAGCCTGACCATGCGGGCCATCAAGGACAACTACGGCATCGAGGAGGCCGCGATTGAGACCGTCGCTGCCGGCCACGACCTCATCCTCCAAGACTACCACTCCGACCCGAAGATCACGATTGACGCCCTTGCGCGCGCCGTCCGCAAAGGGCGCATCCCGCTCGCGCAGGTCGAGCAATCCATCGCGCGCGTCTGGCGGCTCAAGCGCGAACTCGGCCTCTTCACAAACCGGCTCGTGGACGTGGAGAAACTCCCGGATCGTTTCGCCACGAAAGCGGGCGCGGAAGTGGCGCGGCGCATCGCCCGCGAGAGCGTCACGATGCTCGAACACCGCGGCTGGCCCGTGTCGCCAGCGGCAAAGCTCGCCGTCATCAGCAACGGCGCCGCCACCACGATCGAGCAGGACCTGGCGTGGAAATTCTCGCCGACCAACCACCGGTTGAACGAACAGGTCCGCAAACTCCAGCCTGCCGCGCAGACGCTCGTGCTCTCGTCCGCGCTGAAGCCGGAGGAGATCGAGCGCGCATTTGCGGCCACGCAGTCCGCCGACGTGGTCGTGTTCGGTTTGTTCACGCGCGTCCGCTCGTATGTCGAGGACGCCATCCGCGTGCCAGCCAGTTACCGTGAATTCATCAAGCGCACTACGGCGTCGGGCCGCGCGGTGGCGCTGCTCAATTTCGGCAATCCCTACGTCATGGCCGACCTGCCCAAGGCCGCGGTCGCGCTCTGCACGTTCAGCGACGCCGAGGCGTCCATTGATGCGGCGGTGGACGCGCTCTTTGGCTCGCTCAAGCCGAAGGGCTTGTTGCCCGTGCGCATCTCGGACGCGTATCCGTTCGGCTTCGGCTTGAACGCATGAAAGGGAAATGCACATGAAGAGACTTGCGTTGATTGTGTTGGCCGCTTCCTGCCTGCCTCTGCTCGCCGCGGAAAACGCCGCAGAGAACAAGGAACTCCAAGCCGCCGAAGAGAAGCGCACCGACGCTTACGCGGCGCAGCTCGAAGCCTATCTGCGCCGCACGCTGGTGGAGCAGTATCCCGAGCGCGCCGCCAAGGCGTGGCACCGGGATTATTCGAGCATCGAGGCGTTCGTGAAGAGCGTCGAGCCGAACCGCGCCCGCTGGCGCAACGTGATCAAACCGCCGACGCTGGCAAAGACCGGCCCGCTCGAACGCGCGCCTTACGAGCCGCTGGCCGACATCAAAGCCGAATGGTGGCGCGTGCCGCTGGGCGAACTGACGGCCGAGGGCATCTTCGCGGCTCCCGCCGGCGCGAGCGCAGGCAAACGCGTCCCGCTGGTGATCGTGCAGCACGGCATCGGCAGCTTCCCGGAGCGGAACTTCGGACTCAACGACGACCACGGCGCCTACCACGCCTACGCGCGCGAATTGCTCAAGGCCGGCTTCGCGGTGATCGTGCCGATGAACCTGCGCAGCGTCGAGCGGCGCAACCGCATCGAGCGGCTTTGCCGGCTCGCCGACCTGAGCCTGCCCGGCATCGAACTGGTCCGGATGCAGCGGCTGCTCGACGAAGCGGTGCGGGAGCCGCGTGTGGACGCGGAGCGCGTGGGCATGTGGGGCCTGTCGCTGGGCGGGCTGGCGACCATGTTCTGGATGCCATTGGAGCTGCGCATCAAGGCGGGCGTCTGCTCCGGCTGGTTCAACCATCGCCGCAACAAAATGGTGATTCCCGACGAGCGTTACAGTTGCTTCCTCGAAACCAAGGAGGAGCACGCGTTCTTCGCGGGCTGGCTGCTGGACTCCACCGACGCCGATGTCGTGAGCCTCATCTGCCCGCGGCCGTTCCAGGTCCAGACCGGCAAGGCCGACCGCATCGCGCACTGGCCGATGGTCGTTGAGGAGTTCGAGGCCGCGCGGCAGCATTACGAGAAGCTTGGCATCGCCGACCGCATCGAGATGGACCTGCGCGAGGGCGGCCACGAGACTCATGTCGAGAGCGGCGTGAAATTCCTGACGAAGTGGTTGATGAAATAAGGAGATGCCCATGAAACAAACCAATCCAGTCACCCGGCGCAGCTTTCTCGCGCAGGGAGGGAAACTGGCAACGGGCGCTGCGCTCGCGAAGGCCGCGCTTCCGTGGGTGCACGCCGCCGAAGACAACACCATCCGCCTTGCGCTGATCGGCTGCGGTGGCCGCGGCAGCGGCGCGGTGGCCGATGCGATGCAGTCGTCCTACGGTCCTGTGAAGCTCGTGGCGATGGCCGACCTGTTCGAGAAACGGCTGGCGGCTTCCTACGACGTGCTGAGCAAGAAGTTCGGTGGCCAGGTGGACGTGCCGGCGGACCGCAAGTTCGTCGGTTTCGACTCCTACAAGAAGGCGATTGACCTTCTGCGCCCCGGCGACGTGGCGATGCTCACCGGTTACGCCGGCTGGCGGGCTCAGCAACTGGAATACGCCGTCAAGAAAGGCGTCAACGTCTTCATGGAGAAGTCGTTCGCGTGCGATCCGCCCGGCGTGCGGCGGATCATCAAGGCCGGCGAGGAGGCGAAAAAGAAGAACCTGAAGATCGCCGCCGGGTTGATGGCCCGCCACTCCAGGAACCGGCAGGAGTTGATCAAACGGATTCGCGACGGCGAACTCGGCGAGATCCAGATTGTGCGCACGTTCCGGATGCAGCCCTGCGGAACGCTGAGGCAGCGGAAACCGGAGGAGAAGGAATTGGACTGGCAGATCAGCCACTTCACGCACTTCCTCTGGGTTTCGGGCGGGTTGTTCGCCGAGATGAACATCCATCAAGTGGACGAGATCTGTTGGATCAAGGATGCGTGGCCGGTCTCCGCGCACGGCGTGGGCGGCCGCATCGCCAACAGCAACGACTGCGGTCAGAACCTCGACTCGCTCTCCATCGAGTGGACCTTTGCCGACGGCACCAAGGCGTATCACGTCACCCGCTGGCTCCAGAAATGCCACAGCGATTTCAACACCTACATCCACGGGACCAAGCGCGCGGGGGTGTTCCCGTGGTTGAGCGGCCGGCGCGGCGAGGTGCAGATCTATAACGACCAGCGCATCGCCCCCGACAACGTCTATTGGAAGGCCGAGAACGAAGGCTACGACACGCACTGGCAGGCCGAGTGGAACGTGTTGCTCGAAGCCATCCGAAAGAACAAGCCGCACAACGAAGCCAAGCGCGCCGCGCTCTCCAACCTCACCGACATCATGGGGCGGGCTGCCGTTCATTCCGGCAAGGTGATCACGTGGGACGAGGCGATGGCGTCCAACTTCCAGTTCTGCCCCAACCTCGAGTCGCTCAACGAAGACAGTCCGCCGCCGCTGAAGGCCGACGCGCAGGGCCGCTATCCTGTGCCGGTGCCGGGGCAGTGGACGGAGATATAGCCGTGGCGCGCATCGCATCCATCGAACTGTTCCCTGTGGCGTATCCCGTCCGGGGCTATTTCAAGTTCTTCGAGACCAAAGCGGGCGAAACACCGACGCGGCCTTCGATCGTCGTCAAAATCACCGACGACGCGGGGCGCGTCGGGTGGGGTGAGAGCGTGCCTGCGCACACGTGGAGCTACGAGAACGTCGAGTCTTGCTATGCGACGCTGAAGCATTACATCGCGCCCAAGCTCATCGGCCACGACCCGCTCGACATCGAGGGTGCGCACGCGGTCATGAACAAGGCCGTGCCCGGCGCGTTCAGTGTCGGCATGCCGATCACGAAGGCGGGTGTGGACATCGCGTTGCATGATCTCGCAGGGAAGATCGCAGGGAAACGTGTCGTTGAGATGCTGGCGTCGGGACCGGCGGCGCCGGCAGTCACGTTGAGTTGGACGGTGAACGCGCCGTCGCTGAAGGAAGCGGAAGCCTCCGTGGTCGAGGGCCGGCAGCGCGGCTATCGCAACTTCAACCTCAAAGTCGGCCCGCCCCAGACGCCGGAGTATGACATCGAGTTGTGCAGGCGGGTCAGGCAACTCGCGCCGGATTGCTTCCTGTGGCCCGACGCCAACTGCGGTTACGATTTGGAAACGGCCACGCAGTTGCTGCCGAAGTTTGCTGATGCGGGCTGCGCGGTGCTCGAATCGCCGTTGCCGCCGAACTTCATCAGCGGCTACCAGTCGCTCCGCAGACAACGTGCGTTGCCGATCCTGATGGATGAAGGCATTTGTTCGCCCCGCGACCTGGAGGAATTCATCCGGCTGGAGATGCTCGACGGCGTGGCGATGAAACACGCGCGGACCGGCGGCCTGCTGCCGTCGCAGCGCTGCATCCAGTTGCTGCGCGACCACGGCCTGATCTTCATGGCCAGCGGTCTCACCGACCCCGACATCTCGCTGGCGGCCGCGCTGGCGTTGTTCGCGGCGATGGGCCTCGACCGGCCCGCCGCGCTCAACGGCCCGCAGTATCTCGCCGCAAGTGTGTTGAAGCGCGGCCTGCCGATTCAAGCCGACCAGGCCCGCGTGCCCGACGGTCCCGGGTTGGGCATCGAGGTGGACGAGGCGCAGTTGTCGGCGCTTAAGTTGAGGCTCACGTTATGAATCACCGACTTATCATCTCCCTCCTCATCGGATTGGTTGTCGCGGCTCCCATCTCGTCTCGCGCCGAGCACGACGGCAAACTGCAAATCCTGCTCCTCGGCGACAGCACGGCGGAGGGCAGCATTCCCCGCAAACTCGTGCCGCAGGGACCGCATCTGGAGGATGTGATCCGGCAGATGCTCGCCGCGGAGGGCGATTTGCCGCCGTGCAACGTCATCAACCTCGCCCTCAGCGGCGAGTTCATCCATCGCCTGCTCGACACGGGACGCTATGACAAGCTGGCGTCGAAACTGCCGGGCCTCGACTACATCCTGGTCCGCTACGGCCTCAACGATGTGGCCAAACGCGAGAACTTCGACGTGAACTTCCCGAAGGATTTCCACGAGCTGATCGCGCGGCTGCGCAAGGATCATCCCGCCGCGACCATCATCCTGATGACGGTCATCCCGATGGCGTTCAAGAGCGACGGCGAGGACACCGGCAGCAAGCGCATCAACGACCTCGTGCACCGCGTCGCGAGCGAGGAAAAGCTGCCGCTGTTCGACATCTATCCGCGTTACTACGAGGAGTTGAAGAAGGGGCCGAACATGCTGAACTACCGGCGCTTCCCGCTGGCGAAGATCCCGGAGAAGTATCGTGAGTTTGTGAAGCCATTCGTGATGGAGGAGAAGGAGCCGAAGGTGGTCGTCATGGACAACCGGCTCGACGCGCACTTTGGCAACCTGCCCGGCTGGTTCGGCGACCGGCATCCCAACCTCGCCGGCTACCACGTCATCGGCGACGAGACGGCGAAGTTCCTCGCCCCGATGATCCGCGCGAAACTCGGCAAGGCGTGGCCGTCCACAAGTTCGATGCGGCCAGTGGCGACTTCCTTTCAGCAACCGTGAAGTGCGACGGCAGTAGCGCGAGGCTTATCCGCTGGTCGCACAGCATGCGCGGCGAGACTTTCCACTTCCGTGTTTTCAGTCAGCAGCCGCGAAGAATGCGTTGTTCGCTCCAACAATTGCCAACCGACTAAGGCGCTGTGGTTAGCGCAACCAGCTAAGACCGCAGAGCAACCACGCCAGAACGATGTATCCGCAAATCGGGGAAACGAGGCTTGAAGAAACTGGAATTAGAGTCCAAGATTCCGATGTCGGTGATAGCGAGCGATTGGAAGTTCACGAACGCCAATGCGACCTAGATTATTGCCGTGGTTTATTGGGACCATCCTCTCCTGCTCCATCGTGTATTGGCTTTTTGTTGTCATTCGCAGAATCATCAAGGCCGTTTTCTGAGTCGTGACATTTTCCCCCGCATGAGGTTTCTCCACATGAACCTTGACGACAAACAAAAACGCCTGATCAGTGCTTGGATCAACTACGGCAAAGCTGAGAATCGCGACTACTATGCGCGGTTTATCTCGCTGTGGGTGGCGTTCAATGCAGTCTGCTATGCTCGCTACGCTACGCTCGCCAACCGATATCGCGCAGACCTTCGTCAAGACAAAGGACTCACCAGCATCACCTATCAGCCGCAGCAATTGACTGGCACCGTAGTCAACGAAGATGACCGAATAAGACTGCAAATCGAAGAGCCCGGCAGAATCGTCGTAACAATCTCGCGACGATACACTGAGGACATTATTTTCTCCCGTTTCGCAGAAGAGTTTCAGCCAGACTATGTCAGGTGGCTGTTTGATGGAGCTTTCGAGGCAGCGGTGCTGGAGTTTCGCGAAGCACTTTCCAAACACGGGCATTACTACGTCATAAACATGGCTCGCGTTGATGAGCACACCGAACGTGGCGATTACAACACAATGAAACGTCGCCACGTAATCTACGCTTTTGAAAACCCGAAGGAATTGAGCAAACTGAAAGACGTGCTATACCAAGTCCGATGCAATGTATTCCATGGCGAGAAAATACCCGGGGATCTTAACGATGATCGGATCGTGCGCGCCGCGTGTCCAGTCCTCTTACGCATACTGCAGGAAGTTGCTCCGGGAGGCGCCAGCTAACCAAGTGTTTCATCCGAAAGAATTGCCCTATTTCGCATGAGGCGCGCGCCGTGCAGACTTTGCGTCAGCGCTTCCCCATCAACTCCAGCACTGCGGCGGTCATCGCCGTCAGGCCGGTCTTGAGGGTCGGCTCGCGCAGCGGATGGAACCGGCTGTTGTGCAGGGACGGCAGCGGCTTGCCCGTGCGTTCGCTCTCCTGCCAGCGCGCCGGTTCGACCGCGCCGAGCCAGAACATGCAGCCGGGCACTTTGGCGCTGTGCGCGTAGAGGCCGAAGTCCTCCGCACCCATCGAGGGCGGGCGCGTCTTGATGTTCTCCTTGCCGAACCACGCCCCGAATGTCTTCACCAGCCGCTGCGTCAACGCGGGGTCGTTGTAGGTGGACTTCGTGCCGTCTTTGCCGAGCGTCACGACGGGCATCAATTCCTCCGGCAACCCCGCGGCCTGCGCCAGGCCGCGTGTGATGCGTTTGATGGCGGCGATCTGGTGTTCGCGCACCGCGTCAGAGTAGGAGCGCAGGGTCAACTGAAGCTTCACGTCGTCGGGGATGATGTTGTGCTTGGAGCCGCCGTGGATGGAGCCGACGGTGACGACGGACGGCTCGGTCGGCCGGGTCTCGCGGCTGACGATGGTCTGCAACGCCAGCACGATCTGCGACGCGAGCACGACGGGGTCTTTCGTCGTGTGCGGCATGGCGCCGTGGCCGCCGATGCCGCGGACGAGGATGTCCACGGAATCGGAGCTGGCCATCGCGAACCCCTCGGTGTAGCCGAGGCTGCCGGCCGGCAAATCGGACGAGACGTGCATCGCGACGCAGATGTCTGGTTTTGGAAACCGGGTGAAAAGGCCATCCTTGAGCATCGCCTTGGCGCCCGACACGCGCTCCTCCGCCGGCTGGCCGATGAAGAGCAGCGTGCCCTGCCATCGGTCCTTCAGCGCGACCAGCACACGCGCCGTGCCGACGAGGCAGGTCATGTGCATGTCGTGGCCGCACGCGTGCATCACGCCCACTTCCTCGCCCTTGTCGTCCTTCGTGCGGACCGTGCTGGCGAACGGCAGGCCGGTCTGCTCCTTCACGGGCAGCGCGTCCATGTCCGAGCGCACGAGCACCGTCGGCCCGGCGCCGTTGCGGAACACGCCGACCACGCCATAGCCGCCGACGTTCGCGGTGACGTCGCAGCCGGCCGCGCGCAAGCCCTCGGCGACTTTCCCGGACGAACGCTTCTCTTGGAACGACAGCTCCGGGTGGGCATGCAGGTCCTTGTAGAGTTCCTCCAGCGAGGCGAATTCGGCCTCCACACGCGAATGCACGAGCGGGAGGAGCGCCGGCGATTCCGCCTGCACCTGCGCCGAAACGAACGCGAGGAGGATGGATGCGATGAGAAGGCGTGGCGTGGTATTCATGGCTGCGGCAGTTTCTACCCGACCTTCGGCTTTCTTGCCAGCCTGACCATGCGCGCAGCCGAATGCCGCATTGCCTCGCCCTCGCCCCAGTGTTAATGGAAGGGCCGTCATGACGGCAAGCCACACGCCGGGGAACGGGTTGCTCGGAAACGCGATGCTGCCGGTGGAGATCGTGCTGCATCCGTCGTGGTGGCACGCGCACGCGGGCATCAGCTTTGACGAGGACTTCTTCTACCATCCGGCCAAGCGCGTCGAGAGCGAGCGGCGGATGGAGGCGGTGCTTTACGAACGGTTCGGACGCCACGGACTCGGCGCCGACCGCGAGCGCAACCTGCCAATCATCGGCGCGGTCCATAACGCCGCCGGCTACCTGCTCTCGGAAATGCTCGGCTGCGAAGTCCGCTACCGGGCCGACGCCCCGCCCGACGTGCTGCCGGCGAATCGCGAGCAGCTCGAAGTAGATTCGGAGGCGCCGTTCCGCAGCGCGGCGTTCAAGCGGTTCGAGCGGCTCCGCGACGCGCTGAAGGCGCGCCACGGTTACCTGCTCGGCGACATCGGCTGGGCGGGTGTGCTCAACCTCGGGCTGGATGTGCGCGGCCAGGAACTGTTCCTCGACATGGTGGACGCGCCGGAGCGGGTCGGGGCGGCGTTCCGCAGCATCGCGGCGGTCATCGAGCGGTTCGTCGCCTGCGTCGAGTCCGAGACCGGCAGCAGCTCCATCTCGGTCAACCGGAATGTCCGCCACTTCCGCCGGCCGGTGCGTCTGCATTCGGAATGCTCGAACACGATGATCTCGGCGGACGACTACGAGCGGTTTGTGTTGCCGGTGGACGCGGCGTGGAGCATGCGGCACCGGCCGTTCGGCATCCATCATTGCGGCAAGGATCCGCATCGTTTCGCGGCATCCTATGCGAAGCTGCCGCACCTGGATTTCCTCGACGTGGGCTGGGGCGGCGACGTGAAGCGGATTCGCGAGCATCTGCCGGACACATTCCTCAACATCCGCCTCGATCCCGTCGGCATCACGCGGCAGACGCCGGACGAGATCCGCGAGACGATCTTCCGCTTGGTCGGGCAATCAGCCAACCCGTGGCTGACCGGCGTTTGTTGCATCAACATGGACAACACCGCCAGCGACGCGCAAGTCACGGCGATTTTCGATGCGGTTGCCGAGTTACGACAGTAGTTCGCGGCGCGCAACTGCGAGGCCGGGATCGGGCCCGGGGAATGCGCGCACAATCATAATTGATTCCTCACTTCATCCTGAAATCAATCTGCCGGGGCGGCGGGACCTTTCGCATGAGTTGCTGCCTCTCGTCCGCGGTCAGCTCGCGGCCCTTGCGCTGCCCGGCTTCCTTGATGTGCGAGGCAAACCACAACTCGCTCAGGCTCAACTCGCCCTCGCGGATCGTGCAGAACTCGCGCTGCAACAGCCGGCGGACGAGAGGATAGCTGCCCTGCTCTAACGCGACCTGCGCCGCCAGCAACTGGATGCGCTCGTGCTTCGCAATCGTCGCGGGCAGCGACTTCACGAATGTATCAAACGCGGCGTGGCGCTTGTGCCGGGTGAGGAAATCAGCGACTTCGACAGCAAGGTTGGCATCGTTGCCGCAGAGCGGCCACCCGCGCTCGTAGGCCGCCTGCGCCGCGTCGAGATTGCCGTCGCGTTCGCGCAGCAGCGCGAGGTTGCGATGCGCCGGCGCGTTGTCCTTGAGCGCGAGCGACGCTTCAAAATGCTTCCGCGCCTCCGCGAACGCGCCCCCCTCCAGTCGCGCGACGCCGAGATGAAGATGATGCAGCCACGTCGCGCCGTGCGCCCGCGCCGAATCGCTGAGCGCCGCCGTCCAGCCCGGCGAGGCGTTGAAGCTGCGCGGAGGCTTGTTCAACGAGTCCGCCGAGAACGTGCCAGCGGACAATAACTCCGCCCACGGCCGCTCCTCTTCGCACGGCTCGCACTCGAACGTGAGGCCGGGACTGAGCTTTTTGCCTGTCCTCTTTTCGTGCAGCCCGCCCCACCCTGCCCCGCGATGCAGCATCGTCCGCACCGGCGTGTCGGCTTGTGTCCTTAGAAACTCGTCCATTTGCTGCAACGCGCCGGCCGAAACGCGCTCGTCAACGACTTTCCCGGCAGCCGCGCACGCGGCGAAGTAATCCCGATCGCGTGCCGCCTTCGCGTCCATCGCGAACGGGCTGAAGCATTCAGTCCACTCGATGCTCGCGCCGGACTTCAGCGGGCGGGCTTGAAGTTGAGTGGGCGTGACGCCGCCCTGGATCTCGATGTAATCGCCCTTCCCCGTCTGTGACAGGAAATCCATCCAGCGTTTGCCGCCGCGGCCGGTGCCCCACGTAAACAGCTTGCGCCCGGAAAGCGTCAGCGTAGAGACGTGGCTCAAGCCGCGCCCACGGCCGTCCACGCAGGCCGACCACGGCTTCTGGCTGCCGGGCTTCCGGAAGAACACCGACTTCGCGTAAGGATAGTTCGCCGGATAGCTGCCATCGAAGCCGTCGAAGGCCGGGAACGCGATGCGCGCATTGCCGGCCGGCTCGTGGCTGAGCGCGTAATCGGCCGGCGACAGCACGCGGGTGTCGCGGGCCAACGGCACCGCGATGTTCGTCCACCAGTAGAAGGCGATGTCGTGCGCGTTCGGGTTGATGGCTTTGACATGGACCCAGAGCCGGTCGTCGTCCGGCGGCAGGAACACGTCCACCTGCCACGTCGTCTCCAACGCGCGGTCGAACTCGTAAAGCCGCAGCAGCGGCCCGCGCGGCGTCTCGACGACGCCGGCAAAG
>JACRKA010000019.1 GCA_016219905.1 Verrucomicrobiota bacterium
CCAGCTGGAAGCTTGCGCCACCATCACCTGTGGCATCCTGCCCGAGGCGCTCGCGCCCGCGCGCGGCAGCACAATCAACCTGATCCACGCCACGGTCGAGCGCGCCACCTATCTCGGCGAGATCGAGCACTACACACTCACCCTCCCCGACGGCCAGCCGCTGCGCGCACTGGAAACCAATCCGGAGGTCGTCCGCCGCGCCGGCGAGAAACTGACGCTGGCCGTCCGGCCGGAGGACATCATCCTGTTGACCCGGTGAATGCTCCACGCTTCACCTCCGCAACCGCCGCGTTCCTCGCCTTCCTCGCCGTCTTCTTCGGCCTCTTCCTGTTCTACCCGCTCGGCTACATGTTCAAGGCGGCGCTCTGGCCGGAGGGCAGGTTCACGCTGGAGTTCTTCCGGCTCTACTTCACCAGCCCGTTCCAACTCGAATGTCTCTGGAATAGTTTCACGCTGGGCATCGTCATCACCGCACTGACGACAGTCATCACGCTGCCCGTGGCGCACTGGTTTTCACGCTACAGCTTCCCCGGCAAGGCGCTTTTGAGCGGCCTGCTGCTGGTGCCGATGATCATGCCTCCGTTCGTCGGCGCGATCGGCATCAAGCAGGTCTTCGCCAGGTTCGGCTCGCTGAACCTACTGCTCGACAAGCTCGGCATGGTGCCCATCGAGAGCGGCATTGATTGGCTGGGCGCGGGTGGTTACTGGGGCGTGGTCATCCTCGGCGTGCTGCACGTCTATCCGATCATGTTCCTGAACGTGACCGCCGCGATGGCCAACGTGGACCCGACACTCCGCGAGGCGGCGGAGAACCTTGGCGCGCGCGGCTGGCGGCTGTTCCGCACCATCACGCTGCCGCTGGTGATGCCCGGCTACTTCGCCGGCGCGATCATCGTGTTCATCTTCGCGTTCACCGACCTTGGCACGCCGCTGCTCATCGGCTACAACCGCGTCGTCGCGGTGCAGATCTTCGACAAGGTCGTCGAGGTCGGCACCAACCCGTTCGCCTATACGCTGGTCTTGCTCGTGCTGCTGGTGACGTTCGCGCTGTTCCTGCTGTCGAAGAAGCTCACGGGCGAGAAGAGCTACCAGATGATGGCGCGCGGCCACACCACCGGCGCTGAGACGCCCGCGCCGCCGCGGTTGCGCTGGACGATCTACGTCGGGACCCTCGGCTTGGTCCTCGTCTCGTTGCTGCCGCACGCGAGCGTCGTGATCCAGTCGTTCGCGTCGCACTGGTTCATGACCGTCCTGCCCGACCAGGTCACGACGCAGTTCTATGGCGAACTGTTCCGCCATCCGCTGACGCTGTCCTCCATCCGCAACAGCCTCTTTTACTCCTCGCTGAGCGCGTTTCTCGACCTGATCCTCGGCGTGATGATCGCATGGCTGCTGACTCGGCGGCGCGTGCCCGGCGCGAACCTGCTCGATGCCATCGCGATGCTGCCGCTGGCGCTGCCGGGCATCGTGCTCGCGTTCGGCTACGTCGCCGGGTTCAACATCCCGGTGAACCCCAAGAGTCCCCCGCCGGCGTGGTATCAGTGGTTGCACGACTTCATGGACCCGTCCGCGAATCCGACCGTGTTGCTCATCATCAGCTACTCGGTGCGGCGGCTGCCCTATATCGTTCGCGCGGCCGTGGCCGGCCTCCAACAGACCAGCGTGACGCTGGAAGAGGCGTCGTTGAACCTCGGCGCCTCGCCGTTGCGGACGATGAGGAAGATCACACTGCCTTTGGTGATGGCCAACCTCATCGCCGGCACAATCCTCACGTTCTCGTTCGCGATGCTGGAGGTCAGCGACAGCCTGATTCTGGCGATGAAGGAGGCCTACTACCCGATCACCAAGGGCATCTACCAGCTCATCGGCCGCGTGGACCCGAACGCGGCGTCGGTCGCGTGCGCGCTGGGCGTGCTGGGCATGCTCCTGCTGACGGCGAGCCTGCTCATCGCCAGCAAGGCGCTCGGCAAGAAGATGGGCCAGTTGTTCCGGGCATGACAGAATCAATCCGCGGATTGCGCGGATTTCACAGATGCCTGACAGAAAATCCGTGTAATCCGTGTAATCCGTGGATAAAACTCCGTCGCCATGCCAAGCCGCCGCACCCATCCCGATGTCGAGCGCGTGCTGATCAGCGAAGCGCGCATCCACCGCCGCGTGGCCGAACTGGCGCGCGAGGTCACGCACGCCTACCTCAACACGGAGCTGTCCGTCGTCGGCGTGCTTAATGGCAGCATCGTGTTTCTCGGCGAATTGCTGCACCGGTTGCCGATGCCCACGCGCCTGGACAGCGTCGTCGCGTCAAGCTATCGCGCCGGCACCGTCTCACGCGGCCCTGTGGAGATTTACCGTGATTTCCGCCTGCCGTTGCGCGGGCGGCACGTGCTGGTGGTGGACGACATCCTCGACACCGGCAAGACGCTGTCGCTCATCTGCAAGCACATCCGCCAGCATCGGCCTGCGAGCCTGCGGACCTGTGTGTTGCTCGACAAGCCCGCGCGCCGTCTTGTGCCGTTCCAGGCGGACTTTGTCGGGTTCAAGATTCCCGATGCGTTCGTGGTCGGCTACGGGCTGGATTTCGCCGAGCGTTACCGCAACCTGCCCTGCATCGCGGTGCTCAAGCCGCAACTCTACCCGCATCCGCGATGACCGTCACCGTCCAGTTCTGGGCACAATGCGCGCGCGTCGCCGGCCGGCGCGAGGCGCGTGTGGACCTGCCCGCCGGCGCGACTGTCGCATTGCTGTTGAAGGAGGTTTATGCCCGCTGGCCGGAGTTGTCGGCCTTCGACAAGACGCTACTCGTCGCGGTGGGCCTGGAATGGGCCAACCGCGGGCAGGCGCTGAAGGACGGCGACGGCGTGATGCTCGCGCCGCCGGTGGCGGGGGGGTGATTGTGGAATGACAACAACGCTGACCATCACCGACCAGCCGATTGACGAGGCGCGGCTGCTCGCCGCGCGGCGCATCCCGGCGGACTGCGGCGCGGCGGTGACATTCCTCGGCGTGGTGCGCGACATCGAGGCTGGCGCGAAGATCGCCGCGCTGGACTACGAGGCGCAACGCGCGATGGCGGAGCATCAGTTCCGCAGGATTTTTGCCGAGGTTGAGCGCCGCTGGCCGGTCTCGCAACTCGACCTCGTCCACCGTATCGGGCGCATCCCGGTCGGCGAGGCGTCGTTGTGGATCCAGATCGTCGCCGGTCACCGCCGGGAGGCATTCGAAGCGTGTCAGTTTGTGATTGATGAGTTAAAGAAGGTCGTGCCGATTTGGAAGTTGACGCCCAGCGGGACCCCTCGCCCCTCCGAACCATGACCATGACCGACATCGTTTTCATTCTATTGGCCGTCCTGGCGCTCTACCGGATCGTCGTCAACGCGCGCAATTATTTCGCCGTGTTCGGCGGCGCGCTCGGCGGGCTTTTGCTTGGGCTGTCGTTTGGCTTCGGTGGCGGGTTTCTCTATGTTCTTTGGATGCTTGTCTCAGGGGTTGTCCCCGGCCACGCGGCCCGGCAAATAGCCAACAGCATCGTCCTTTTCCTGCTTTGCATCGCAGGCGGTCTTTTTTCAACTTACTTCACCGGTTACATCGCGGGGATGATTGCGAAGTCGGATGAAATACTCCACGCGTGCGGCGCGGGCATCGTTTTTGCCATCATCTGCACGGGTTCTTTCGGCCCCGCAGACCAGTTTCCGCCCGACTCGTTGCTTCAAAGCTTGCTCACCAATAACATTCTCGATTGGAGCATTTTCATTCTGGAAGTCCCGTTGGCTGGGTTCGGGGGCCACATCGCCCGCCGCAGCAAGAAAGCGGCGGAGGAATGGCGGAGACGCCCGTCCCCTATCGGCTTGAAACCCTGAGCCGCCCCGTTTCCAATCAGGCTGGTCGCGCGCAAATCTGTAATTGATGAATTGAAAAAGCCCGTTCCAATCTGGAAGATGGTCCCGGCAGACAAACCGGAGAAGCGCCATGATGTCCACCCAGACCAACCGCGCTAGAACGCCCGGAGAGATCCGCCAGGAGCGGCTCATGCCGCTCTACCTGCCGACGCTCGCGATCACCATTCTCGCTTTGGATTATCTGGCCGGGCCGGCCATCCAATTCCCCATCCTTTACACCGTGCCGGTGCTGCTGGCGGCCTGGTATCGGAGCAGGGCATACGGTTACAGCCTCGCCGTGGCGATGCCGCTGGTGCGTTTCTTCATGCGCGCGGCCTGGGAGGAACCGCCGCCGCTGGACGAAGCCCTCATCAACCTGATCATCCGGCTCTTCGTCCTGATCCTCGTCGCCTTCCTGGTGGAGCAAACCGCGCGACAGACGCGCGAGGTCAAGGTGCTGCGCGGATTCTTCCGAGTGTGCAGCCACTGCAAGCGCATCCATACGCCGGAGAAGACATGGGTGCAGATGGAACGCTACATCACCGAGCACTCCGAGACGGAGTTCAGCCACGGCATCTGCCCGGAGTGCGTCAAGAAGCACTACCCCGACTATCAGGGCAAGTAATCCCCTCCACGGTCACATCCGGTTCAGCAGGTCCTTCAGCCGCGGGTAAAGCTCGCGATAGACCTGATACCGTTCGCTGTATCGCGCGTGCTCCTTCATGTCAGGTTCGTAGGCACCCGTGACACGCACGGTGCGCTCCACTGCCTCGCGCAGGTTCTTGAACCGTCCGATGGCCACCGCGCCGAGCATCGCACAGGCGAGCGCGCCACCTTCGGCGACGTTCAGCGTGCAGAGACGCTTGCCCCAGAGATTGGACTTGAGTTGCATCCAGCCCGGCGACTTCGCGCCACCGCCGGTGCAACGGAGTTCCTCCAGCGGCACGCCGGCCTTCGCCAGAATCTCGAGGTTCACCCGCATCTCAAACGCCACCCCTTCGAGGATGCCGCGCACGATGTCCTCGCGCTTCGTGCCCAGCGTCAGGCCGGCGATCACTCCCTTCGAGTGCGGATCGAGATACGGCGTGCCGGTGCCGAAGAAGTGCGGCACGATGAACGGCGGATGCTTGGCCGTCATCGCACGCTCCACCAGCACGTCATACACATCGCGGCCCGCTTTCGCCGCCTCGGCTTTCTCCACGTCGGCGAAGTTGTCGCGGAACCAGCGCAACAGGCTGCCGCCAACGAAACTGAACGCCAGCGACGCATACATCCCCTCCACCGTGTGCGGCATGCAGCAGAGATTGCCGCCGAGCATGTTCTCGTCCGTAACGGCGTGATCGTAGGCAACGGTGATGCACTCGACCGTGCCCAACCCGTCCACCGCCAGACCGGGCTTCACGACGCCCGCGCCCAATGCCGCGCACGGCTGATCGTGGCCGCCCGCGACCAGCACACAGCCTTTGGCGAGACTTAGCCGCTGACAAATGGCCGCCGGAATCTCACCGATGACCGCGCCCGACGGCACGGGTTCGGGCAACTGCCTCGGGTCAACGCCGGCCAGCGCTAGCAGCGGCTCCGACCATTGTTTCTTGCGGATGTCGAAGATGCCGAGGCGCGACGCGAGCGAGTAATCAATCTTCACCGGCAGCCCCAACCGCGTCGCCGGTATCTCCTGCCAGCCCAGGAACCGCGCCGCGCGGCGGAACATCTCCGGCTTGTTCTCGCGCCACCAGATCAGCTTGCTGATCGTGTGCATCGGGTGCAGCGGGTGCCCGGTGATCTCGAAGAACCGTTTCGCGCCAAACTGCTCGCGCAGCCGCGCCGTCTGCGCCGTGGCACGCGAGTCCATCGAAAGAAGGGTGTGATCAAGCGGCTGGCCCATCGCGTCGAGCGGCGTGATCGCCTCGCCAAGCGCCGAGAACGCCACGGTCTCGACGGGCTGCTTGGACTTGCGCGCCGCCTCGCCGACGACCGCCTCGACGGCGTCAGCCACCTCGCGCGGGTCGAGTTCCGCCCAGCCGGGCTGCGGCGTCAGCAGGTGATACTCGCGGTAAGCAGATGAGAGGATGTTGCCGTCGTCGCCAAAGACGACCGCCTTCGTTC
>JACRKA010000201.1 GCA_016219905.1 Verrucomicrobiota bacterium
CGGCGGAAACCGGCGGCTCGGTCGCCGGCGTGGCCGGGGTCGTTTGCGTGCCGCCATACCACACTTGCGCCGGCTTGCCGGTGGCCGGCGCCTGCGCTGCCGCGGCCGGCTGCGCTGCGGCCAGTTCCGCGGCGGACTGCGGCTTCGGCGGTGGCTGTTCTGCTGGTGTTGCTGGCGGAGCGGCAGGCGCTTCGACCACGGCGCTGCGATTGGTTCCCGGAGGCGTGCCCTTGAAGAGATCCACTTGCGGGCGCGCGGGCTGGACGGTCTTCGCCTGTGTGGCCGTGGATTTCTTGCCGGTGCTGCCGTAGCCCTTGCTGGGTTTGCTGGCGGAAATGGCGGGCGGGGTCGCCGGCTTGGGCGCAGGCGTGCTCGGCGGCGCGGCCTCCGTTTTTGCCGAAGACCAGCCGAAAGCGGCAGCGCCGCTGCTGCCGGCTGCCGCCTTTGGTTTCGACGGCTCGGTCGGCACGTAGCAACCAGACCCGCAGAAAGCGGTCGCGACCAGGCAGCATCCCGCAACCCGCGCGGCCACGCGGGTCGCGCGGCGGGGCGTTGTGTGAAGTTTGCGCACGATTGCTCGCCGGTCCCGCAGCGTGCCAACCGGCGCGATCCGCTGACCGCGCCGGGCGTGCGCCGCGGCTGTTCCGCGCCGCTACTTCTTCCACTCGCGCTTCATGTGACGATGCGCTTTGGAACGCTTGCGGCGCTTGTGCCGATTCATCTTGGCCTTGCGGCGCTTTTTGATCGAACCCATATCTCTCCAGTTTCCAACTACTTGTGCCTGCAAATCCGGACGCTCAGTAAACCACCTTATTGAGCGGATACTCGATGATGCCCTCCGCGCCGATCTCCTTCAACTGCGGGATGATCTCGCGGACCACGCTCTCGTCAATGATCGTCTCCACCGCCACCCAGCCCCGCTGGCTCAGCGTGCTGATGGTCGGGTTGCGCAGCGCCGGCAGCTCGCGCAACAGCCGCGCCAGTTGCTTGCGCTGGATGTTCATCTTCAGGCCGACCTTCTCCTGTGCGGCCAGCGCGCCCTTCAGCAGCATTGCCAGCACCTCCACCTTCCGGCGTTTCCAAGTGTCGCGCCACGCGGCGCGGTTGGCGATGAGCTGCGGGAACGACGTCGTCAGCGTGTCCACGATGCGGAGATTGTTGGCCTTCAGCGACGAACCGGTCTCGGTCAACTCCACGATCGCGTCCACGAGCCGGTCGGCCGCCTTGATCTCGGTCGCGCCCCAGGAAAACTCCACGTCCGCCGTCACGCCGTGCTTGGCGAGCCAGCGGCGTGTGAGGTTCACGACCTCCGTGGCGATGCGCTTGCCCTGCAAATCCTTCGCGCTCTTGATGGGCGAATCATTCGGCACCGCCAGCACCCACCGCGCGGGCATCAGCGTCTGCTTGGAGAACGCGATCTCCGACACGACCTCCACGTCGCTGCCGTTCTCCTCGATCCAATCCTTGCCCGTCAGGCCCGCATCCAGCGCGCCCAGTTCCACATAACGGCTGATCTCCTGCGCGCGGATCAGGCGCACCTCGAGTTCCTTGTCATTGATCCGCGGCACGTAGGAGCGGCTGCTGACCGAGACCTGAAAACCGGCTTTGGCCATCAACGCAAACGCCGACTCCTGCAGGCTGCCCTTGGGCAGACCGAGCCGCAACACCTTCGTTGTTTCCTTCGTTTTGCTCACGCTAGGGCGCGAGACTATAGGGAGGCGCCTAATCCAAATCAACGATTGTTTCCGCGGAACGCCCCGTTTTCACGCCACCGCCGTCACTGCGGTCTCTGGCTCCAGCCACTCCCGTTTCCGCTGCCGGAACCCGGCCAGCCGCGCACAGCCCTTCCACCGCAGGAAACCCTCGACCTCCGCGAACCGAAACCCGACCTGGTCCGGCGCGTGCGCGTCGGAGTTCACCATCAACGTCACGCCGAGCGCCATCGCCTGCTCGACGATCGCCGCGCTCGGATACGGCTCCGGCTCGCGCAGCTCGGCGTGGCGGTAACCGGACGTGTTGATCTCCATGCACACCCGCGCGCGGGCGATCTCCTGCAATGTTTGTGTGATGTCCTCCGCCTGGGCCTCGGCGGGCGGGCAGCCCGACCGTTTCGGCACGTCGAAATGCGCGACAATGTCGCACAGGCCGCTGCGGACCATCTTCCGCATCAACTCGAAATAGCGCCCGTAAAGCCACGCGACATCGCCTTTGAACTTCCGCGGCCATGACGTGACCCGGCAGTCCGCATCGAGATAATGGATCCCACCGATGACGTAGTCCCACGGATACCGGGCCACCTGCTTTTCGAGATACGGCTCCAGCCCCTCCACGTAATCCATCTCCAACCCGAGCAGCACCTCGATCTTGCCGCGATAGCGGTATTGCAGGTCGAGCACCTTCTGCACGTAACCGTCCAGCTCCGACTCCGCCATCCGCACGTCCGCACCACGCCCGTTCGGCAGCGGGTTATGGTCGGCAAACCCGACGGCCCGCAGCCCCAACTCGATGCCGCGCTCGATGTAATCCTCCATCGGCCCCGTCGCGTGTTTGCACAACGGCGTGTGCATGTGATGATCGGCAAAAATCTTCATGAATGAACCGCGCACCGTAGCAGGGCGGCGCGGCGTTGGCAACCAGGTGGGAACAATAGGAATGCGCAGCCTTATCGGCTGACAGCGGTTCGCGGCCACGCTGCCTTCCGCAGCCGGTCCATGATCGCCACGCCCAGCCCTTGTTCCGGCACCGGCTCCGCCACGATCAAGTCCAGTCCCGCCGCGTCGAGCCGCCGCAGCGCGGCGAACAGGTTTGCCGCCGCCTCGCGCAAGTCGCCCGACGCGCTCAACGTCTCCACCGCCGCGAAGCCCGGCACCGCCCGCGTCTCCGAGAACGCCAGCAACCCCACGCGCCCCACCAGCGTCAGCTTCGGGTCCATCAACCGCAGCGGCGTCCGCGGCGCGTAGTGGCTCTCCATCATGCCGGGCGATGCCGGCGTCCCGCTCTCGCGCGCCGCGAAACGCACCTCGCGCCCGAGGCACTCGCGCAGCGCCTCCAGCGTCACCGGCCCCGGCCGCAACACGCGCGGCCCGGCCGCGTCGAACGCCACGATGGTGGACTCGATACCGTGCCGCGTCGGCCCGGCGTCGAGGATCAGTTCGATGCGCCCGCCGAGTTCCTCCTCCACTGCCGGCCCCGTCGTCGGGCTGATCCGCCCGAACCGGTTCGCGCTCGGCGCGGCCACCGGCACGCCCGCCGCCTCGATCATCGCGTGCGCCACCGGATGCGCCGGCACGCGCACCGCCACCGTCGGCAGCCCCGCCGTCGCGATGTCGGGAATCACCGCCCGTTTCGGCAACACCAGCGTCAGCGGCCCCGGCCAGAACTTCTCCGCCAGCCGCCGCGCCTCGGCCGGCGCCGACTCCACCACGCGCTCCAGCCAGTCCGCCGCGCCGAGATGCACGATGAGCGGGTCGAAGTGCGGCCGTTCCTTCGCCTCGAACACGCGCGCCACCGCCGTCGCGTTCGTCGCGTCCGCGCCCAGCCCATAGACCGTCTCCGTGGGAAACGCCACCAGCCCGCCCGCGCGCAGCACCGCCGCCCCGCGCGCCGCGGCGGTCTTCAAGCTCGGTTCATCGGTGATGGCCAGTCGCATGATTGCCGGCCCATAACTGCCCGACCCCCGCCCCAAGCGCAACCCAAAAGCCGGCCCATTTTGGAGTGCGGCGGCTTGACGCCGCCTTGATTCCGGCCCGGCTTGACGGACCGGGTGTATTTGCGCCTCGCTGTGCTTTGAAGGCGGGCGCTCGATGCGACGCGTCGAGCCGCGTCGCCGCAAAGGCGCCGTCAAGCCGGCGCACTCCACGGTTGCGGGTCACTTTGGGGTTCGTAGTAG
>JACRKA010000022.1 GCA_016219905.1 Verrucomicrobiota bacterium
ATCACGAGCGCTCTGTCCGGTCAGAAGACCGGGCCGGTGCAGGCCGGTGTGGCGCAGTTTGACTTCGGCAGCCAGGATGTGCTGCTGACCGGCGATCCGACGGTTTCGGCGCCTCCGAACACGGACGCCAAGTTGTTGTTCAAGACATTGGGCGACCTGACGATTGACAATCTGGGCGGCACCGGGAACGGCGGCGGACCTTACACGCACATAACATCCTTTGAAGGACAGGGAACCGACATCCTTGTCAGAGATGCCGACATGAGTCTGGATGCGGATGCGAGCGGCAACGGTGGCGCTCTGAAGTTTGTCGCGCTGAACAGCCTGACTGTGGATCCCTCAAAGTTGTCCACGTATGCGAGCAGCGGTCCCGTGCCGCTTACGGGCGGCAGCATCCATCTCGAAGGCGGCGACCAGGTGGCCGTCTTGGGAGCGCCGGGAGACCTGACCGAACTTTTCGCGCGCGGCGTAAATCAAGGCGGCAGCGTGGATATCAAGGGCACCGGCCCCCTCTCGTCGGCCGTCGTGCGAGACACTTTCATAGATGTCAGTTCGCCGGGCGCGAGCGGCCAAGGCGGGACAGTGAATCTGGATGGCAAGGCACTGGTCCAGCTTCAAGGTTTGACAGCGATTGACGCGAGTGGGCCGACGCCGGGCGCCATCAGGCTCACCTCGCTGGGTTCGTTGCTCGCCTTCGGCACCATCGAACTGGACTCGCAAGCCGGGCCGATTGGGTTGTGGACTGAGAATTCCGCGCATGGCTTGGGCACGCCGCCGGCAGCGGGCAACATTGATATTCATGGCGCTCCAGGGAGTGTGCAGGCCATCCAATTTGATGCAAGCGGTGGCGGCGACATCCGGTTGAGTGGAAACCAAGACATCGAGGTCTGGGATGCGAGTTTCAATCTCAACGGCGGCAGCGACGACGCCGGCAGGTTCCTGGTCGGCCAATACAACAGTGGGGTCGGCACCGTGGATCCGGCCCGGACGATTGACTTCCGGGATGTGATGGTGGATGCCAACTCCAGCGCCGGTTTGGGCGGCGACGTCAGGCTCATCGGCGGCCAGGAAGTGCGGCTTGGCCCCGGCACCGACATCATGGCCGATGGCGGCACCGGCCCCGGCGGCATCATCATCCGGTCGCCCGGCCCGGTCGCAGGCACGGGCGGCGCTATCATCCTGGAGACGTTCGCGGAGGCCGGCAAGGTCAACCTGTCGGCGAAGACTATTGAGCAAGGTTTCTTTAGCCTGGTCTCGGGGCAGGTGCTGTCGTCGCCGGACATCAACATTCATGGCCAAGAGGTGCCGGGACCGGTGGGGAGGACCGTCGAGTTGACGGCAGTCAATCCGTCCGCGGGCGGCTTGGTGCGGCTGAGCACGCCGGGCAACATCAATGTTTTCGGCGCGGCGATCAATGTGGGCGGTGAGGGGCAGGTGCAGATGGGCAACTGGGTTTTGACTGAAGGCTATAATCTGGAACCGGCGCAGAGCATCTCCATCGGCGGAACCCTCATCAACGGCAACTCGGCCGGTGGTGCCGGCAGCCAGGTGCGGTTGTTCGCCCGGGATGGCGTGAGCATCATGGGCGGTTTCAGCCCCTCCACGGACATCCAGGTCAACGGCGGCGTCGGAGCCGGAACCATAGACATCCAGGCCCAAGGCGGTGGCATCAATCCCAGCCAGGTCAGCATCAACGCCGGTGCGCAGGGCTTTGTCCGGCTGAGCGCACAACAGATCGCGACCCTGCTCGGCAATCTGCCGAACGGCAACACCGAGATTGTGGGCGCATTCAATGGCGACGTCTACAGCATCAATATCACGAGTTGGAGAGGTTCCGACGGCGGCAGCATTTTCGTGGGAGCGCCGGAGGCCATCACGATCCGCCACGCCTATTTGGGGGCTGACGGCTTCACCGGCGGCAACATCACGCTCTTCGGCAACAACATCACGCTGGAGGATGCCGTCCTCAACGCCCCCGGTTTCGGCGGCCCCGGCGGCACGATCAGGCTCGACGGGGCGCTGGCGGGTCTGGTCTCGATCACGGATTCCGAGTTGCTCGCCGGCGGTTCCAGCAGCGGCGGTCGCATCTACCTCCGCGGCGGCGAGGTGGACTTCTACGGTGTCAACACCATCAACGCTGGCCCCACCGGCAACATCTACATCTTCCGCAACACCGGCAACTCCATTCCCGGCGTGACGGGCAACCTCTTCACCTACACCTACGGCGACCTGTTCACCATCGGCGACAACGACACGGTCAACTCAACCGAGGGGCGCATCTACACGACCGCCTCCGGTCAGACGCGGGCCACGGGCTTGCCCGATACAGGCAGTGGCGCACTCTTCGATCTTGGTGGCTACGACTTCCGCATGACCGGCAACCCGGTCGCCGAGGCGGGCGTCGGCCAGGATTTCAGGGTGACCGTGATAGCCGGGAACGTGACGATAGAGAATTTTGGCGGCAGCGGGACCGGCGGACCGGAAGCATCGGCGAAGCTGGTCCAGTTTGTCGGCAATGACATCCTGGTCCGCAATTCGAACTTCGGTGTGGACTGCGATGAATTCGGCTCTGGCCAGCTCTTTTTGACCGCCTCGCAAAGCCTGACGGTGGATCCCTCGACCCTGCGGGCGACGGACACCGAGCAACGGGAGTTTTCGGTCAACCCCGGTGGAACCATCAACCTTTACAGTGACGGCACCCTCAGCTTCTTCGGAGCCGGGCAGACCGATGCGCTGATGAGCAAGGCGCTCGTCTTTGGCACCGATGGCGGCACGGTGTCCATGAACAGCAACGGCGCAAACACCGGCGACAAACTGTTCCTGAAGAACGCGTTGATTGACGCCAGCTCCGTGGCGCCCACGAGCCAGTTGCCGGCGGTCAACCAGGGCGGCAACGTCCTGCTCGATGGAAGACTCCTGGTGCGCATCGAGGGGATCACGGGGATTCAGGCCGACGGCCCGCAAGCAGGCCAGATTCGCGTCAATTCCGCCGGCACGGCGACCACGCCCGGCGCCATCGAACTGGACGCGACGGACGGGCCGATCGGCTTGACGGCGCAGGCCGGCGTCAACGGGCTGCCTCCCGTGCCTCCGCCAGCCGGAACCATCGGCATCATCGGCGCGGGCAATTATCCAAGCCAGACGATCTCCTTCTCCGCGGCCCACGGCCGCATCCTGCTGAGCGGCAGCGGGAGCATCGGGATCAAGAGCGCATCCTTTGATGTCGGCGATCCCTTCAGCGACGCGATTTCCGGAGGCGGCGATTTCTGGGTCGGCAACTATAACGCCGGATTGCCCGATCCTCTCGCTCCGGCGGCTGAGGTGGACATCGCCACCTCGTTCATCAACGCCTCCTCCGCCTTGGACGCGGGCGGCGAAGTCAAACTCATCGGCGCTGCGAGCGCGCGGCTTGGCTCTGGCACCGAGATCAACGCCAACGGCAACACCGCGCCCGGCACGATCATCGTCCGCTCGCCCGGCCCTGCCGCCGGGACTGCCGGAATGGTCTTCCTGGAAGCCTCCGACGGAAGCGTCAATCTCTCGGCCAAGACAAGCGGATTCGTGCCGCCTTCGCCTGGAAACAGCATCAACATCGCCGGCCAGGAGGTCGCCACGCCGGCAGCCCGGTCCGTCGAGCTGGACGCCGTCAACCCGGGCGCCGGCGGCACCGCCCGCCTGAGCGCGCTGGATTCCATCAACGTCAGCGGCGCCTCCATCAGGGTGGGCGGCGAGGGCCGGGTGCAGATGGGGCACTGGCAGACCGGCGGCTATCTCGATCCCGCCGACAGCATCAACGTGTCCGGCACGATCATCAACGGAAACTCCGGCGGCGGTTCTGGCAGCGAGGTGGAAATGCTCGCAAGAACCTCTGTGACCATTTCGGGCGGCACCAGCCCGTCCACCGACATCCAGATGAATGGCGCCGTCGGCGCGGGCGACATGGATGTCCAAGCCCAAGGCAACGCCTCCACCGCAGGCCAGGTCACCGTGAACGCCGGGGCGCAGGGCTACGTCCGGCTGAGCGCCCAGCAGACCGCGGCGGTGCTCGCGGCCCTGCCCAACGGCAACGTCGAGATCGTCGGCGTGGACAAGGGCGGCGGCGTCAAGAGCATCAACGTGGTGGCTGCCTCTCCGCTGGTCAGCGGCCAGCAGATCAACATCACCGCCATTGACGCCATCAAGGTCCAGCAGGCGCGATTGACCGCCGACGGCTACCTGCAAGGCGGCGCAATCACGCTGGCGGCGAACAACATCATCCTCAACAACGCCATCCTCAGCGCCAGCGCCACCGGGCCTTCCGGCATCGGCGGCATCATCAATCTCAATGGCGGCGCCGCCGGTTTGGTCTCGCTCACCGACTCCGCTTTGTTCGCCACCGGCCTCGCGGCGGGCGGCAACATCTACATCCGCGGCGGCACGATTGACTTCGCGAACGCCAACACTCTGAACGCCGGCCCCACCGGCAACGTTTACCTCTACGGCACCGTGTCGGGAACCCCGACCGTGACCGGCACGCTCACCACCGGCCCCTACCAGGCGCCCTGAGCCACTCCCCGCGCGGCAGCGCCGGGCTGCGGCAGCCGTTCATGCCGCCGCGTCTCCATGGTCCCCAAAAGAAAATGGCGCGCGGAATCTCTTCCGCGCGCCATCGGATCGGCGCCTTCGCGCGTTGGCGGGGGAGCAGGGGAGAAAACGCGGGAAAGCCACCGATCAAAAGTGTGTCTGCTGATTCTGTTGATCGCGGGCGGGGGCGATCAGCTTCTCGTTCTCCTTCTCTCGATATCCTCCCTGCGGTCATCGCCGCAGGACAAGTCCCATCACCGGACACGGCTGACTCGGAACTGAACATCCGTGTTCCATCGGCCGCACGAATTCACGGCCTTGACTGCTCGCGAACAGTTTGAAGCAGGCCCCCTGCCAGCGACGCCGGCCAACGGCTACGCGAGCACCCGGCGCGCAGCCTCCTCGTCGCGCACGATCTGCGCCCGGAGTTCCTCCAGAGACGAAAACTTCCTTTCGGCGCGCAGTCGCGCGACGAAGAAGACCTCGATGTCGCTGCCGTAAAGTTCGCCGGAAAAATCCAGCACGTGCAACTCCGCCAGCGGCCCGGCCTGCGCCTTATGCACCGTCGGCCGCAGCCCGATGTTCAGCAGCCCCGGCCGCAACGCGCCGCCGAGCGCCGCGCGCACCGCATACACACCGTTGGGCGGGAGCACCTCGTTGTGGCGGTTGAGATTGGCGGTGGGATAGCCGAGCGTGCGGCCGCGGCCGTCCCCGCGCACCACCGTGCCGAGGATCGAGAATGGCCGGCCCAGCATCGCTTCCGCCTTCGCCAGGTCGCCCGACGCCACCGCCTGCCGCACCGCGGTGCTGGAGATCACCGCGCCGCCCAGCGTCACCGACGACAGCTCGTGAAGCCTGAAACCGCGCTTCTTGCTGAACTCACGCATCAGCGCCACCGTGCCCGCGCGGCCCTTGCCGAAGCGGAAACCCGACCCGACGCAGATCGCCTGCAAGCCCGGCGCGCCTTCGGCCACACGCTGCAGGAAATCCTCCGCCGTCGTGCCGGCAAACGCGCGGTCGAACTTGATGACGACACAGACAGGCACGCCGAGACTGCGGACCATCGCGAGCTTGTGCGCCGTGGAGGTCAGCAGCAGCGGCGCGCGTTCCGGGGCCAGCACGCGGGCCGGATGGGGATCGAACGTCACCGCGGCCGCCAGCCCGCCGCAAGTCTGCGCATCCGCAATGGCCGCGCCGATGACGGCCTGGTGGCCGCGATGCACCCCGTCGAAAACGCCGATGGCCAGGCAGGTCTTGCTGGCGAACGGGCGCAATTCAGAGAAGTCGTGGACGACCTGCATGGCGGCGAATCTAGAGTTGAAGCCCGCGCGCGACCTCCAGCAACGGCAGGATCCACTGCGTCAGCTTCTCCTTCGGCAGCGCGAGGATTTCCTCCAGCGTGTGCGCGTCCTCGATGCTGAACTTGCCGGAGGCGGTGCGGCGCAATTCGGCCAGATGCGCGCCGCAGCCCAGCGTCTGGCCGATGTCGGTGGCCAGCGTGCGGACGTAGGTGCCTTTGGTGCAGGCCAGCCGGAACTCCACGCGCGGCGGCTCGAACTTCAGCAGCCGGAAATCGTAGATGTGGATCAGCCGCGGCTCGCGCTCCACCTCGATGCCCTTGCGGGCGAGTTTGTAGAGCGGCTGTCCCTCATGCTTGATGGCGCTGACCATCGTCGGCGTCTGCTGGATGTCGCCTTTGAACTTGGCCATCACCTCCACCAGTTGCGCCTCGGTCAGCGGCGGCACCGGCTTGGTTTCCAGGGTCTTTCCGTCGCAATCGCCCGTGTCGGTCGTCGTGCCGAGCTGCATCGCGCCCTCATAGGCCTTGTCGTCGCCCATCAACCGCTCGCTCAGCTTCGTGGCCCGGCCCAGCACGAGCACCAGCAGGCCCGTCGCCATCGGGTCGAGCGTGCCGCAGTGGCCGACCTTCTTGAACCGGAAGTGGCCGCGCACCTTGGCCACCACGTCGTGCGACGTCCAGGTCTTCGGCTTGTCCACCAACAGCACGCCATCAAATGGAGTCAAATCGTTCATTGTGTCAGTCCACGCGGCATGTGAGCGGCAAAGCGTAGGAGTTGGCCGCGCGCCATGCAAGCGAGTTGTGCTTGCGGTGGCGAAAACGGTTCAACGTGTTCGCGGAAGGGCCTTCCGTTTTCAAAGCCGCGCTTCGCGCAAGGCGTTCTCGATGGCCCCCAGCACGGCGGCTTCAACCGTGGCCGGCTCGCCTTGGATCCGCGCGCCGGCCGCGGCCGCGTGGCCCCCGCCGCCGAACTTCGCCGCGACCGCGTCCACGCTGACCTTCGGCGATTTCGAGCGCAGGCTGACGCGGACGATGCCGCCCGGCCCGGCCTCGAACAACGCCGCCACGACCACGGAGTCAATCGCGCGGACGTGGTCAATCAGGTTCTCGGTGTCCTCCGGCAAAGCGCCCGTCTGGCGGAACATCTCATCGGTGATCCAGAAGCTGGCGACGCGGCCCTCGCAACGCAGGCTCAGGCTCGCGAGGATCAATTGGAGCAGCCGCAGCCGCCGCAGGGGGAAGCTCTGGTAGCAAAGCCGTGACAGCTCCGCGCCGTCCGCGCCGGCTTCGAGCAGCTCGGCGGCGATGCGCAACGTCTGCGGCGAGGTGGAGGAATACTGGAACGAGCCGGTGTCGGTGGAGAGGCCGACGTAGAGGTTGGCGGCGATGTCGGCCGTGACGGGCCAGTTGTTGACGCGAAGCAGATGATGGACAAGCTCGGCGCTGGCGGCGGCGCGCGGCTCGATCCAGACGAGGTCGCCGAACCGCTCGTTGCTGGCATGGTGGTCCATGTTCACCAGCGCCTTGCGCGACGCGATGCGGTCGCGCGTGACGCCGAGCCGCTCGTAGGTGGCGGTGTCCACGGCGATCACGGCGTCGAAGTCGCGCGCGGCGGCGGGCGGCTTTTGCAGGAGTTTGCTTTGCGGCAGGAAGGAATACTTCTGCGGCAGGCCGTCGGAGTTCCACACCTCGACCGTTTTGCCGAGACCTTGCAGCGCCAGCCCCAGCGCGATCTGGCAGCCGAGCACGTCGCCGTCGGGACGGTAGTGGCCGGCGACGAGGAACGTCCGGTGCTGCCGGACGAGGTCGCCGATCTGGCGGGCGGGGTCAGGGTTCATTCGAGGGCTTCTCGTGGTCAATCTCGTCGAGGATGCGCTGGATGCGGTCGCCGCGTTCCACGCCTTCGTCAATCAGGAAGTGGAGGCGCGGCGTGTATTTGAGGACGACGGCGCGGCCGAGGGTGTGCTGGATGTGGCCGCGATGGCGTTCGAGCAGGGCGAGGGCGGCGGCCTGTTTGCCGGCGTCGCCGATGACGCTGACATAGACGCGGGCGTTCTTGAGGTCGGTGGCCACGTCGCAGCCGGTGACGGTGATCAAGCCGATGTCGCCGGTGGCGACGTCGCGGCGGATGATCTCGCTGACCTCCTGCTTGACCAGTTCGGAAACGCGGCGCATTCGGAAGGTGGACATGGTTGGAACGTAAAACGTGACGCGTGAAACGTAAAAGGAGAAACTGATCCGGCCTTACGTTTTACGTTTCACGCTTTACTTATAGTTTCTGCGCGACTTTCTCGACGGTGTAAACTTCGATCACGTCGCCGGGCTGGTAGTCCTGGTAGCCGTCCAGCCGGATGCCGCAGTCCAGGCCGGCGCGGACTTCCTTCACGTCGTCCTGGAAACGGCGCAGGGTCTGGACGAAGCCTTCGTATTGGACCGCCTTGCGGCGCAGGGCGCGGGCGCGGCCGCCGTGGGTGACGCGGCCGTCGGTGACGACGCAGCCGGCCACCGCGCCTTTGGAGACCTCGAAGACCTGTTTGACTTCGGCGTGGCCGACAACGACCTCCTTGGAGAGGGGTTCGAGCTGGCCGGCCATCGCCTCTTTCACGGCGTCAATCAGTTCGTAGATGATGGAGTAGAGCCGGATCTCGACGCCCTCGCGCTTGGCCAGGTCGCTGGCTCCGGGCGCCAGCTTGACGCCGAAGGCGACGATGATGCCCTGGCTGGCAGAGGCGAGCAGCACGTCGTTCTCGCTGACGGCGCCGACGGCGGTGTGGATGAGTTCGAGGCTGATCTTGTCGCTCTGGATGTCCTTGAGGGCCGCGGCGATGGCCTCGAGGGAGCCTTGCATGTCGGCCTTGAGGACGATGTTGAGCGTCTTCTTTTCACCGGCCTCGAAGGCGGCAAAGATCGCCTCGCGCGTGGCTTTGCGGCCCGATTCGGCGGGTGCGGCGCGTTTTTCCTCCTGCCGCTGCTCGATGAGTTCGCGCGATTCTTTCTCGCTGGCCATGACGGTGAGTTCAGCGCCCGGCTCCGGCACGCCATTGAGGCCGATGATGCGCACGGGCATGGCGGGGCCGGCCTGCTTCAGTTTCTGGCCCTTGTCGTCCTGCATGGCGCGGACTTTGCCCCAGTGGGGGCCGCAGATGATCGGGTCGCCTTGCTTGAGGGTGCCGGTGCGGACCAGCACGGTGGCGGTGGGGCCGGCGCCAGCCTGGAGTTCGGCTTCAATGATGATGCCTTCGGCTTTGCGCTTGGGATTGGCTTTCAGCTCAAGCACTTCGGCTTGGAGAATGATGTTTTCGAGAAGTTTCTCGATGCCGAGTTTCTTGGTGGCGCTGACTTCGCAGCAGATGACGTCGCCGCCGAATTCCTCGACGTTGAGGCCCTGTTGCTGGAGTTGGGTCTTGACCTTGAGCGGGTTGGCGCCCGGCGCGTCAATCTTGTTGACGGCGACGATGATCGGGACTTTGGCGGCCTTGGCGTGGTTGATGGACTCGATGGTTTGCGGCATGACGCCGTCGTCGGCCGCGACGACCAGGACGGTGATGTCGGTGACGTTGGCGCCGCGGGCGCGCATCTTGGTGAACGCCTCGTGGCCCGGCGTGTCAAGGAAGGTGATTTGTTCGATCTGGCCCTCCTTTTCCTTGTGGGGGGAGGGGACCATGACGGTGTAGGCGCCGATGTGCTGGGTGATGCCGCCCGCTTCACCGGCGGCGACATTGGCTTTGCGGATGGTGTCCAGCAGCGAGGTCTTGCCGTGGTCCACGTGGCCCATGATGGTGTCCACGGG
>JACRKA010000194.1 GCA_016219905.1 Verrucomicrobiota bacterium
CAAGAACGACAGGGGAGATGTGGACGGAGCGATAGCCGACTTGAATCGCGCCATTGAACTCAACCCGAAGTTCGTCCTTGCCTACTGCAATCGGAGCAGCAGCAAGGAAACCAAAGGCGATTTGGACGGGGCGCTTGCCGACTGTAACCGCGCCGCCGAACTTGACCCAACGTGCGCTCTGGCCTACGTCAACCGCGGACTCGTCAAACGCAAGAAAGGGGACTTGGATGGATCGCTTGCCGAATGCAATCGCGCCATCGAGCTCGATCCGAAGTGTGCCCATGCCTACATAATCCGCAGCCCCGCCAAGATGTTCAAAGGCGACTTGGCTGGCGCGATCGCCGACTACACTCGCGCGCTTGAACTCGTTCCGTATAACTGTTCCGTCTACAGCAACCGTGGCACTGTTTATTTCATGCAACACAACTGGACTAACGCGCTGGCCGACTTCCGCCGGTGTGGTGAACTGAATCCGCGGTGGCAGGACTTGTCTCAATTGAGTATCTGGCTTACCCGGACGCGACTGGGAGAAAAGGGAGCGGCGACCAAGGAACTCGCAGCCTATTTGGAGAAGCGTTGGAAAGGCGCGCGGAATAATTGGGATGACTGGCGGATTAAGATTGCCGCTTTCCTGCTCGATAAGACCAGCGAGAGCGATTTGATTTCGGCTGCCGCTTCTCCTGACATCATGAAGGGCCGACAGCAGCTTTGTGAGGGATGGTATTATGCTGGCATGAAACGGCTGCTCGCCGATGACAAGGCCACCGCCGCGAACTGCTTCCGCAAATGCGAGACGACCAAAGCGGTGGAATTCATGGAATATCATTTAGCCCAAGCCGAGTTGAAGGCGTTGGCGGCGAAGTGAATGAGTTGGTCAACGGATGCGCTCATGAGAACGAATCGTTCGCCACAAAGAAGCACAATGCCGAAATCCTGCGCCTCTTCGCGGCTGACAAAAAACACATCCGTGCAATCCGCGTAATCCGCGGTTCTTTCATGCCGCCCGGCGTTGGCCCCGCTTTGGCCTTGTATCGCCTGCGCTCGCTCCTATAGTTACCGCGCCATTTTTCTGGAGACATCATCATGAGCACAGCATCCGACTTCGGCAAAGGCGCGCATGGCGCCGCGCTCGACGACCTGGTCGTCAACACCATCAAGTTCCTCGCCGTGGACGCGGTCCAGAAGGCCGAGAGCGGCCATCCCGGCATGCCGATGGGAACGGCAGACATGGCGTTCGTGCTGTGGACGGAGTTCAAGCACCATTCGCCCGCGCACCCGCAGTGGCCCAACCGCGACCGGTTCGTGCTCTCCGCCGGCCACGGCTCGATGCTGCTCTACTCGCTGCTCCATCTCTCCGGCTACGACGTGCCGATGGAGCAACTCCAACAGTTCCGCCAGTGGGGTTCCATCAAGCCCGGCCACCCGGAGTTCCGCGTCGCGCCCGGCGTCGAGGCCCCCACCGGCCCGCTGGGCCAGGGCACCGGCAACGCCAACGGCATGGCCATCACCGAGAAGATCCTCGGCGAGATGTTCAACGTGCCCGGCGAAGCGCCGCTCATCAACCACTGGACCTACGCCATCGTCAGCGACGGCGACATGATGGAGGGCGTCTCGCACGAGGCGTGTTCGCTCGCCGGCCATCTCCAGATCGGCAAACTGCTCTTCCTCTACGATTCCAACCACATCAGCATCGAGGGCAACACCTCGCTCGCGTTCAGCGAGGATGTCGGGAAACGGTTCGAGGCCTATGGCTGGAACGTCCAGCGCGTGGACGGCCACAACCGCGCCGCGGTCGAGCACGCCATCCGCGCCGCGCACGCCATCCCGAACAAGCCGCACATGATCGTTGCCACGACGACCATCGCGAAGGGCGCGCCGACCAAGGCGAACACGGCGGCCTCGCACGGCGAGCCGCTTGGCCACGAGGAGGTCAAGGGCGCGAAACAGGCCGCCGGCTGGCCGTTGGAGCCGACGTTCCTGGTGCCCGACCGCGTGCGGGAGTTTTTCGCCGAGCACAAGAAGCAGGGCGAGTTGGCCGAGGCCGAGTGGCGCAAACGGTTCGACGCGTGGCGGCAACGTCATCCCGACAAGGCCAAGCTCTGGGACCATTGCTGGAGCGGCAAGCCGCTCGCCGGTCTCGGCGCGAAGCTGCCGAACTTTGCCGGCGCGAAACCCAGTGCCACGCGCGCCTCGGGCGGCGACGTGCTGAAAGCGCTCTTCGCCACGCTGCCGAACCTCGTCGGCGGCTCGGCCGACCTCGCGCCCTCTACCAAGACACTCATCAAGGAGCACGGCGAGTTCAGCGCCACCAACCACAAGGGCCGCAACTTCCACTTTGGCGTCCGCGAACACGGCATGGGCGCGATCCTCAACGGCATCGCCTACCACGGCGGCCTGATCCCGTTCGGCTCGACGTTCTTCATCTTCAGCGACTACATGCGCCCGAGCATCCGGCTCGCCGCGCTGAGCGAACTGCAGGTCATCTACGTCTTCACGCACGATTCGATCTTCGTCGGCGAGGACGGCCCGACCCACGAGCCGATCGAGCACCTCGCCTCGTTGCGCGCGATGCCGAACCTCTGCGTGCTGCGGCCCGCTGATGCCACCGAGACCGCCGTGGCGTGGACGCTGGCCATCGAGCACACCCACCAGCCGACCGTGCTCTGCCTCACGCGCCAGAACCTGCCCGTCATTGACCGCGCGAAGTTCGCGCCGGCCGAAGGCGTGCGCAAAGGCGCCTACATCTTGTGGGACAGCGCGCCGGGCGAGCCGGAGTTGATCCTCATCGGCACCGGCTCCGAGGTCTCCGTTGCGCTCGAAGCCGGCCAGACGCTCGCCGCGAAAGGCAAGCGCGTCCGCGTCGTCTCGATGCCGAGCTGGGACTTGTTCGAGAAACAACCCGCTGACTACCGCGACAACGTGTTACCGCCAAAAGTCTGGGCGAAGGTCGCCATCGAGGCCGGCGCGACGTTCGGCTGGGACCGCTATGTCGGCCGCCACGGCAAGGTCATCGGCATGACCCGCTTCGGCGCGAGCGCGCCAGCGAAGGTTCTCGCCGAACAATTCGGCTTCACCGCCGCCAACGCGATCAAGGTCGCCGAGGAGTTGCTCGCGAACCCACCTCCATGCCAAGCGAAGAAAAATCAATGATCCCCGCGGCCCGGCAGAAGGCGTTCACGCTCTACGAGGGCAAGCAAGTGCCGCACCGCTCGTGCGGCATCTGTCTCGCGGAGACTTTCAACCTTCCGACTGCGCCCTACCAGGCATTGCGCCGCGGCGGCATCACCGGCGAAGGTGAATGCGGCGCGATCAAGGCCGGCGAACTCATCCTCGGCCAATACCTCGGCGACCCCGACCCGACCGCGCCCGTCACGCCGAAGCTGCGCGAGGCGATCGTCTATTACCGCGAGCAATGGCAGAAGCGCCTCGCGCTCGGCCCCGGCGGACAGCGTCGCGGTGACGGCACGCTCGACATCATCTGCAACCACCTCACCGCGCCGCAAGGCGAGTTCATGGGAGAGAAGCGTCACCAGTTCTGCACGAACCTTGCCGCGACGGTGGCGGAGATTGTTGCGGAGACGCTGGTGAAGGTGGAGGTGAAGCTCGAGGTGACGGCCGTGAGGCGTGAAGCGTAAAACGTGAAACGTGAAACGTAAGCCGCGGACAGCGATTCACGTTTTACGTTTTACGTTTCACGTTTCCTGTCTCATTCCGGCAACGGCTTCCCCTTCGTCTCCGGGCAGAACCAGATCAGCCCCAGCCCCACCGCGTAGATCAGGCTGATGACCGCGCACATCTGGGCGTAGTCCTCGTGGAAATGATTGAGCAACTGGCCGCTGACGAGCGTGCCGCCCGCCGCCAGCACGCGGCTGAAGTTGTAACAAAACCCTTGGCCGGTCGCGCGGACGCGCGTCGGGAAAAGTTCGGGCAGGTAAAGCGGCAGCCAGCCGTAGAAGCTCGCCGTCAGACCACCCACGACGAACGTCATCAACAGGAACCAATTACCGTAGGCAATCGGCGCGCGGAAGAGGTAAGCGCACGCTGCCAGCGACAGAAGGCACAATCCGAAATACGACCAGCGCCGGCTGGTGGCCTGGGCCATGAACGCGGCGAGCAAGGTGCAGAGGATGGCGCCGGCGGACATGCAGATCTGCGCGAACGATTTTGCGTTGGGCATCTCGTGGCTGAGCTTGTCGGCCCAGGCGGGGATCCATTGCGCCGAGCCCCACGTGCCCAGCAGTGCCACGGCGCTCAGGAGCGTGGCCAGGATGGTGGTGCGCGCCAACCCGTGCTTGAAGACGTCGCTGACGCGGTTCTTCGGCCCGGATTGCGAGGCGTGCTGCCAGCGTTGCGATTCGGGGACGAAGTAGATGATGAACAACGTCAGGAAAGCCGGCAAAGCGCCGATGAACAGCAGCAGCCGCCAGCCGGAGTTGGCCAGCAACGCAACCACCCACGCCTCGGGCAGGCCGATCGAACGCAACGTTTCACCGAGCCAGCCGACGACGGAGTTCAGGCCGAAACCGACCAGCGCGACCGACAGGTAGCCCATGTTGCCCGACGCGCCGATGACACCGGCCAGCATCGGCCGCGAGCCGCGCGGCCAGACCTCCATGATCAACGCCACGCCGAGCGCCCATTCCCCGCCCATGCCGAGCGAAGCGATGAACCGCAGGATGGCCAGTTGCCAGGCCGCCGTGACGAAGCCGCACACCGCCGTGAAGATCGAATAGACCAACACGCTCCACGCCATCGCCTTCACGCGGCCGATCCGGTCGCCGAGCCAGCCGAAGAAAATGCCGCCGCACGCCGCGCCGACGAGGAACCCCGCCATGATGATCGAGAACCACGTGCCGATCTGCCCGCCTGCGGACGGCCCCATCAGTTCCTTCAATGCAGGCCGCGCCACGAGCGGGAACAGGCCCATCTCGAAGCCGTCGAACATCCAGCCGAGGATCGCGGCAAGCAGCGCCATCCAGGCGCCGCGGTTGGAAGTGGGAGAGATTCGCTCTTGAGTTGGTGTAGTGCTCACGGGACAGTAGCGGCACCCTAGCGATGGAGCCTCAAGAAATACAGGATTTTTTATCGGCCCAAACCGGCCAGCCCGTGGAGCTTGTCGTCACCGACAACCGCTGGTCGCTGCTGTCGTTGCGGCGCGCAGCGCTTGGAACCGCAACAGTGCGCGCGGCCCGGATGTTCCTCGACGCGCCAGCGGACGTGTGGCGCGCCATCGCCACCTGCGTGCGGCGGCGCGAACGCAACGCATGGCGTCGCATCCGGCAGTTCATCAACGAGGTCGGGGCGCTGAGGCCCCTCCCACATTCATTCGCGCCGAAGCGACCACCGCGCATCGCCCCGCGTGGGCGGGTTTACGACCTCGGCTCCATCGCAAGCGAACTGAACGCCCACCACTTCGGCGGCGCGATCAACGCCGCCATCACGTGGGGCCGAGCGGCGCGCCAGCGCGGCCGGCGGCGCATCACCTTCGGCACCTATCATCACGCGCAGCGGCTCATCCGCATCCATCCGCGGCTCGACGACGCGCGCGTGCCGGAATTCTTCGTGCGCTACATCGTCTTCCACGAAATGCTCCACGCCGCCTTCGGCGAGAACGGCGACACCGCCGCGCGGCGCAACGGCCGGCGCGTCATCCATTCGCGCGAGTTCCGCCGCCGCGAAAAGGAATTCCACGACTACGCCCGGGCGCTGGGGTGGGAGAAGGAAAACCTCCGGTTGTTCTTGAGATGAAGCCGCCCACGGGTCACGCGGCGGCTTTCAGCACCGTCAGATAACGATGAATGCCTTGCGCGGCGCTGCGGCCATCGCGGATGCCGATGCCGACGAGGTTTGCTCCGAAGATCTGGCCGCCGCCGGCAAAGACGCGCGGCAGGTTGGTCATGTGGTTTTCATCCACGATGACGGCACCGGAATCGTTGACGGCGATGCGGCTCCACTCGCCCTTCTGCGGGAAGGGCGTCACCGCTAGGCCGTAGGCAGCGAGCACCACGTCGGCTGGGACGACAAACTCCGCGCCGGGGATCGGTATCGCTTCGTGCCGGCCTTGCGCGTCCAGATTGCCAAGTCGCGTCCGCACGCAGCGCGCCTGCCGGACGTTCCCGTTGCTGTCACCTTCGACGGCGACTGCGCTGGCGAGGAAGATGAATTCCGCGCCTTCCTCGACGGCGTTCCTGTATTCCCGGTGGGACACCGGCATGTTGTCAAGGTCACGGCGATAGATGCAAGCGGCCTTCTTCGCGCCGCTGCGGATAGCCGCCCGCAGGCAGTCCACGCCCAACTCGCCGCCGCCGAGCACCACGACGCGCTTGCCTGTGAGGACGATGGGCGGCGCGCCGGGAGCCGGCCCGAGTTTGGTCTCGACGAGATAATCAACCCCTTGATGCACCCCTTTGAGGATTGCACCCGGAACGGTGAACGGCTTCGGCTTGTGCGCGCCCATCGAGAGGAAGACCGCGTCAAATTGACCGAGCAGGCTGTCCAGCGTGACGTCACGTCCGATGGCAGTGTTGAGGCGGAACGTGACGCCCCGTTTCTCGATGAGCGCGACGCGGCGGTCCACGATGCTTTTCTCCAGCTTGAATGACGGCAGGCCATAGACCAGCAGGCCGCCAGCGTAGTTCTTTGACTCGAATACCGTGACGGCGTAGCCACGGAGGGCGAGCTCGTCGGCGCAGGTCAGTCCCGCCGGACCGGATCCGACCACGGCTACGGACACCCCGTTGGGGGCAACCCGCCGCACCGGGACGCAACCTCGGTTGAAGGCGTATTCGATGACGAATTTCTCCAGCGCGCCGATCGGAATCGGATCAGATTTCTCGCCCAGAGTGCACATGCTCTCGCACAACCGTTCCTGTGGGCAGAGTCGCGCGCAAATCTCCGGCATGTTACTTGTGGAAAAGATGATCTCGGCAGCCTCTTGGAACTTGCCTTCGGCCACCAGAGCCAGCCACTGGGGGATGTGGTTGCCCAACGCGCAGCCGATGGTGCAGCGGGGCTGCTCGCACTGGACACAGCGCCCAGCCTGTTTTCGGACAGTCTCTTCGTCAAACAACGAGTAGATCTCACGGAAATCCGCAATCCGCTCCGTGGGCGGCCGTTTGGGCGGATCCGCCCTCTTCACCTCACGCCACGCGTATTTCGGATTCGTTCTCACTGCGGTTGCAGCATTCATCGCTGTTCTCTCCTCTCAGCTTGCTTGGGCCGAGTCGTCGCTGAATCTCCACAGACACGTTTGAGTTGGTCCCATGGGACGCCTTATATAGTGAAAACTTTCACAAACTGTCCAGCAAATTGTGAAAACTTTCACAAGCAATCCCAGCAACTGGCGCAAAGCGAGAGGTGAGGGTCCGATGGCAGGTTGTTATGCGGACAATTCCGGCCAGTGTGGCGATTACCGGACCGGCACGAATTGCACCGCGTCGGCAATGACGTGACCATCGGTGCCATCGGTGCGGATTTCCAGCCAGCCGTTGGCGCCGGCGTCGAACCTGAACGTGCCGAGCGACAGAGGCTCGTCGCCCGGCAACGGCACCTTCTGATTGACTGTCACGGTTTTCTCGCCGTCGGCAGAGCGGACGACCACCGGCACGTTGCTGGCACGGTTGGACAGGGCGGAGTAGATGATGCGGACCTCATAGCGGCCGGCTGACGGCAGGTTTGGCACGAAACGAACACGCTTCTGTCCTTTGTCCTCATTGCCGTCGTGCAAATAACCGTCGCCGACGAACGGCCCCGCGGTCGCGCCGTGGCTCCACTCGCCTGTGACTTGTGCCTGCGCGTCGTCCACGATGATGCCGCCGAGCTTGGCGGGGTCAAGCGCGTTGGCAGTGTGCGGCTGGCGCGCGGGGAAACCTTCGTTGGTGATGATTTGGCCCTCTTGCTTGAGTCTTGCAGCCAATTGTTCGTAGATGACCTTCTGGACGGGCGTGCCGCCGTCAACCGCCAGCGCTGCGGCGACCGCGCTGGACTGGCCGAGGATCATGAACACCGGCTCCATGCGGATCGAGCCGTAGGCGATGTGCGTCGCGGAGAGGCAGATCGGCACGAAAAAGTTCTCGCACTCGCTCGCCTTCGGCACGATGGAGCGATACGAGATCGGATACGGGCCGCGCACACCGACCTCCACGTCGCCTTCGTTCTCGACGCGGCCGTTCTTGACCAGCCGCTGGCAGTTGTGGCTGTCCATGCCATAAGCTCCCAAGCCAACGCCATCCCCGGGCTTGCGCTCCCAGCGACATTCGTGCTCGGTCATCACGTAGTCGGAGATCATCCGGCGCGCCTCACGGACATACATCTGTGGTGGGAAATTGCGCGTCCCGGCAAACTCGTCTCTTGCCAGACCCCACGAGTTCATCTCATCGCGCAATGTTTGCGGCACGCGTTTGCTGGTTGCTAGGAAGTAGAGGAAACCGCGGATGTAGTGCTCGTGTTCACGGGCGATGCGGTCGCGCGTGGCAAAGTCGCCGTCGGGATAGTCATAGTTCATTCCGATGAAGTCGGTGGAGAATGCTCCATTATTATTGGTGTCGGTCTTGCCGTTGGGCATCCGTCCGGGGTTCATAAGCTGGCCGACAGTGAGCGGTTTGCCGGCGGCCACGTGCGCTTCGATGAGACGGGCGAGCAGTTCGTATTTCTTCTCGTCGTAACCCCGCGGCGCCGTCCATGCGGTTTTGTTCCCCGGAACCTTGGTCATGCAGAGCCGGTAGTTGTAGGCCTGCACGGCTTTGTCTCCATCACCGGGCTTGCCGCCGTCTCCGGGCTGGATGAACGGCAGCAATCCGGACGACAGGTCGCCGGGCTTCACATAGGGATCCACGGGCACCTTGAACTGGTGATGCGGCGTCTGGGCGCGGACGCCGTTGAGTGTCTCGCCGTATTGCGCGTTGGCCTCGCGGCCGACGGTGTGGCTGACGCCTGCCTTGGCCATCAGGTCGCCTTCGTAGGTGGCGTCAATGAACATCTTGCCGGCGAACACGCGTCCGTTCTCCATCGCGATCTCCACGATGCGCGCCCCGTTCTTCCTGACCGACACGAGCCGCTGTCCGAACAGCGGCTCCACCTTCGCCTCGCGCAGCATCTGCTTGAACACAGTCATCGCCACATGCGGCTCGAACGTCCACTTCGTGGGCCGGCCGGTCTTTTCTGCCAAGGGGTCTTTGCCGCGTTCCTGGCCCGCGGCGGACTTGGTGGTGTCCTGCGGCTTGTCCCACTTCCACGCCTCGGGCTTCGCGTAGTGCTGGTGGATGCGCTCGTAGAACTCGCGCGCGATGCCGCCAATGGCCGCCTTGTTGCCGATGTCGGTGGCACCGAGGCCGCCGGTGGTCAGGCCGCCGAGATGCCGGCTTGGTTCCAGAAGCAACGCGCTCTTGCCTTCGCGCGCGGCCGCGATCGCGGCCGCGATGCCGCCCGAGGTGCCGCCATAGATCACAATGTCAACGCGAGCCGGTTCAGCAGCCATCGAGAAGGGGCTGTTCGCGGCGAACGCGAACGCCAGTGCGAGAAAGAAGCGAGGTTTCATGATGTTTGATGGATTGATAGCGTGTAGGAACCTCCAAGTCGAGCGACAGAGTGTGTCGAGTCACGTCTGGACCAGCGCGGCCCAGCGCGCGAAGACCGCCCGGCCCGCGTGCTGGAGCGTGTGCAGATGCTCGCTGGCGCGCGCGAGGATGTCATCGCCATTGACGCCCGCGTCGCGCAGCTCGTCGCCGAAATTCCGCACCATGCCCTCGACCAGCGGCGCGGTCGTCTCCATGTGAAACAGAAACCCGTAAGCATTCGTCCCGTGGCGGAATGCCTGGTGCGTCGTCAGTGCCGACGACGCCAGCGACACCGCGCCGCGGGGCAACTCGAACACGTCGCCGTGCCAGTGCAGCGCCGTGAACGACGCCGGCACGCCCGCCAGCAGCGGATCTCTCGCGCCGTCGCGGGTGAGCGTCACCGGAAACCAGCCGATTTCCTTCTGCTGGCCCTTCGTCACCGGCGCGCCCAGCGCCGCGGCGAGCAACTGGCTGCCGAGGCAGACGCCGAGGACCGGCTTGCCGTCACGCAGCGCCTGTTGGATCAACTCGATCTCGTCGCGCAGAAACGGATGCTGGTCCTGCTCATAGACGCCCATCGGTCCGCCCATGACGACCAGCCCGGCCGCATGGCCCATCGTCGGCGGAATCGCGTCGCCGGCGAACGGCCGGACGTGCGCGAGGGCGATGTCGTGCGCGGCGAGCGCGTCGGCGATGAGGCCCGGCGTTTCGCAGTGGATGTGTTGGATGGCGTAAACAGTTTTCATGACGGGGAGCGGGCGGACTGGCCAGCCAGCACTGCCGCGTAACGGTCCAGGGGGATGTTGCCGCCGCTGAGGATGCCGACGACCTTCCTGCCCTGGAGTTGGCCGCGCAGCTTGATTGCCGCTGCCAGCGCCGCCGCGCCAGCGCCTTCGGCCACCTGCTTGGCGTGGCGCGCCAGCAGACGGATGGCTTCGTTGATCTCCTCGTCGCTGACGAGGATGAAGTCGTCCAGCACGTCCCGCAGGATCGTCGTGGTCAGCTCGAACGGCACGCGCGTGGCCAGCCCTTCATGCACCGTCTCCATCGTTGGCCACGGTTTCAGATGCCGCTCCTTCCACGCGTGCCAGACGGCCGGCGCGCGTTCCGACTGGACGCCGATGACCCGTGTCTGCGGGCGCAGCTTCTTTGTGACAATGCCGATGCCGCACGCGCCGCTGCCCGCGCCGACCGGGACAATGATCACGTCGGGGTCGGGCAGGTCCTCAAGGATTTCGATCCCCATTGTGCCGACGCCGGCGATGAGCTTCGGCTCGTTGGCGGTGTGGATGTAGCGGAGACCCTCGCGCGCCGCGACGCGCTCAACCTCCTCGCGCGCCTCGTCAAAGTTGCGGCCGTGCAGCCGCACTTCTGCGCCGAGGTCGCGCATGGCTTGCAGCTTCAACGGATTCACATTCTCCGCCGGCGCATAGATGAGCACGCGCACGCCGAAAATCCGCCCGGCGAACGCGATGGACTGGCCGTGGTTGCCGGTGCTGGCGCTGATGACGCCGCGCCGTCGCTCTTCCTCGCCGAGCGTGCCGACGAGATTGACGCCGCCGCGCACCTTGAACGCGCCGACCGGCTGGCAGTTCTCGCACTTGGCGTGGTAATCGCAGCCGAGCCACTGGGACAGCGGCCAGACTTTGATGAGCGGCGTCTTCGGAAGATGCCGGTCCACCAATGGCCGCGCAGCGACAACATCATCGAATGTGGGACGGTTCATCGCAAGCTGTGCCGGACGAATACCACAGCCGCACGATGTCGCGAAGAAAAATCCGGGAGATCCCGGCCTGATCTGCATTGCCCGCATCCCGCCACCTGCCTACACTGCGCATCCGACCTCACATGAAACCGCACATTGTCTCCCGCGTTCTCGCCTTTACTCTTGCTCTGGGTCTCACCTCACACGCCGCCGTCGTAAAGCGAACGCTCTCCTTTACGGCCGCCGGCGAAAACTTCCTGCGTGCCGATGGCTGGCGGGGATTTGAGGCGGGGTTCACGCGCGAGGGTGAGGTGTTTGTCTGCGACAACGGCGGCGATGCGAAAGCGCGGCGTGGCGCGTCGCAGACCGTCAGCTTCAATCCGCCATCGCTCGCGCCGATCGTCGCCGGGGCTTGGAGCAAGGCCGAAGGCGTCGGCGGCTCGCGCGACGGTGATTACTCGATCTACCTCGACTTGGTTTATGCCGACGGCACGCCGCTCTGGGGCCAGGTCGCGCCGTTCAACGTCGGGACGCACGACTGGGAACGGCGGCAGGTCGTTGTGTTGCCGTCGAAGCCGGTCAAGAGCGTGACCATGAACCTCCTGCTGCGAAAACACAGCGGGAAGGCATCGTTTCGCGGCGCGGCGCTTCGGCGGCTTGCGGCGGAGAGTGGCGCGACGGTTTTCGACGGCGTGCCGGTGACGCTTGCGGCGAAGCTGCGCGAGACGTTCCAAGTCCGCGACGTGGCGGCGGGCGGCGATTTCGTTGACTTTGGCATGGGCCGGCGCGAGCAGCCGTTCGGCCTGAAACTCCAGACAAAGCTGGAGCGCCGCGCAGGCACGTCCATCGTGGACGCGACGCTGACCGACACGACCGGGAAGGACCGCGCCGTCACGCTGGTCTATTCGCTGCCGATGGACGGCGACGGCTGGCAATGGCTGGCCGACCCGCGCACCGCCACCAACGCCGTCGCGCCGAACGAATACTCCCTCACCACGCGCTGCCACATCACCGCCAGCGGCCGGTTTTCGCGCTGGCCGTTCGCGGCCATCGCGCGCGGCCGCGAAGGGCTGCTCATCGGCATTGACGCGGGCTGGCCGGCGTTCTACCGCTGCGGTTTCAACGCCGCCACGCGCGAGTTGTTCATCGCGTTCGACCTCGGCCTCGCGCCGGAGAAACCGTCGGCGCGCGTGCGGCTGGTGCCGGCGAGCTTCGATGGCCGGCTCGGCTTCCGCGGCGCGCTGGAGCGCTACTACGAGATTTTCCCCGACTACTTCCGCTGCCGGACGCCGGAGCAGGGCGTCTGGATGCCGTTCCACAAGATCAGCAAGGTCGAGGGCTGGGAGGACTTTGGGTTCAAGTTCAAGGAAGGCAACGACGAGACGGCGTGGGATGACGCGCATAACATCGCCACGCTCCGCTACACCGAACCGATGACGTGGTGGATGCGGATGCCGAAGGAGATGCCGTGCACGCTGGAGGCCGCGCTGGCCGAGGCGCGCCGGCTCGCCGACAAGGGCGACGCGCGAGCGAAGTCGCTGTTCACGTCGGGCTTCCACGACGAGAGCGGCCAGTTCCCCGCGCGGCTGCTCGATACGCCGTGGTGCAACGGCGCGGTCTGGAGCATCAACGATTTGCCTGCCATCGCCGGCGAACCGAGCCATTGGTCGCTCCAATGGGGCGCCGCGGTCCGGGAGAAACTCTACGGCCCGGCGCGCAAGGGCGACCTCGATGGCGAATACGTGGATTCCAGCGAAGGCTACGTGACCTCGGAACTGGATTTCCGGCGCGACCATTTCGCGGCGGCGCAGTTGCCGCTGACGTTCTCCGCCGACAGCCACCGGCCCGCGATCTTCCGCGGCTTGGTTGTCGGCGAATACGTCCGCCAGATGGCCGCCGACGTTCACGGCATGGGCAAACTGATGATGGCCAACGGCACGCCCGGCTCGCTCTGTTGGCTCGCGCCGTGGCTCGACGTGATGGGCACCGAGACGGACTGGAATCCGCCCGCCGAGCGCGGCGTGAAACGCGCAGCGGCAAAAGCGCACATCTGGCGGCCGATGAGCGACGCGGAACTGCTCTACCGCCGCGCGATGTGCGGGCCGAAACCGTATTGTTTCCTCATGAACTCGCACTTTCCAGCGTGGAGCGTGGAACTGACCGAGAAGTTCATGAAGCGCAGCCTCGCTTACGGCATGTTCCCCGGCTTCTTCAGCGCCGACGCCTCCACCAGCCATTACTTCTCGCAGCCGGCGCTTTACAACCGCGACCGGCCGCTGTTCAAGAAATACGTCCCGCTCTGCAAGCGCGTGGCCGAGGCCGGCTGGCAGCCGGTCACCAAGGCGCGCACCGACCAGCCGCGCGTCCACGTCGAGCGGTTCGGCGCGAAGCTGCTGACGGTCTTCAACGACGCGGCGGAAGGGGAGCCGGGGAAAGTCGTCGTGACGCTCGACGGCCTGCGCGCGAAGTCGGCACGCGAGCTGGTGAACGGCCAGCCCGTGACGTTGCGCGGCGGGAAGTTCGAGTTGACCCTCGCGCCCGAAGACGTGGCGGTGGTTGAGTTGGAGTAGCTGGGAGGGGCGACATTCTTGTCGCCCATAGAGTGGGCCGTGACTCTGGCACGGCCAATCGTTGATGATCGCCGCGCGGGACGCGCGGCCCACCTTGCGGCGACAGGAATGTCGCCGCTCCCAGCTAGGTCGAGGCCTGCCACTCCGTTCTTCAACATCCGGCCTTCGGCATGGTATGAATCGGCGCGTCGGAGGTTATGAGCACAACCATCGGCTATCTCGTAGGACAGGCTGGAGAGTTCTCCGGCGTGCGGGTGGCTATTCCCGAAACCGGACTGATCATCGGCCGCGATCCATCGCAGGTGGATGTCGTCTTCCGGCATACGATGGTGTCGCGCCGCCACGCGCAGATTGCGCCGGACAAGAAGGGCAAGCTCTACCTGATTGACTTGGAGTCGCGGAACGGCACGTGCGTCAACGGGCGCAAAATCACAGCGCCTGTGCCGCTAAACGTGGGCGACAAGGTGGATTTCGGCAGCGACGGCAAGGTCGTCTTCGTTTTCGAGAGCGCAACCACACCATCCGTCACTGGCTTTCTGAATCAGATTTTCGGCGAGAACGTTGCATCCGTTGACTGGAAGGTCGGCGACACCATCCTCGACACCTACGAAGTCCTCGGCGTCCTGGGCCAGGGTGGCTTTGGCAAGGTTTACAAGGTTCGCCACAAATCGTGGAACGTGGACCTGGCGGTCAAGAGTCCGCTGCCAAAGCTGTTCTCGGACGAAAAGGCTGTGGAGGATTTCGTCCGTGAGGCGGAAACGTGGGTCAACCTCAACCTCCATCCCAACATCGTCCAGTGCTTCTACGTCCGCACCATCGGCGGCATCCCGCGCATCTTTGCCGAGTTCGTCCCCGGTGGCAGCCTGCACCATTGGATCGAGAAAGGACAACTCACGCAACTGGACAAGATTCTCGACGTGGCCATCCAGTTCGCGTGGGGACTCCACGCCGCCCACGAGCAGGGATTGGTTCACCAGGACGTGAAGCCGCTGAACGTCCTGATGATGTCCGATGGCACCGCGAAGGTATCAGACTTCGGCTTGGCCAGAGCGCGCCGCGTTATGGGCGAGAACGTTGTGACCGGCCCCGGCAACATGGTGACAATGGCCGGGATGTTTACCCCAGCTTATTGCTCGCCAGAACAAGCCCAACACCTTCGCCTTTCACGAAAGACGGACATGTGGAGCTTCGCAGTCTCGCTCCTCCAGATGTTCGCGGGAAAACTGACATGGAGATACGGCTTCCAAGCGGCAAAGGCTTTGGAGCAATACCAACGGTTCTTCGGCCCGAAACTCGCGGTAAAGATGCCGAAGCGGCTGGCGAAGCTGTTGGCGCATTGCTTCAAGTTCAAGTCCGACGACCGGCCCAAGGACATGCTCGAAATCGCCAACGAGTTGCGTGACATCTATGGCGTGACGTGCGGCAAATCGTATCCTCGTCCCGAATCAAGAGCCGAGGAGCATCTTGCTGACGGTCTCAATAACCGGGCCGTATCGCTGACCGACTTGGGCAGGCAAGAAGATGCCGTCAACGTATGGCGAGAAGCATTGAAATTAGATGTCCACCATCTTGAGTCCACCTACAACATCGGGCTTGTTGAATGGCGCTCCGGACGAATCGCAGATGCGGCACTGCTTGATAGGCTGCGGGAGACAAGGAAGTCGGCTCCAGAGCCGTGGCGGGGTTCCTATCTCACGGCGAAGGTGTTGCTTGAACGCGACGATTGCGAGGCGGCGGTGGGAGTATTGGGGGATCTGGCGGAATCCGATGCCGATCATGAGGAAATCTCTTTAACTTTAGCTACAGTTCGAAGTTTATTGCCAACTTCGCGACGCTGCTTGCGGACATTCGAGCGTCACGCAGACAATGTTGAATCTGTCTGCTTGAGTGCCGACGGCCGCCTCGTGGTGTCCGGCGCGGATTCGGCTGTCAGACTCTGGGAGGCGGAAACGGGTGAATGCCTGAGAACGTTTCTTGGACATTCAGATGCTGTGTCGTCCGTCTGTTTGAACGCAGATGCGCGCCTCATCATCTCTGGGAGCGCAGACTCAACATTGAGAACTTGGGAGGTGAAGACGGGCAAGTGCCTGCACACGTTACGAGGACACGGTGATTGCGTAACGTCAGTGAGTATCAGCGATGACGGCCGGTTCGCACTATCGGGCAGCGTGGACAAGACGGTAAGGTTGTGGAACACGGGGACGGGACAATGCTTGCAGACTCTTGCTGGGCATGAGTCGTGTGTATGGTCAGTGTGGCTGGATCCCAACAGTCGGTATGCTTTGTCTGGGAGTGACGACTTCACGCTGAGGCTATGGGATGTGACCACAGGCCGATGCTTGCGCACGTTTGATGGGCATACAGACGCGGTGTCATCCGTCTGCGCCACTGTGGATGGTCGGTATGCTCTCTCAGGAAGTTGGGACGGCACGCTGAGGCTATGGGATGCCAGAACTGGCCGGTGCTTGCGCACCCTGCGGGGACATACAGGTGAAGTGCGGTCTGTGTGTCTGAGCAGCGACGGTCGCTTTGTAGTCTCCGGCGGCAAGGACAAGACGATAAGGCTTTGGGAACTGGCAACAGGACGATGCGTCCGGACTTTTGAAGGCCACGGTGATCTTGTTTGGTCCGTGGCTCTCTCGGTTGACGGAAACTGTGCGGTTTCGGGAAGCTCAGACGGAACGATCAAGTCGTGGAGCGTAATGGCAGCCAAACGCTCCGTTCGGGCTGCATTTGAGTTGTCCAAGCCAAGCGCAACCGGGCAAATCGCATCTGCTGTAGCGCGTTATCAGCAAATGATGCAAGAAGCTCACATAGCCCGCCGCAACGGAGATGTTGTGCAAGCAACCCAGTGCATTAAACAGGCACGCTTGCAGAAAGGCTGCGCACGACGACTAGAAGCCACCAACTTATGGTGCGAACTATACCAAGTTATGCCCCGCACTCGTCTTGCAGGAGGTTGGCAAGTTGTGGCTGTCAAGGAACGCCCTGCAGCATCCATTCTTTTAGATGAGCGATATGCGTTGGCTTCGTCTCCGCGCTCATTCGAGGCGTTGGAATTGTGGGACATCACGGCTGGCGAGTGCGTGCTGACCATCAAGGATTCTGGGGTATCGTCGGTCAGTGCTAGCAGTGATGCTCGCTTCGCAGTTTCCGCGGGCTATTTCGGAAATCTGAAGGTGTGGGACTTAACCAGTGGCAAATGTATCCGAACATTTGAGGGACACACGAAAGGTGTGCGGTCTGTGCAGATTAGCCGGGATAGCCGCTTTGTCCTATGTGCCAGTCGAGGGAAGACTCTGAAGCTATGGGAATCGTCAACAGGACGATGTCTACGGGCATTCGTGGGTCACACGGCAGAGGTGTTGTCAGCGTGTCTGAGTGCCGACGGACGGCACGCTTTGTCTGCAAGTATTGATGAGACACTCAAGCTGTGGGACGTGGCTACGGGGCGATGCATGCTCACCCTCACGGGCCATACGATGCCAGTGATCTCTGCGTGTCTGAGCGCGGACGACCGCTACGCGTTGTCCGGAAGTTCAGACAACACGCTCAGGTTGTGGGATCTATCATCAGGTGAGTGTTTGCGAGAGATGCAGGGGCACACGGACATGGTGAGAGCCGTATGGTTAAGCAAAAACAGTCGCTTCGCCTTCTCGGCGAGCGGCGACAGAACAGTGAAGGTATGGGATGCGCAAACAGGCGAGTGTCAACGAACGTTCGAGGGGCACACTGATAGCGTCACCTCAGTGCACACAAGCGGAGACGACCGCTACGTCCTTTCAGGAAGCAGCGACGGGACTCTGAGGCTGTGGCACCTCGACTGGGAACTCGAAGCAAGGCAACCTGCCGACTGGGATGAGAGAGGCCGTTCGCATTTGGAAATGTTTCTGGCTTCGCAAACCCCCTGCGCAGCCGAGTTGCCAACAGATCGGCAACCAACCGAGGAAGAGCTTGCGTGTGCGCTTGCTCGGTGCGGAAAAGCGAAGTGGAATGAAGATGATTTCAAGAGACTGTTGTGGACGCTTGGCTGCGCAGGCTACGGCTGGCTGCGGCCTGAAGGCGTTCGGCGACAATTGGAGAAGATGGCTGCCGAGTGGGAGAATCGGCCGTCGTAATTGCCGAGCTTAATAAACCTCGCTTACCCAGCCATTGGTTTGAGGTTGATCTTGAATTCATTGTCGTCTTGTTTCGCATAATATCGCTTCACATGCTTGAAGCACGGCGCTTGCAATCGTTCCGAAACTAGAGCGGCAAGTTGGAGCGGGCATTTGCAGCCAAAGGTGACTGATTCGATTGCAATCGGCGACAGTTTCAAGAACCTCCCATCGCGAAGCGCGCCCCGCGGCACGAGGATTCGCACTTCCTTTTCATACGCCCAATCTTGGAATTTCCATGCAGCCACCTCATGAAAAGCTTTTTCAAATGCCTCATCGGCCAAGGGGTGCTTATAGACAATCTTGTTCTGGCCATACTGCACCTTGAGTATTGCCACCCGTTCAGAATCGTTGAATGGTTCCCGGTCGGTATTAAAAGCGATAACCATGCCTTGATGCTGGCTCGCATAGTGAGACCACATCAAAATGGATTCGCATGTTTCGGAGAAACACCCTACCGCCCAAACCTTTGAAGCCCGCGGTAGAAAACTCGCCTGCTCGCGAGCCACCCTCACCGCAAGGTCAGGCATCAGTTTGTCAACTATCTCGGAAAGGTGTCCGAAGTAGTATTCTCTGGCTTCCCTGTCGCAAGGCATGCTTTTTTGCCTGCACCACTCTTCGAACATGTGCTCTTGCTTCAAGGTCTGGATGCCATCCTCCTTGGTGTAATCGGCGGGGTTCATCAGCGGCGAGAACTCGAATGGGTCATTGAATGCGTTTGGTGATGAAAGACGAAGTTCTAAGTCTCGCAAGATGGCCAAGCCGCCGTCGTCGCAATACTGGAATACTTTCATATCGTGTTTCGATTCCCTTTCTTGACCGAAACAATACGGCGCATGTCCAGTAGGTGTCTAAATCATTCATCCCCGCGTAGCCATCTCGCGTGCAATTGGCGGATCGTGCGTCCGGCACGGCCAATCGTTAATGATTGCCGCGCGCCCCGCGCGGCCCACTCTTCATCGGCGACAGGAATGTCGCCGCTCCCAGTTATTGATGCCGGTCTGGTTACGGCGCTGGCGCCGGCGCTGGTGGGGTGGTTCCTTCGCCCGGCGGTTGGGGCGGGGGAGGCTTGATGTGGATGGTGAAGCCTTCCTTGCTGACGGCGGTGCGGAATTTTTCATCCTCGCGCATCTTGCGCCAGAAGTCGCCCATCTGTTCGCCGGAGACTTTCTGTTGTTTGCCGTCGGGGTCTGTGTAGCTCAGCGCCGAGTTGCTGAAGAAGCCGCCGGGGCCACCGGGGCCGCCGGGGCCACGCCCACCCGGTCCTCGGCCGCCAAATCCTCCGCCGAAACCACCACCGCCCGCTTCGCCTTCGGGCCGCTCGAGCACGAGCGCGAAGACGGTCTTGGGCAGGCCCTCATGGATGAGGTCGAGCCGGATGGAGGTGCCGAAGTTGCGTTTGCTGAGCATCTCCTGCAATTGTTCCGGTTTGCTGAGCGGCTGGCCGTCGGCGCGCAGCAGGATGTCGAACTGCTCGATGCCGGCGACGACGGCGGGGCTTTCCGCCGACACGCTCCACACCATCAGCCCGGCGTCGTCGGGCAGGCCGTTGAGCTGGCGTTTCAGGTGCGGGCGGATCATCTGCATCATGGGGCCGCAGCGCAGGCCGATCCATTTCTCCGGTTTCTTCGCGGCCGCGGCGGGCGGGGCCGGCTTGGCGGGCGCGGCGGGAGTTTCCTGCGCGCTGGCGGTGAGGACCATGCCTGTGGTGAGGGCGGCGAGAGCAACGGCGACGACAAGTTGTTTCATAACGACCTTGATGAATGCGGCGTAGCCTACATCACGGGCTGCGTGGCCGCAAAGCGTTGTTTCCGCACCGCGCGAATCTGCTTGCCGCTGGCGCGGCGCTGTGGTGTTTTGGCCCCGGCAACCCGGCAAGGGGCCGTGAACCGCATGAACTTCAATGAGAACACCGGCTGGAGGCGCCCGTTGGCGTGCGTGGCGATGCTCGCGCTATGCGTGTCCGTCATGGCTGCGGAGAGCAACCCGGACGACCTGATCCCGTTCGACAAGCTGGACGCGGCGGGGCAGGCGCGCGTGCGGCTGGCGGTGCCGGGCTACACGTTTTACCGCAAGGTGCAGTTGGCGCATCCGCTGGTGCGCTCGCGCTACGACGTGTTTGAACACGTCATCAATCATCTCGACCAGTGCTCCATCGTGGCGCAGCCGTTGAAGATCGTGGAGTATCGCAGCGAGCGGCAGCCGGACGGCTCCTATTTCGCCGACAACCACAAGGGCGCGGTGGGCCACATCTGGCCGCTCCGCGCCGTGCCGGGCGAGCGGCTCTACTACGCGCACGGCGATGACCGCGAGGGCAAGATGGTGTCCGGCTGCGCGGTGGTGCTGTTCCGCTATCGTGAAAAGGCGCCGGGCGTCATTGAGGGCGAACTGCATGCGTTCGTGAAGATTGATAGCTGGGTGCAGAAGCTCCTCACGATCTTGTTCACGCCGATCGTCACGGCCGTGGTGGACCGCCGGTTCAACGAGGTCGTGGACGTGCCGACGCGTGTCGCCGAGGAATCCACCGCCAATCCCGCGAAAGTGCTGGCGGTCATTGACGCGATGCCGCCGAAGGACCGCGAGATGGTGGCGGAGTTCCGTAAACTGCTGGCGACGCCGGAAAAGAAGCCGTGAAACGCGGGACGCAAACCCTCGCCGACAATCCGGTGCTCTTCGGCCGCGACGCGACGGCGGGCATCGTCGCGGTGGAACTGGCGCCGGGACGCGACAGCGAGATGCGCGTCTGGCTGCGCGAGGACGGCCGGTTGAAGAGCATCGCGCAGCCGTTCGCGCCGTTCCTGTGGCTCACCGACGCGGCATTCCTCAACACGTGGGAAGGCAAGGCGGAGATTGGGGAGTTGAAAGGCAGCGGCGAGTTCCGTTACCTCGCCACGTTTCAGTCGTGGGCAGACTTCCAGTCGGCGCGCAAGCACCTGCAAGACACAACGGGCGCGACGGTGCAGAGTCCCAACGGACCGTTCTTCTTCCTCAACGACCCCGTCGCGCAGCACCTGATGCGGACGGGCCAGACGCTGTTCAAGGGAATGCGCTTCGAGCAACTCCACCGCCTCCAACTCGACATCGAGACCTACACCGGCAAGGGCTACGAGTTCTCCAGCGCCGAGCGCGCCGAGGACCGCATCCTGCTGATCGCGCTGGCCGACAGCACCGGATGGGAGACGACACTGGCCGGCGACGAGAAGCAGATGTTGCGGCAGCTCGTCGAGATCATCCGCGAGAGCGACCCGGACGTGATCGAGGGCCACAACCTCTTCAGGTTCGACCTGCCTTACATCGAGGCGCGCGCGAAGCGGCACAAGGTCAAGCTCGCGCTCGGCCGCGACGAGTCGGCGATGAGTTCGTATCCGTCGCGCGTCCAGATCGCCGAGCGGACGATCAACTACCCGAAATACGAAATCCACGGCCGGCACATCGTGGACACGTTCCTGCTCGTGCAGTTCTACGACGTGAGCACGCGCGAGCTGGAGAGCTTCGGCCTGAAGGACGTGGCGCAGCACTTCGGCCTCGCGCCGAAAGACCGCACCTATCTCGACCCGAAGGAAATCCCGTCGCTGGCCGACGCGGGCGCGGCGGGCATGGAAAAGCTGGCGCGCTATGCGCTCGACGACGTGCGCGAGACGCGGGCGCTGGCGGCACTGTTGTCGCCCAGCTACTTCGTGCAGGCGCAGGTTTTCCCTTACGGATTCCAAGACGTCGTCGTGCGCGGCAACGCGACGAAGATTGACGCGCTGTTCGTCCGCGAATACCTCCACCAGCGCCGCGCGCTGCCGCGGCCGGAGCCGGCGCGGCCCTACGAGGGTGGTTACACCGACATCTTCCACGAGGGTGTGGCGCAGGACGTGTGGCATTGCGACGTCGCCTCGTTGTATCCGAGCGTGATGCTGGCCTTCGACATCCTGCCGAAGCGAGATGAACTCGGTATTTTCAAATCGTTACTGGCCGACCTCCGCGACTTCCGGCTGCGGGCGAAGACGGCGCTGCGCGAGGCGAAGGATGAGGCGACGCGCAACCACTTCAACGCGCTCCAGCAGACGTTCAAGATCCTCATCAACAGCTTCTACGGCTACCTCGGCTTCGCGCAGGCGCATTTCGGCGACTTCGACGCGGCGGCGGCGGTGACGGCGAAGGGCCGCGAGATTCTGCAAGGCATGATCGCGTGGCTGCGGCAGCGCGGCGCGACGATCATCGAGATAGACACCGACGGCATCTACTTCCAGCCGCCGAAGGACGTGGCCGGCGACCCGGCGTGCGGGATGAAGACGCTCGATGACGAACTGACCGCCACGCTGCCGAGGGGCATCGAGGTGGAGTTCGATGCGCGCTATCGGGCGATGTTCAGTTACAAGATGAAGAACTACGCGCTGCTCGACGACGACGGGCGCGTGACGATCAAGGGCGCGGCGTTGAAGTCGCGCGGGCTGGAGCGGTTCCAGCGCGAATTCCTGGAGGAGATGTTGCGGCTGTTGCTGGAAGGCAAGCGCCGCAAGCACGTCCTCGACAAGCTGGAAGAATATCGCAGCGCCATCGAACAGCACCGCTGGCCGATCGAGATGCTGGCGAAGACCGAGACGCTGGCGGATTCGCTGGAGGTTTACCGGCAGAAGATCGCCGCCGGCGCGGGCAAGGGCGGTCGCAACCGCGCGGCGGCCTACGAGCTGGCGTTGAAGAGCGGCCGGCCTTACCAGCCCGGCGACCAGATCAGCTATTACATCATCGGCGACACGGCGAAGGTGACGGCTTATGACTCGGCGAAGCCGGCCGGCGAGTGGGACGCCCGGCGGCGCGACGAGAACGTTGAGTATTATGTGGACAAACTCGTGGCGCTCTATAAAAAGTTCTCCAGTTTCATCCCGGCATGAACGGAACCTGGGCACATATCGAGAACGCGGTCATCAACATCGGCGTCGCGGCGGCGGCCTACCTGGTGTTGCTGGCAGCGGCGCATCCCTTGAAGAACCGGCTGCGCGTGCCGCTGACGTTCACGTTCCACATCTTCGCGGTGTTGTCGGCGACGCTGATCGCGTGGTTTGTGCACCAGGCCCGCGGCGGCCCGTATGTGGACCTGCCGTGGATGATGTCGCTGCGGGATTTTCTCGTTGGCGCATGGGCGGTGTTCCTGGCGTTGCAGATCAACAAGCTGCTGGCGCGGTTTCTCTGGCAATACGCGATGGAGGAGAAACGCCGGGTCAAGGTGCCCAAGCTGCTGCGTGACCTCGCGAAGACGTTGCTGTTGCTGGCCGCCATCCTTTGCGTGATGAAGTTTGTCTATGGCCAGCAACTCGGCGCGCTCATCACCGCGTCGGGTGTCGTGGCCATCGTGCTCGGCTTCGCGCTCCAGAACCTGCTGGGCGACGTCGTGGCCGGCATCGCGCTGAACTTGGAGAAGCCGTTCGACATCGGCGACTGGATCTGGGTGGGCGACACCGACGGCGAGGTCATCGAGATCAACTGGCGCGCCACGCGCCTGCGGACCCGCGACGACAACTACCTCATCATCCCCAACGGCAACATCACCAAGCAGAACATCACCAATTTCCATTACCCGAACCGCGTGCACGCGCTGAAGTGCTCCGTCGGGGTCGAATACGGCGCCGCCCCCAACGACGTGAAGAACGTCCTGCGCCAGGCCGTGCGGCGCACCACCGGCGTCCTCCCGCGCGAGCCGCGCATCCGGCTGAAGCATTTCGGCGACTCGGCCATCAACTACGAGATCAAGTTCTGGATTGATAATCGAGAGGCGTCCGACGACGCGCTCAGCGAGGTGATGACCAATGTCTGGTATGCCCTGCGCCGCGCGCGGATGACCATCCCGTTCCCGATCCGCGACGTCTTCATGCACCAGCCGGCAGCGGACACCGTGGAGCAACGCCGCCGCGCCGACGCCGAGCGCGCGCTGCGGGCGCTGGAGTTGTTCAAGCCGCTCGACAACGAGCAGATCGCCACGCTGGCCTCGCGCGGCCGCCTGATTCGCTTCGGCCGCGGCGAGACCGTCATCAGCAAGGGCGACGCCGGCGATTCGCTGTTCCTGATCGTCAGCGGCCAGGCGTCGGTGAAGCTCGCCCGCGAGGCGGGCGGCGAGGTGGTTGCCGGCACGCTGAAGCCCGGCGACACGTTCGGCGAGATGTCGCTGCTGACCGGCGCGCCGCGCAATGCGACCGTGGTGGCTGAGAACGACCTGCGGGTGCTGGAGATTGACAAGGACGCGCTCGGGCCGGTGTTGCAGGAGAAGCCGGTCGTTGTCGAGGCGTTGAGCCGGCTCGTGGCCGACCGCCAGCTTGCCACGGAAGGTTTCTTCAAACAGCAGCAGCCGGCCGCCGAGGCCGCGGCGACCCGCGCGCGCTACGCCACCACCGTGCTGCGCAGCATCCGTGACTTCTTCCGCATCTGACGGGTCGGAGCATGTCCGGCCGGCATTGTGCCGGAAAAGAAGAAAGGCAACCCACTCCCCATGAAAACCTGCGCCTCGTTGTTCATGCTTGTCGGTTTCAGTGTTTCCAGCGCGGTCTGCTGCGCCGCCGGCATCACGCCGCAAGGCAGCAACGTCGTTGTGCCCGCGGGCGAACACTGTGTCGCGGGCCGCATGGTGAAGGTCGCGCAACCGGCCACGCTGCCGGTCACGCCCGCGCCGGTCATCACGGTCGCGGATGAGCCGGTGAAGCTGTCGGTGGATAAACCGGCCGGCTGGGCCAAAGGCACAAAGTTGCGCGGCTGCAACGCGAAGGACGTGAACGCTTGCGGTTCGTTTGTGGTCGGCTCGCTGGAGATCCGGCGGACGAAAGGCGGCGATTTGTTGAAGGAGAGCGAAGATTATCTCGTGGATGCCGACTGGGGCCACGTGGGTCTTGGTCCGAAGAGCTGTGTGACGGCAAAGGACACCGTGTTTGCAAGCTATCGCTGCTCGTTGCTCCGAATGGACACGATCCAGGTTTCGGCGGACGGCAAAGCATCGCTCAAGGCCGGCGAGCCGCACATCAGCGCGCCGGTGCCGCCCGCAGCCGATGCGGGCTGCGTCGCCATCGCGCACGTGTTCGTCAACTATCGCGACACCGAAGTGAAGAGCGACCAGATTTACCCGATCACCGAGACCGCCGCTCAAGCCGTCACCGGCAGCACGCCGGGACGCATCCCGAAGACGCTCGCGAAGCTGAAGGCTGGCGGCCCCGTGAAGATCGTCTGCTGGGGCGACTCGGTCACCGCCGGCGGCAACGCCTCGAAGCCGGAGCTGCGTTACCCCGACGTCTTCGCCGCCGGGCTGCGCGAGCGGTTCCCGCAGGCGAAGATCGAGATGCAGAACATCAGCGCCGGCGGCTCCAGCAGCCGGCAGTGGCTTTACCCGGACAAGTTCCGCTATCGCGACAAGCCGTGGCAGGAGACGGGCGTGACATGGCAGCGCATCGCCGACGCGAAGCCCGACCTCGTCACGCTGGAGTTCGTCAACGACGCGGGTCTGCCGCCCGCGATGGTGGAGGAGGTTTACAACGACATCCTCAAGCGCGTGCAGGGCCTCGGCGCGGAACTGATCCTCATCACGCCGCACTTCACGATGTGGCGGATGATGGGCTTCAAGGGGATGCGCGAGGCGGAGCGGCGGCCCTACGTGCTGGCGATCCGCGAGTTCGCCAACAAGCACAACATCGCGCTGGCCGACGCGGCCGCGCGCTGGGAACATCTCTGGAAAGAGGGTCTGCCTTACCTCACGCTGCTGCACAACACCATCAACCATCCCGACGACCGCGGCCATCGGTTGTTTGCGGAGGAGTTGTGGAAGTGTTTTCGGTGATTGGCCGCAGCGTTGGTTGGTAGCCGCCGACGTAAGGAGGCGGTGATGGCTGGCGAGAGCGATGTCCGCCTCCTCACGTCGGCGGCTACATGCGAAGGATGCCGGCGCTACTTTGCTTCCGGCAACTGACGCAACGCCGTGTCGGCCGGCTTGATCTCCGGCAACTCCGCCTCCGCCAGCCCGCCGGCGAGTTTGATCAACTTCTCGCCGCTCGGCCGCACGCGCCGCTCATACGAGCCGAGCGCGCCCTCGAACGCCTTGCCGGCCTTCTCCAGCCCGTCACGGATGCCGACGAAATGCTCGATAAACTTCGTCACACGCTCGAACAACTCCTTGCCGGCCTCGCCGATTTCGCGCGCGTTCCGGGTCTGCGCGTCCTGCTGCCAGCTCATCGCCACGGCGTAGAGCAGGGCGATCAACGACGACGGCGTCGCGAGCAGGATGTCCTGCGCGGCGGCGTCCACGATGAGGTTCGGGTCGCCCTCCAGCGCGGCGCTGAGCAGCGACTCGGCCGGCACGAAGAGCACCACCTTGTTGAGCGCATCGGGGAACTGCTTCGGATACTCCCGCTTGGCCAGCGCCTGGATGGTGCCTTTCAGTTTCGCGGCGTGGGCGGCCAGCTTCTCGCGCCGCGTCGTCTCGTCGGCGGTTTGCAGCGCGCCGAGGAAATCGAGGTCCGGCACCTTTGAGTCCACGATGATGATGCGGTCGCCCGGCAGCTTCACCAGCATGTCCGGCCGCGTCTCACCCGCGGCGGTCTGCTCGACGAAATCGCAGTGGGTGCTCATGCCCGCCGCCTCGACCACGCGCCGCAGCGTTTCCTCGCCCCAACGGCCGCGCGCATGGCTGGAACTGAGGACAAGCCGCAGTTTGTTGGTCTCGCCGGCGAGCGACTGGCTTTGGTTCTGGAGCGCTTCGAGCTGCTGGCGGACCGCGCCGAGCGTCTTGGTCTGCTCGGTCTCGGCGGCCTGCAACCGCTTCTGATACTCGGCCAACTGGTCCTTCAGCGGCTTGACCACGCCGTCAATCGCCTCCTGCCGCGCCTTCAGGTTGCCCTCCGCCGTCCTGGCCCGCTTCTCGAACGTCTCGTTCGCCAGCCGCAGGAACTCCGGCTGCGTCTCCTTCAGCGCCTTCAGCGACAGGGCGGCAAACGCCTCGCGCAGGTCGGCGAGGGCCTTGTCCTGTGCGGCCTTGAGGTCAACGAGCGACTGCGCCTGCTGTTGCTGCTGCTCGACGAGGCGCGCGGCAGCATTCTGCACCTTCGTCTCGGCGGCAACGCGGCCTTGTTGCTCGGCGGAAAGTTTCTCGCGCGTGGTGGCCAGTTCGGCGTCGCGCTGCTGGAGTTGGCCGCGCAGCTCTGCCTCAATCCGGCTGGCGGCGTCGGCGCGGGCCTGCGCCTCGCGGCCCTGTCGCGCGGCCCAGAGATAGCCGGCGAGGCCGCCCGCGATGAGGCCGACGACCAGCAGGATGAAGGGCAGCGCGTCTTGCATGTTCTATCGTCTCCGGCCGCGATGTTGTCGGCGGCGCATCGTCCTGTCGAGCGATATTTGGCGGGGTGATACCGGCGCGCCGGCATGCCTGACTTTTCGCTTGGCGCGCGACGCCGCTTCGCCCATAACAACCGCCCATGAATCCAGACTCCAAAGCCTTTCTGAAGCAACTCGTCGAGACCCCCAGCCCGTCCGGCTACGAGCAACAGGTCCAGCGTATCGTCCGCGAGCGCGTCGCGCCGTGGTGCGACGAAGTCCGCACCGACGTCATGGGCAACGTCTTCGGCATCCGCAACCCCACCGGCCGCCCGCGCGTCATGCTCGCCGGCCATTGCGACCAGATCGGCTTCATCGTCCAGTTCATCACCGAGAGCGGTTTCATCTACGTGGACCGCATCGGCGGCGTGGACCCGACCGTGGCCGTCTCCCAGCGCGTCGTCATCATGACCCCGCGCGGCCTCGTGCCCGGCGTCATCGGCCGCAAAGCCATCCACCTCATGGACGAGGACGACCGCAAACGCGTGCCGAAGATGGACGACCTCTACGTGGACATCGGCGCGAAGTCCAAGAAGGACGCCGAGAAACTCGTCTCCCTCGGCGACGCGGGCGTCTTTGTGCAGCCGTTCACCGAGCTGGCCAACAACCGCGTCGTCTCGATGGCCTTCGACAACAAGATGGGCACCTGGATCGTCGCCGAGACGCTGCGGCTGCTTCACGGCAGGAAACTCGACGCCTGCATCGTCGGCGTCTCCACCGTGCAGGAGGAGATCGGCCTTCGCGGCGCGCAGACCAGCGCGTTCGCCAGCGAAGCCGAGGTCGGCATCGCCCTCGATGTCGGCCACGCCACCGACTGCCCCGGCATAGACAAGAAGAAGGCCGGCGACTACCAGCTAGGCAAAGGCCCGAAGATCTGCCGCGGCGCGAACATCAACCCCGTCGTCTTCGACCTCCTCGTGGAGACCGCGAAGAAGGAGAAGATTCCCTACCAGATCAGCACCGCCGCGCGCGGCACCGGCACCGACGCCAACGTCATGCAGATCACCCGCGCCGGCATGGCCACCGGCCTCGTCTCCGTGCCGTTGCGCTACATGCACACGCCCAACGAACTGCTCGCCCTCGACGACCTCAACAACGCCGCGAAGCTGCTCGCCGCCTTCTGCGCGCGGTTGAAGAAGGGGCAGGATTTCACGCCGTAGCGAGCGGCTGTTGTTCAAAGGGGGAGGGTTGGAAACAAGCCCTACTTTCAATCGCATGGCCTCCAGCATCGTGCTATAGAGCCGCCGTGAGCGAGCCGCCACCAGATATCCACCTTTTCAGCCATCACGCGATGGCGACCTACTTCCAGGTGCGCATCGCCGGCGAGGAGAAAACCTACGCGGCGCAGGCGGCGTTCGTTGTGGCTGACCAACTCGAAGGACTCCTCAGCCGCTTCAAGCAGAACAGCGACATCTCCGCCATCGCGGAACTCCAACCCGGCGAGCGGCTGCGGCTGGGCGAGGCGGCGTTCGCGTGTCTGGAGATCGCGCGCGAAATGGAGGCGGCGACGCGCGGGGCGTTCTCGATCACCGCCACGGCCGAACCGCGCCCTGCCGAGCCGCCGCGCTGGTCGCTCGACCGCGCGGAGCTTTCCATCGTGTGCGAATCGGGCGAACTGAAGTTTGACCTTGGCGCAGTGGGTAAAGGTTTTACGTTGGACCGGATGGCGGCGGAACTGGCCGACTGGGAATGTCCGGCGTATCTGCTGGTGGCCGGCGGCAGCAGCGTGCTCGCGGGCGACGCGCCACACGGCACGCCCGGCTGGTCCACCGGCCTCGGTGGCGATAATTCGCCGCGCCGCTACTGGCTCACGCACGCTTCGCTCAGCGGCTCCGGCTTCGAGGTGAAGGGCCGGCACATCGTGGACCCGCGCACCAGCAAGCCGGCCGCGCGGCGCGCGAGCGCGTGGGCGTTCGCGCCGACCGCGGCGGTGTCCGATGCGCTTTCGACGGCGTGCATGGTGCTCGATGAGGCGGAGATTGCGGAGATCATGGCAGACCGGGAGGACTGGCTGGTGGTGTTGTGCGAAGGCAGTGGCTGGCGCGGTTACGGCGCGCGCCCGTGGCCGCCCGTGGCGCCCAGTTGAAGTTTGGGCTTCAGGTCAAATCCGCTGGCCGCCACGACGCAAGTCTGCCGATTGCGTCAGAAAGCGACCGCGAGCGCGATCACGCCGGCGAGCGTGCAGAGCATCGGCACCATATAGACCTTGCTCCAGTTGAACTGGCCGTTCGTCGAGAACTTGTCCATCGCCCATCCTGCCGCCTGTGTGCCGAGGAACAGGCCGATGCCCGTCGTGACCAGGATGATCAGCGACTGGGCCGAGCCGGCGATCTCAGGCGGGGCGATCTTGTTCACATACATCTGGCCGGCGATCATGAAGAACACGTAGGCCAGCCCGTGGAACACCTGCGCCACGATCGCGACGCCTTTCGGCGCTTTCACCATGTAGATGATGTAGAGCACCATCCAGCTTGCCGCGCCGAGCGTGATGGTCCATTTCGGGCCGAGCATCTTGTCGTCGAAGAACAAGCCGAGCAGGAAGAGCGTCGCCAGCGCCTGCGCGGCCTGCGCGATGCCCATGATGCCGGGGATGTTCTTGCCCGACACGCCGAGGTCGGTCAGGAACCGCGCGGTGCCGAGGAAGTAGAACTGCATCGTGCCGGCCACCACCAGCGACGCGAGGATGAAGACCGCGAACTTCGGGTCCGACATCAGGCCGATGGCCTGCATCATCGGCGAGCCGGCCCCGCCGCCCTTCGGAGGCGTCCCGGGCTGGACGAGGCAGATCACCGTCATGACGATCGAAAGCACGGCGGCGAACTTCAGGCAATCGCTGCCGTCGCCTTCGCCTTTGCGGAGATTGCGCCAACCGGTGAGCGCCATGCCGATCCACGACCACGCCACGGGCGCCCAGATGAAGATGCCGGGCGATTGCTTGGCCGCGTCGGTGAGGTGGCTGAACATCAGCGAGTTCACCAGCGGGATCGTCATCGCGTAGAGCATCGAGTAGAGGAGCATCACCACGAACAGCGGCTTGAACTTCGCGGTGCGCGCCGCGAGGAACAGCAGCACCGCGCCGACGGCGTGGCAGAAGGCGAGAATCCAGCCGGTGTCCACGTATTTGTCGGCGAGCCAGCCGCCGAACAGCGGCGAGATCATGCTGGCGAGCGGGAACGTCGCGTAAATCCAGCCGGTCTGTTTGCCGGTCATCTGGAGCGGGCCGAGCAGCCGCGCCGCGAGCACGGGCATCCACGCGCCCCAGACGGCGTATTCCAGGAACATCAGTGCGCTGAGTTGCAGATA
>JACRKA010000200.1 GCA_016219905.1 Verrucomicrobiota bacterium
GCTGGTGGCTGAAGATTGCGCTCTTCGAGATCTCGCCGGTCATTACCTGTCTCGTGGTCGGTCCTATCTCGCTCTATTTTGCTGCCGTCGAGATGCGGATACTCGGACTTCTTTTCGATTCAGAAAAGGAGAGGCTTGCGTGGATTTGAACGGGGACGAAAACGCCCCTGCTGCGCTTCGGATTTCGGATTTCAGCCTTCGGATTTCCGCCCCGGCGGTTACACCGGCATGAGGCCGGTGAGGGTGCCGTCGTCGGCGACGGCGGCGCGCTCGGCGGCGGGGACCTTCGGCAGGCCGGGCATGGTCATGATGTCGCCGGCGTAGCAGACGATGTAGCCCGCGCCGGCCATGAGCCGCAGGTCGCGGATGGTGACGGTGAACCCGCGCGGCCGGTTCAGCAGCTTCGCGTTGTCGGAGAGGGACAGGTGCGACTTGGCGATGCAGACGGGGAGCTTGTCGAGGCCCAGAGATTCAAGGCGCGCGACTTTCTCCTGCGCGGCGGGCATCAGCGTGATGTCATCGGCCCCATACATCGCGCGCGCGACGGCGGCGATCTTGTCGGGAATGGACGCGCCGGCTTCGTAGAGCTGTTTGAACTTGTTGGGCTGGCTGGTGGCCTTGATGACGGCCTCGGCCAGCGCGGTGCCACCGCGGCCGCCCTTGGCCCACACGTCGGCGAACACGCACGTCGCGCCGGCCTCCGCGCAGAGTTTCTGGACGAGTGCCAGTTCCTGCTTGTGGTCGGTGACGAAGTGGTTGAGCGCGACGATGCACGGCAGGCCGAACGCCTGGATGTTCTCGATGTGCTTGCGGAGGTTCTCGAAGCCGCGCGTGACGGCGTCGAGGTTTTTCGGGCCGAGTTCCTTCAGCGGCATGCCGCCGTGGTATTTCAGGGCGCGCACCGTCGCGACGACGACGGCGGCGTCGGGCGCGAAGCCGCCGGCGCGGCAGATGAGGTCGCAGAATTTCTCGAAGCCGAGGTCGCTCGCGAAGCCGCCCTCGGTGATGGTGAACTCGGCGAGCTGGCGGGCGAGCCGGGTCGCGGCGAGGCTGTTGCAACCGGAGGCGACGTTGGCGAACGGGCCAAGATGGATGATGGCGGGCGTGCCTTCGGCGGTCTGGACGAGATTGGGCTTGAGGGCGTCGCGGACGATCGCGGTGAGCGCGCCGACGGCCTTGAGGTCGGTGGCGGTGACGGGTTTGCCGTCGTGGGTGAACCCGACGACGATGCGGCCGAGGCGTTCTTTGGCGTCGGCGAGGTTTTTCGCGAAGACGAGCGTGGCCATGATCTCGCACGCGGCGGTCAGCTCGAACAGGGTGTAGCGGTGGCCGGTCTTTTCCTGGATGAGGATGTTGCGCAGGGAGCGGTCGCAGATGTCCAGCGCGCGGCGACTCTGGATGCTGGCCGGGTCAATGCCGAGCGCGTTGCCGTTGAAGATGTGGTTGTCCAGCAGCGAGGCGAGCAGGTTCTGCGCGGAGGTGACGGCGTGGAGGTCGCCGGTGAAGTGGAGGTTGATGTCCTCGGCGGGCTGGACGGTGGCCTTGCCGCCGCCGGTGGCGCCGCCCTTGAGGCCGAAGAGCGGGCCGAGGGACGGCTCGCGCAACGCGAGGCACGAGGTCTTGCCGAGTTTCCACAGCGCCATCGAGAGGCCGATGGAGATGGTGGTCTTGCCCTCGCCGGCCGGCGTGGGCGTGATGGCGGTGACGATGACGAGCTTGCCCGGCGGCCGGTCCTTGACGCGGTCGGCGACGTGGGTCGCGATCTTCGCCTTGGTGGTGCCGTAGAGTTCGAGGTCGGCGGCGGTGAGGCCGAGTTTCTTGGCGACGGAAGTGATGGGTCGGAGTTTCATGTGGTTTTGGGGTTGTTGGTGAGCTTGCCTGCGCGGGCGGCCATGATGTAGTTGGCGCACATCTCGTCGCGGCCGAGGAGTGTCTCGGCGGCGAACATCAACGCCATCTGGTCGGCGTCGGTCGGGTCAATGATGACAGCATCCATGCCGGCGCCCATTGCGAGCAGGAGCATGGCGCGGTTGAGCCATTTGCGCTCGGGCAGGCCGAAGGAGACGTTGGTCAGCCCGATGCTGATCATCGCGGCGGGATAGCGTTGCTTGAGCGCGCGGATGGCCTCGAACACCATGTTACCGTGGTTGGAATCGGTGCTGATGGGGCAGATGAGCGGGTCAATGATGATGTCGCCCTGCGGCACGCCCGCCGCGAGCATCTGGTCCAGGAGCTTGGTGCCGGCGTCAATGCGGTCGGCCGCCGACTGCGGCATACCGCGGTCGTCCATGCAGAGCGCCATGACCTTCGGCTTGTGCTCGACGATGAGCGGCAACAGGTTGGTGATGCGCTCGCGCTCGCCGGAGATGGAATTCACCAGCGGCGTGCCGCGGTGGACCTTCATCGCGGCGGCGATGGCCTTGGGGTTCGGGCTGTCGAGCGAGATGGGCAGGTTGACGGTGTCCTGCACGACCTTCACAAGCCAGCAGAGCGCGTCCGGCTCGGCCTCAGGGCCGACGGTGGCGGCGTTGCAGTCAATGTAGTTCGCGCCGGCGTCGGCCTGCTTCTTCGCTTCGTTCTGGATGAAGGCGGTGTCGCGGTTCTTGACGGCGGGGGCGATGTTCTTACGGGTGGAATTGATGCGCTCAGCGATGATCAGCATGGCTGCAAGTTCCTTTTGTTGAGCAAAAGA
>JACRKA010000196.1 GCA_016219905.1 Verrucomicrobiota bacterium
CGCGACCACGTAGGGCTGCGCCGGCACCTCACCCTTCACCTGCAACACCACCACGCTGGCGTTCGGATCGGGCGCCTGCGCCGGCACGCTGACCACCACACCATCCGCCCGTGCCGCGGCCGCCAGCGGCTTTTTCTCCTCGTCGGCGAGCAGATACGCTTTCACCGGCTCGTTCTTCAGGTCCGGCACAAGCAGCTTCCCGCCCCCCGGCCAGTTGAACACGTGCAAGTAAAGCGTCGTATTCCCGCCGTCCACCCTGCGCGTGCAACGGCCCCACCCCAACGACGGCAAAGGGCCGGCCGTGGTGGCGTAGATCGCCTCGCCGTTGATCCTCATCCATTCGCCGACCGCCTTCAGGCGCTCCACGACGGGCACGGGAATGACACCCTCGCCGGTCGGGCCGACGACGACCACGTAGTTGCCGCCCTTGGACGCGACATCCACGAGGCTGTGGATCAACTGTTGCGCGCTCTTCCACTTGTTGTCGTCGCGTTTGTAGCCCCACGAGTCGTTGATCGCCATGCACGTCTCCCAATCCCTGCCGGGCAGACCGAGCGGAGGCACGTATTGTTCCAGCGTGCTGAAATGGCCCGGCACGTTGCCGCCAAGCCGGTTGTTGGTGAGGATCTGCGGCTGGAGTTTCAGCAACGGCAGGAACCTCGCCGCGCGGTCCGGCGTCATGTCTTGCGGCGTGTCCCACCACAGCGCGGCCACGTCGCCGTAGGCCGTCAGCATCTCGCGCACCTGCGGCACCGCGATCTTCTCGATGTAATCGTCCATGTTGCCATCCTGTGCCGGGTCCCAGCGTCCGCCCGAAACCGCGCCGCCCGGATGATGCCAGTCCTGCGCCTGCGAATAGTAGAAACCGAGTTTCATGCCCTCCTTGCGGCACGCCTCGGCCAATTCGTCGAGCGGGTCGCGCTTGAACGGCGTCGCGTCATAGACGTTGAAGCTGCTGGTCTTCGAGCGGAACATCGCGAAGCCGTCATGATGCTTGGCCGTGGCGATGATGTATTTTATCCCCGCGCTCTTCGCGATCCTGAGCAACTCGCGCGCGTTGAACTTGTCCGGATCGAACTGGTCCAGAAACTTCGCGTATTCCGCCGGCGGAATCTTCGCGCGACTCATGATCCGCTCTCCCCTGTCGGCCACCGGCTTGCCCTGATAGATCCCCGCCGGCACCGAATACACGCCCCAGTTGACAAACATCCCGAACCGCGCCTCGCGCCACCACTGCATCCGCGAGTCACGGTCTGCGCGAGTCTCCGCGGCCGACGCCACGACCGCCAGGCCAAGCCCCATCGCCAGCGCCAGCAGCCGCATCATGATTCGCTCCGCGGTCATTCGCCTAGGCCGACTTCAACGCTTGCCGAACCAGTTCCTCCACCGTGGCGGATGGCCCCAACCTCTCCATCGCAGCCCGGATCGCCTTGTGCGCTTCCAGTTGCTTGTAGCCAAGCGAGATCATCGCAAGGATCGCGTCGTTGAGCTTCTGCTCTTCGGCCGTGAGCGCATGTTTCGCGCCAGCAGCTTCCAACCCGCCGATCTCACCAATCTTGTCACGCAGCTCCACGCAAAGTCGCTCGGCAGTCTTGGCGCCGACGCCTTTGATCTTGGAGAGCGACTTCACGTCGTTGGAGACGATGGCGCCCTTGAGCGCGATCGCCGACATACCACCCAGAATCAGCAACGCAGCCTTCGGACCAACTTTGGTTACGCTGATCAATAACCTAAACAACTCACGTTCGCCCTCCGTCATGAATCCGTAAAGCTGCGGCATGCCCTCCATCGCAACGACGTGATAGTAAACCAGGATGCGCACGTCACCGCCGGCCTGCGGCAACTTGTCGACACTGGAGAGCGGGATGGCGAGTTCGTAGCCGACGCCGTTGCAGTCCACGATGGCCTGCGTGGGCGTGGCGCTGACGAGTTTGCCGCGGAGAAACGAGATCATGGCGAAAGGAAACTCCGAATACCGAAATCCGAAACCCGAAACAAATCCGAAGCCTGAAATCCGAAAGCACCAAACACTTCCGGATTCATTTTGCTTTTCCGGGTTTTGCCGGTCTTCTGCCTGTTTGTTTCGGATTTCGACATTCGGATTTCGGATTTAATTTCTAAATCTCATTTGCTGGCTCGACGACAATACCACGACTGCTCTGCGCATGACAGATGGCAACGGCCAGCGCGTCGGCTGCGTCCGGCGGCGGAACTTCCGGCAGTCCGAGCAGCACGCGGACCATGCGTCCCACTTGCTGCTTGCCGGCCCCGCCGAGGCCGGTGACGGCGGCTTTCACCTTGCGCGGGGCGTATTCGAAGACCGGCAGCCCGGCCTCTGCCGCGGCGAGGATGGCCGCAGCCCGCGCATGGCCCATCGTGATGGCAACGCGCGTGGACTGGACGAAGATGATGCCCTCAACGACAAACGCGTCCGGCTTATAGGAGGCGATGCAGTCGCGGATCTGGTCGTGGATGCGGACGAGGCAGCGCGACGGCAGCACCGAGGGCTTGTTCTTGATCTCGCCAAAGGTGAGGCCCCGCATCGCGTTGCCGGCAGCCTCGATCACGCCGAAGCCCGTGGACCGAAGCGAGGGATCCACGCCGAGGATGATCATTGGAGTGTTGGAGTGTCGGGGCGTTGGAGTGTTGGGAATATGGATTGATGAAGTTCCCATTACTCCACTACTCCATTACTCCATCTCCTTTCTCACGCCGCGGCCTTGGCGAGCAGATCATCCGGGATGTCGAAGTTGGAATAGACGTTCTGCACGTCGTCGTGGTCTTCCAACTCGCCCATCAGCCTGAGGATCGCCCTCGCCGTGGCCTCATCGCTCACCGGCACGGGGCTGAGCGCGAGATAGGTCAATTCTGCCGGACTGGCCTGGATGCCTTTGGCCTCCAGCGCCTTGTGGACCGCGTCGAACTTCCCCGGCTCACAAGTGATCTCGTAGCCGGCATCGGTCGTCGTCATGTCCTCCGCGCCGGCGTCGAGCGCGACGGTCATCAGGTCGTCCTCGCTGATCTTGGACTTGTCCACGACGAAGTGGCCGCGGCGATGGAACAGGTGCTTGGTCGAGCCGCCGCCCATGTTGCCGCCGCACTTGCTGAACATGTTGCGGACTTCAGCGGAGGAACGGTTCTTGTTGTCCGTCATCACGTCCACGATGAGCGCCGTGCCGCCGGGACCAAAACCCTCGTAGGTGATCTCCTCATAAACCACGCCGGGCAGCTCGCCCGTGCCGCGCTTGATGGCGCGGTCAATGTTGTCGGAGGGCATGTTGACCTCGCGTGCCTTGATCAGCGCGGTGCGCAGGCGCGGGTTCATGTCGGCATCACCGCCGCCGAGCCTGGCCGCGACGGCGATCTCCTTGCCGAGCTTGGAGAAAACCTTGCCGCGCCTGGCGTCGGTCGCGCCCTTCTTGTGCTTGATGGTTGACCATCTGCTGTGGCCTGACATGGTTGGTCCTTTCTGTCGAAAACTGTTCTGCCGCGCGCGATGTTCTAGCCGGTCGTCACCGCTTCGGGAAGTCCA
>JACRKA010000198.1 GCA_016219905.1 Verrucomicrobiota bacterium
ACGACGCGGGCAAGCTCGGCCTGCTCGATTTGCTGGACACGCAGCGCACGACCGTCGAGGCGCGGCTTGCCTACTATGACAAGCTGCTGGAGTTGAACGTCGCCCAAGCGGAGCTGGAATCGTTGTTGATGAAAGACCTGCACGCGCCGGAGGCGCCACAGCAGGCGAAAGGACAGAAACCATGAAGATCATTCTGCAACTCATCACAGCAGCCGCGCTGACCTTGTTCGTCGGCTGCTCCAAACACGAGGAGTCTGCCGAGCACGCCGGCCATGACCACGCCGGCCACAAACACGCCCAGGCCAAACCCGCCGCGTCCACCGCGCCATCGCAGCGCGACCCGAAACGGCTCTGGTGCGAGGAGCACAACGTCTATGAGGACGAGTGCACGATCTGTCACCCGGAACTCAAGGGCAAGGCCAAGCCGGCGACGGCGCAACGCCTGATGTGCAAGGAACACGGCGTCCCCGAAGACGAGTGCGGCATCTGTCATCCCGAACTCGCCAGCAAGCTGAAACCCGGCGAAGGCCTCAAGGTCCGTTTGCCTGCCGCCGACTCGGCCGCCATCGCCGGTGTCCAGACCGCGCCGCCGACCGCAGGCGTGGCCGCCGACGCGATCGAGTGCTACGCCGAGATCGCGTTCAACCAGACGAAGTTCGCTCAGATCGTCGCGCCCGTCGCCGGCATTGTGCAGGAAGTCGTCGCGGACCTCGGCAGCAAGGTCGGGGAGAAGCAGGTCGTCGCCCGGCTCTGGTCGGCCGCCATCGCCGAGTCCATCGCGAAGGCCGTGTTGACTCACCAGGTGCTCGACCGCGAGCGCAAGCTGCGCGCCGAGCGCGTCACCTCCGAGAAAGACCTGCAGGAAGCCGAGGCGACGCATCGTGCCGCGTGCCAGCAACTCCGCACGCTCGGCTTCACCGAGGAGCAGGTGGATGAACTCGGCCGCAAGCCGCACGAGGCCGTCCTGCTCGACGTGCGCGCGCCGTTCGCGGGCGAGATCGTCGAGCGCACCGCGGTGCGTGGCGCGCTCGTCGAGGCCGGCAAACCCCTCTTCACGCTCGCCGACCGTTCCACCGTCTGGGCGATGCTCAACATCCCGGAAGCGCACCTAGCCCGCGTCCGCGTCGGCCAGCAGGTCGAGTTCCGCGTGGACTCAGTGCCGGGACAAACATTCACCGGCAAGCTCATGTGGATCGGCGCAAGCGTGGACGAGCGCACCCGCATGGCCCGCGCCCGCGCCGAGGTCGCGAATCCCGACGGCCTGCTGCGGGACAAGATGTTCGCGCAGGCCCGCATCCTCGTCAGCAGCCCGCGGAGTTCCCTCCTGCTGCCCGGCTCGGCCATCCAATACGTGGACGGCCGGCCATTCGTGTTCGTCCGGCTGGAGGACGATCTCTACGAAGCGCGCCCGGTCCGTCTCGGCGCAAAACTGGAAGGTCGCTCCGAAGTGCTGGCGGGTCTGAAGCCCGGCGACCCCGTCGCCGTTGCGTGCACGTTCGCGTTGAAATCGCAGTTGCTCCTCTCGCGCCTCGGCGCGGGCTGCGCGGATGAGTAAGCCACCGCGCTTCCTGAAAGGTCTTCTCCCATGTTGAACTGGCTGATCACATCGTCATTGAAGAACCGGCTCCTGCTGTGCGTGTTGGCGGCGGTGCTCGTCGCCAACGGCGTGCATTCGTTGATCAACCTGCCGATTGACGCGTTCCCCGATACCACGCCGGTGCAGGTGCAGGTCAACACCGTCGCGCCCGCGCTGAATCCGCAGGAGATGGAACAGCAGGTCACGCTGCCCGTCGAGCTGGCCATCGGCGGTTTGCCCGGACTGGACAACGTCCGCTCGATCTCGAAGTTCGGCCTCTCGCAGGTGGTGGCCACGTTCGACGACGCCACCAGCATCTTTCTCGCGCGCCAGCTCATCAGCGAACGGCTCCAGAGCGTCGAGTTGCCCACGGACATCGAGCGGCCACAGCTCGGCCCCATCTCCACGGGGCTGGGCGAGGTGTTCCACTACATCGTCCGCTCCGACAACCCGAAACGCACACTGACCGAATTGCGCGAGTTGCACGACTGGGTCGTGAAGCCGGAGTTGCGCAAAGTGCGCGGCGTGGCCGAGGTCAACTCGTGGGGCGGCTTCGAGAAGCAATACCACGTCGTCGTCGAGCCGGAGCGGCTGATCAAACACGGGCTGACGTTCGAGGAGCTGTTCGGGGCGTTGGAGGCCAACAACCAGAATGTCGGCGGCGGCCGGGTGGTGCGCAGCGGCGAGGCGTTGCTGGTCCACGGCATCGGCCTGGCCACCAACGTCGGGCAGATCGGCAACATCGTCGTCATCACTCACGACGGCATTCCGGTCCGCGTGCGCGACGTGGCCGAGGTCAACATCGGCCACGAAATCCGCCGCGGCGCCGTGACCGCCTGCGGTCGAGGCGAAGTGGTGCTGGGGCTGGGCTTCATGCTCATGGGCGAAAACAGCGCCGTGGTCACGCGCGCGCTGAAAAAGCAACTGGGCGAAGTGCAGAAAATCCTGCCCAAGGACGTGATCGTCGAGGTGCTTTACGACCGCACCGAGTTGGTGGAGAAGGTCATCCGCACCGTCGAGCGCAACCTGCTGGCCGGCGCGTTGCTGGTGGTCGCGGTGCTGTTTGCGTTCCTGGGCAACCTGCGGGCCGGCCTGATCGTGGCGGCGGCCATCCCGCTCTCGATGCTCTTCGCCGGCCACTGGATGTTCCGGACCGGCATCGCCGCCAGCCTCTTGAGCCTCGGCGCGGTTGACTTCGGCATCATTGTGGACGGCGCGGTGGTGATGATCGAGAACGCCATGCGCCGCCTGGCCGAGCTGCAACACAAGTTGGGCCGGCCCCTCACGGAAGAGGAACGCCGCGAAACGCTGGCCAGCGCCCCGCTGGAGGTCGCGCGGCCCGTCGCCTTCGGCGTCGGCATCATCCTCATCGTGTTCCTGCCCATCCTGACTCTCGAAGGCATCGAAGGCAAAATGTTCAGGCCCATGGCGCTTACCATGATCTACGCATTGCTCGGCGCGCTGATCCTGGCGCTGACCCTGACGCCGGTGATGGCCAGCCTTTGGCTGCCCAAACAGGTCAAGGAAAAGGAGCCGTGGCTGGTGCGGCTGGCCCAGCGGCTTTATGCGCCCCAACTCGACGCGGCCTTGCGGTTCCGCAAGACGGTTCTGCTGGGCGCTCTCGGTTTGTTGGCGGGGGGCCTCGCGTTGGCGCTGAACATGGGCGGCGAATTTCTGCCGAAGCTCGGCGAGCAAGCCCTGGCCATCAGCACGGTGCGGCTGGCCGGCATTTCGGTGGAAGAGGCCGTCGCCTGGAACGACCGGATCGAGAAACGGATGATGGCGGAGTTCCCGGATGAGATCGAACACATCTGGTCGCGGCTCGGCACGGCCGAGGTCGCCACCGACCCGATGGGCATCGAACTGACCGACTTTTTCGTCGCCCTCAAACCACGCGATCAATGGACGAAGGCGCGCACCCAGCCTGAACTGGTGGCCGAGATGAAAAAACGCGTCTTCAACAAACTGCCGGGCATGACCGCCGCGTTCAGCCAGCCCATCGAGATGCGTTTTCAGGAAATGATCGCCGGCGTGCGCGGCGACATCGCCATCAAAATCTACGGCGACGGCCTCGACAAACTCCACGACCTCTCCGAAGACGTGCAGAAAGTCCTCGGCGGCATCCGCGGCTCCACCGAGGTCCGCGGCGAACAACTCACCGGCCAGCCCGTGTTGCAGGTCAAGGTGGATCCCGAGGCCATCGCCCGCTTCGGCGTGCCGACGCGCAACGTGCTCAACGTCGTCGAAGCCGTCGGCACCAAGAAGGTCGGCGAAGTCCGTGAAGGCCAGCGCCGGTTCCCGCTGGTCGTCCGCCTGCCCGACCGCCAGCGCACCGACCCCGAAGCATTGGCGGCCACGCTGATCCCGACCGCCGCCGGCCCGGTGTTGCCGCTGAACCGCGTGGCGAAGATCATGGAAACCGAAGGCCCGGCCACCATCAACCGCGAATGGGGCAAGCGCCGGATTGTCGTGCAGTGCAACGTCTGGGGCCGTGACGTGGCCACGTGTGTCGCCGAGGCGCAGAAGCGCGTCGGCGCAGAAGTGAAATTGCCCGAAGGCTACTCCATCGAGTGGGGCGGCCAGTTCGAGAACATGCAGCGGGCCAACCGCCGGCTGATGTTCGTCGTGCCGATGGCGCTGGGGCTGATCTTCGTGCTGCTCTACTTCAGCCTCGGCTCGATGCGCGACGTGCTGATCGTGGCCACCGGCATCCCGCTCGGCGCGGTC